>NZ_JAAMWM010000009.1:0-632 GCF_011067895.1 Campylobacter sp. CFSAN093249 | reverse complement strand
TATAATGACAAATACCTACTTTATCCTGTATTGTATTTTTATGGTTTTGGAAATGGAGTTTTATTTAAAGCTTTATTGCAAAATAAAAATCATCAACATATTGTTGTTTTTGAAAAAGATATAGAAATCATTTGGATAATGTTTCATATCTTAGATTTTTCACATGAATTGCAAAATGCAAGATTGATAGTTTTGAATACAAATAAACTAGAAATTCAAGATTATAATGAACTTTGTTCTTTTAAACCTTTCTTTCAATTTTCTAGAATTTATTTTTTAGAACTGATGAGTCATTATTATGAAAGATTTCATGAAGATGTTTTGGAGTTAAATAAGAAATTAGCAGAAAATTTTAAAAATTCTATTGTTTCTCATGGTAATGATCCTCTTGATGCTCTTCAAGGCATAGAGCAATTTGTTTATAATCTTCCTCAAATGATTACCCATCCTAGTTATAAAGAATTGCTTTCTAAAAGAAAGGGTATAAGTGATACAGCTATCATTGTTTCTACAGGACCATCTCTTACTAAACAACTTCCTTTATTAAAAAAGTATGCTAGCAAAGCTACAATTTTTTGTGCGGATTCTTCTTATCCTATTTTAGCTAAACATGGTATAAAGCCTGATTATGT
>NZ_JAAMWM010000008.1:0-90651 GCF_011067895.1 Campylobacter sp. CFSAN093249 | reverse complement strand
TATGATTTTGTATATTTTATCAAGGAAAATATATGAATTTATGGGATAAAAAGGCCAAAACTTACGCAAGATATCAAAACACTTTAAACACCATACAAAAGCAAACTTTTGAATATTTACAAAATTTAAATATTTCTTTTCAAAATAAAAGCATTATAGATATAGGATGTGGAACTGGGGTTTGGACTTTACACTTAGCTAAAGAAGCTAAAGAAATTTTAGCCCTAGATAGTGCAAATACTATGCTTGAAATTTTACAAGAAGATGCTAAAAAACTAAATCTTAACAATATAAAATGCGAAAATTTGAGCTTTGAAACTTGGATGCAAAACAATCCTAATGTTAAATTTGATCTTGCATTTTTAAGTATGTCTCCTGCTTTACAAAATGAAAAAGATTATACAAATTTCTTAAATCTAGCCAAAATAAAAATTTATCTTGGTTGGGCTGATTATAGAAAAAGTGATTTTTTAGATCCGATTTTTAAATATTTTAATACTGAATTTAAAGGTTTTTATAAAAAAGATTTAGAAAATTATTTACTAGAAAAAAATATATTTTTTCATAAGATTGTTTTTGATGAAACACGCAAAGTCCAAAGAACAAAAGAAGAGGCTATAGAAAATGCTCTATGGCATTTAAGTATGAACAAAATCACAGCTTCTAAAGAAACTGTAAGTTCTTTTGTTGAAAATAATATTACTGAAACTATAGAATCTAAAATAAAACTTTTAATTATAAATAACTTATAAAAATATTAAGCTTATATTTATTACAATTTCACTCATTATTTCAAAGGAGTTTTTAATGGTTAAAAATTTAATCATCAAATTTGGACGCTTGATTCTTGATGCAATTGCAGCGATAAGTTTTGTTGTAGCTTTGCTTTATTCTCTTTTTATGATGTTTAGCATCGGGTTTTTAGCTGGTTTATTGTCATTGATAGTCAGTTTTATTGCTTTATTTCTAAGTTTTTTTGTAATCTATCTTGTTATAGATATCAGAGATGCTCTTGTAAATAAAGCTTAAATTTTCCACCTTTAAGGTGGAAAATCAATGTTTTAATTGAAATTTTAAAATTTCTCCAGCCATATAAGGCACGACTTGATTGTATTTATCTTCATAAACATTTGGCACTTGCCATTCTTGTTTTTCTAAAGTGATAATTTTGTCATTTTCAAATTTAAGATTATGGATTTTGCAAGCATTATCTGAAATAAATTTTTGTAAATTTGTTTCATTTGAATGTTTTTCAAAAAGTTCAACTAATACAGGTAAAATCACTGGTGCGCTAAAAACTCCAGCCGCACAACCACAACATTCTTTAGTGTGCAATGGATGAGGCGCGCTATCGCTTCCAAACATAGCCTTTTCATAGCCACTAAAAGCAAGCTCACATAAAGCGTCTTTATCTTCATAGCGTTTTGCAATAGGCTTGCAAAATAAATGTGGATCCATTTTACCACCCACTACATCATCAAGCGTTATCATTAAATGATGCAAAGTGATAGTTGCGTATAAATTTTCATAATCTTTTAATAAATCACACAAAACCTTAGTGGTAATATGCTCCATTACAATTTTTAATTTTGGAAAGTTTTTAGCTAATTTTTCATATATTTTGGCAAAATTTGCTTCTCTATCCATGACAAAATCATTGGTTTCTCCATGCACAAGTAAGGGTATGTTTAATTCGCTCATAGTATTTAATGTAGGTTTTAACTTTTCTATATCAAAACTTGAAATTCCATTATCTGAGTTGGTAGTGATACCTGCAGGATAAAGCTTGATAGCAAAAAGCTCGTCTTTAGCTTTTTCTAAAAATTGCTCATCATAGTCTTTGAAAAATAAAGTCATCAAAGGCGTAAAATCTTCATTTTTACATGCTTTTAAAATGCGTTCTTTATAAGCTTTTAATACATCTATTTCAGTAAGCGGGGTGATTAAATTTGGCATGATAACCCCTGCCTTAAAGTCTTTTGCACTAAAAGGAGCTACAAGCGCAAGCATACTTTCATCGCGTAAATGTAAATGCGTATCCAAAGGGTTTTTAAGTTTCATTTTATCTCCTATATTTTTAGCTGATAAAATCCATTTTTAAGACGCTTAAAAAGCTTTTTTTCTTCTAAAAATTTAAAAGTAGCGATGATAGTGGGCTTGCTTTGGTTTAATTTTTCTTCAAGCTCACTGATTTTAATCATAATAAAACCATTTTCATCGGCATTTTCGCATAAAAATTTTAACAATTCAAAACGCTTTTTTCCCAAAATTTCTTGTATTAATTTTTCAAATTTCATAAGTAAATGCTATATAAAATAAAACTCCAAACAAAAAGAGCTAAAAGCACACTAAAAAACACTGCCGTACTCGCACAATCTTTAGCAATTTTTGCCTTTTCATGCCATTCATTTGTAATCAAATCAACACAAGCTTCAATAGCCGAATTTAAAGCCTCTATAATTAAAATAAGCATTAAAACACTTACCAATAATAAATGCTCCAAAAAACTAACTTTTAAGAAAAAACTAAAAACTATCGCAGGGATAATAATACAAAGTTCAATTCTAAACGCCATTTCATTTTTAAATAAAGCAAAAATCCCTTCTAAAGCATATCTTGCATTATTTAAAAAATGATATTTAGGCTTCATGGATTTGCCTTAAGTTTAGGATTTAATAAATCATATTCTGGCTCATAAACACTTATTTTTACATCAAAATATCCTAAAAGAGTACTAAAAAGATTATCTTGAGAAAGTTTTAAACCTTTATGCTCTTTAGCTAAATTCATTAATTTTTCATCATTGCTCCAAAAAATAGCAGGAATACGGGTTTGATAACTTGGCGCTATAACATAAGGCATACCATGAAGATAAATACCATTTTCACCCAAACTTTCACCATGATCTGAAAGATAAAACAAAGAACTTTCATAATCTTTTTGCTCTTTTAATAGTTTTATAATCTCACTTAAAAGATAGTCTGTATAAAGCAAAGTATTATCATAAGTGTTGATTAAAGCCTCGCTATCACATTTTGAAAGTTCATTAGTATCACAAGTTGGAGTAAATTTTTTAAATTCGCTTGGATAGCGTTTATAATAAGTTGGCCCATGAGAACCTTGCAAATGAAGAACTATTATATTTTGATCACTTAAATGATTTAATTTTTCTTTAAAAGGGGCGAGTAAATTTTCATCCAAATCACTAGAAAGCTTTTGCTTATAAGCTAATCTATCACAAACCCCTTTACAACCACCAGAATTATTATCAAACCATGCAGTATCTACACCTGTTTTATAAAGCACATCCATCGCATTTTCTTGAAATTCTGAACTTGAATAATTTTCACGCTTAGAAATAGAAAACATACAAGGTAAACTTACCGCTGTTGCTGTTCCACATGATGAAAAATTATCAAAAAACACTACATTATCTTTTTTGGTATAAAAATTGGTATCATTTTTAGCATATCCACCCAAAGAGTAATTTGCCGCTCTAGCGGTTTCACCCACTACCAAAACTAAAAGTTTTTTAGTGTGATTGTTTTCTCTATAAGCATCATTAGCTATAGTTTTAAATTCTGGCTTAGCTTTTACAAAACAAACATAATAGCGATATACGGCATAAATTTGATAAAAAGGGGTATTATACATTCTTATTTCATTATAGTTTCTAAAAAAAGGCAAGAAAGTTTTACTTAAAGGGATTAAAACCGCACAAACAACAATCAAACCTGATATTATATTGATAATTTTAATTTTTAGATGGGATTTAAAACTACCATAATAATCAATTTTTACTTTAACAACATAAAAAACCAACAATAAAGCCAAAACAACAAATAAGATTAATTTTAAATTTAACAAATCTTTTACTTCTTTGATATCTGTTTGAACAACATTTTGTATCATATCAGAATCTATAAGCACCCCATAAAAACTAATAAAGTAAACACTTAAAAAAGATGATATTATAAATAATATAGAAAAAAATTTAGTAAAAAACTTTATAAAAAGCAAAGAGCAAATCACATGAACAAGGGCAAAATAGGCCACAATAAAAACAAAAGTTATAAACCAGTTTTGTGTATTTTTTTCATACACAAAATAAAATAAATTAAAATTCAACAATACAATCATCAAAGAATTAAAAAAAGTAAACTGAAGCCAAGTTAATCTAAGCATATAAATCCCACCTCCAAATTTAAGCTTTTAATTTTATTGAATTTTTTTAAATGGATTGTAGTTTTAAATCTTTTTATGTTATGATTTACACTTTTAATGAAAATTTTAAGGAAAATAATGAAACTACTTTCATGGAATGTCAATGGCTTAAGAGCTATTTGTGATAAAAATGCACTTGATTGGATAGCACAAGAACAAATTGATTTTATAGGTTTTCAAGAAATCAAAGCACATGAAGATAAATTTCCTAAAAAAATTTATGAATATCCTTTTAAACACATGTATTTTAATTCTGCTAAAAGAGCGGGGTATTCTGGGGTAATGAGTCTTTGTAATTTTAATAGCGAAGTAAAAAAATGCGAATTTTTTGATGATGAAGAAGGTAGGGTTTTAGAACACCGCTTTAAAAATATTGCACTTTTTAATATCTATTTTCCAAATGGTCAAAAAGATGAAGAGCGTTTAAATTTTAAGATGAAATTTTATGCAGATTTTTTAGTGTATTTGGATAAGCTTTTAAAGGATGGATTTGAAATTATCATTTGCGGTGATGTCAATACCGCTCATAAAGAAATCGATCTTACTCATCCAAAAGCCAATGCCAACACTTCAGGTTTTTTACCTATAGAAAGAGCTTGGATTGATGATTTGCTAAAGCTTGGTTTTATAGATACTTTTAGAGAAATTAATGGTGAAATCAAAGAAAAATACTCGTGGTGGAGCTATAGAATGAAAGCAAGAGAAAGAAATGTAGGCTGGAGGATTGATTATTTTTTCATTTCAAAGGGTTTAAAAGATAAACTTAAAAACGCTTTCATAAGAGATGATATTTTTGGCTCTGATCACGCACCTGTAGGTATAGAAATAGATATTTAATATCCCAAAAATGGGATATTATTTTTTAACGAATTTTTTTGCTTTTTCCCAAAGTCTTACACCGAGCTTTTTAGCTTTTTTGGAATTTAAATCTTTGTATTTTTCACTAGCAATTTTTTCTAATTCAAAAATTTCTTGTTTAAAACGATTTAATTTTCTTTGAGTAAGTTTGTTAAAATCATTAATCTTTGGATTTTTCTTAATATCATTTAAAACTAATATTAGTTGCTCTCTGCTTTCACCTGCAAGACGTCTAAATTTAGCAAAAAGATTATCAAGTTCATGTTCTAGCAAATTCTCAACTATACTCTTACAAGGATCATTTTGTAATTGAATCTCTTTTTTTAAAAGAGCAATAAAATCATCTTCTATACCTATTAGTTCTTTGCTTTTTAAACTAACATCTTCTTCAAAATTTGCATAAGTTAATGAAGCTTTAAATTTTTCCATTGCCAAAACAATACCATCCCTTGTGCCTTTAATCACTCCTAAACAAAGATCTTTTGCATAAGCCATAGATTCATTAGCTATTTCAAAAGCGGTATTTAAAATAATACTTGAAATTTTTAAAATTCTTTCTTTTTCAAAATGAGCTTCGCAAATGGCATTATATACGAGATTTTTAGCTATTTCACTACTTGTAAGTTCTATATCTTCAGCCTTTTCTAATGTAGTTAAAAAAGCACTTTCAGCGGTTTCTTTTAAAATTCCAAGCATTTCTATATCAAATAAAATAGCATCATTTAAACCACCACTAAATTCATCACAAAAAGAACATTCTTGTAAAATATTCTCGAATTCAAAAAAATTATCGCTGATTTGATTTTTAATCAAATTCTTTTGATTTTCAATCTGTTTGTTTAATAATTCAGCTTCGCTAATATACCCATAAAGTGAATTTTGAGCATCTACAATACTCGCCTTAACCAAAGCTTTGATAACCTTTGTAACATTTTCATCATCAAAAAAATCAAGTTTTTTCAAAATAGTTAAAAATTCAACCAAAAGAGAATTTAAAACTTTTTTTGTTTCATGAGGATTATGTGAAATTTGCTTATACGCAAGATTAAAACTCAAGTCTTCAAGTAAATCACTTGCTTCATCTTTACCGAGATTTGATAAAGAATTTTCAAAAATAATTAAAGTATTTTTCATTTTTCCTTCTTTCTTAAAGTACAAATTTTGCTTTAGCTTTTAATTTATCAAATATATCCAAACGATCTTTTTTGCTATCAACATAAACATTTAATAAATAACTTTGATATTTTCCACTCGCACTTGAATTCGAATGTTCAAATTTATATTCTCTTTGGCCTAAAATTTCTTGAAAAATTTCACTTGCCTTAATATGCACCTCAAAAATCACCTTATAATCCCAAAAAGTAGGATAATTGATCTGAGGTTCTTTTTTAAGATCGCACAAATTTACCACTTTTACCTCCTTCTTTGCTTTCAAGCACTATATCCGTAATTCTCATTGATTTATCTATAGCCTTGATCATATCATATATAGTTAAAAGTCCTATACTAACTCCACTTAAAGCTTCCATTTCAACACCTGTTTTACCTTCACACTTAACTGTTACAATAAGCTTAAATGCACATTCTTTAACAAATTCCACAATATTAGTTTCAACTTTAGAAAGCATCAAAGGATGGCACATAGGAATAATTTCACTTGTTTTTTTAGCCCCCATTATGGCCGCAATAATAGCTGTTTGAAGAACAGGACCTTTTTTTGCGGTATTGTTTTTAATTACATCAAAAGCTTCTTGACTCATATATATCATACCACTAGCTGTGGCTATTCTTGAAGTAATATTTTTATCGCCTACATCTACCATTTTAGGATGATTTTTTTCATCTAAATGACTTAATTTCATAAATTCACCTTTTAAAAAATTATAAAAATTATAGCAAAACCAAACAAATTTAAGATAAAATAAGCTTTGTATTTTTATTTAAGGAGAAAACAATGGCTTATGAAGATGAAGAAGATTTAAATTACGATGATTATGAAAATGAAGATGAAGAATATACACAAAATCACCATAAAAATTATAATTATGATGATGATGATTATGAATACGATGATGATAACAATGATGATGATTTTTATGAGATGGAGATTAAGAATGAACAAAACCCTTAACCAAAAAGATATAAAAGTTTTAGGACTTTCATCATTAGGTGGAACTTTAGAATTTTATGATTTTATTATTTTTGTATTTTTTGCAAATTATATTTCAACAAACTTTTTTCCAAAAGATTTAAGTAGTTTTTGGCAAATGTTTAATACTTATGGAATATTTGCAGCTGGATATTTAGCGCGTCCCTTAGGGGGTGTGATACTGGCACATTTTGGAGATAAATTTGGACGCAAAAGAATGTTTATGATTAGTATTTTGTTAATGGTTATTCCAACTTTTACTCTAGCTTTTATTCCAAATTATGAAAGTATAGGTTTTCTTTGTATTGTGCTTTTAGTTTTTATACGCATTTGTCAAGGTATAGCTATAGGCGGGGAACTTCCTGGAGCTTGGGTTTTTGTATACGAACACGCACCACAAGGTCAAAAAAGAACTTATTTGGGAATTTTAACCGCTTCGGTTGTAGGTGGAATTTTATTAGGTAGTTTAGTTTTTTTAATTATGAATAAAATTTATACCCAAGAAGAACTTCATGAATGGGCTTGGAGAATTCCATTCTTTTTAGGTGGAATTTTTGGGATTATTTCTGCTTATTTGAGAAAATTTTTAAGAGAAACTCCTGTTTTTGAACAAATGAAAAAAGACAAGGCTTTAGAAAAATTTCCTTTAAAAGAAGTGTTTAAAAAAGCTAAAATGGGAATTGTTCTTTCTATGATGATTACTTGGGTTTTGACAGGTTGTATTGTTGTAATGATTTTGCTTATGCCTAGTTATATGGCAAAAATACTTCAAATTAATACTTCTATACAAACCTATCTTCAAATAGGTGGAATTTTGCTTATTTGCCTAGGGTGTATTATAAGTGGAATTTTAGCGGATAAAATAAGCGTTATTAAATCTTGTGTATTTTTTAGTGTTTTTTTTGGAATTGCGAGCTTGCTTTATTTTAATACTTTATATAGACAAAATGCTGATTTTAACCTAGTAGCTTGCTTATATTTACTTGTATGTTTTTTTAGCGGGGTGATGAATTTTTGCCCTTTAATAATGAGTGAAGTATTTGATGCAAAAATTAAATTTTCAGGACTTTCTTTTTCATATAATATTGCTTATGCTATAGCTGGAGGTTTAACTCCGCAACTTGCTTTTTTCTTGCATAGTTTTGCCTTAGATAATTTAAGTAATTTTTGGCGTTTTTCTTTGGGAGTTTATGTTTTCTTTTTGGCTATTATAGCTTTGCTATGTGCATTTATTTTTTCTTATCTTAATAATACCCAACGCACATACTCTCAGTGATTTTAATACGCTTTTCAAAAGGAGCTGGGCTAAAAAAATGGCATTTTTCTATATAAATATGCTGATGATAATTTAGCCCTAAAAAATCATAAAATTTTTTTAAATTAACAAATTTAATCCCGCAAATCTCCTTAAGCTCTAAAAGTTTATAAATAGAAGAATTATTTTTTTCCACTAAATGAGAGGGAGCTAATCCAGTAAAAGAACAAAAAGCACTTGCCAATACAAAACCATTTAAACCACTACATTGCCTTAAAGCTTGCTGATGTTTTTCTAAAATGCAATTTCTATGCAAAAATATAATTCTTGTTCCTTGATATCTACCTATTTCTACATTTTTCCAAAATTTATAAGCATTTTTTGAAATTCCAGCAAAACGATGAAATTCAGCGTTTAAAATATAGTGATCTAAAAATTCATTAGGAGGTAAGATTAAACTTTTCATCACTACAATTTAGAGCCTTAAAAAGGCTCTTTAATCTTCTTTGTTTAAATTTTCCTTAGCTTTGTTAGGAAGCTTAGATAAAAGATTGTTTAAATCAAAATTAATTCCTTGAGTTTTTGCCTCTTTAAGTAAAGCAACTGCAGCTTTTGCGTTAAATGGAGAAGAGCCATCATGCGGAGCAAAAAGATGATCTGTTATTGCTAAAGCATAAGCGGATTTTTTCACTTCTTCACGAGCAGCATGAGGAGTGCGAACAAAACATATACTTTCAATCAAAACATCATCAAAATTCCAACGATGTAACAAAAATCCCAAGAAAGAAATATGATCTACGCCTAAAAATTCATTCTCCGCTAAAGCAAGATTTTCACTTTTATTTAAAAAAGCTAAAAAATCCTTATCCTTATGATTTTGTATAAGAAAATTTGAAAAAATAACAATACCAAGCCTTAAAAGCATTGCACAAGGAACTAAAAGATGAGAAAGTTTTTTATCTTCATCATTAAGCCAATTTGTAATAAAAGTTGCCTCTTCATTGCATGTTTTTAAAAAATTTTGAGTATTTAAACCATAAGGTGAAACGTCTATTTTAAAATTATCTCTAATGGAATCAGCCGTAACTATATTGATGATATTACCAACGCCTAATAAAGTAATCACTTGATTTATGGTTGTAATTTCTCTTGTAAAACCATAATAAGGAGAATTTGCTAATTGCAAAAGCTTAGCCGTCATCAACGGATCGCTTGAAATGATTTCAGCAACTTTCATAGTTTCTATATTTGAATTAGCCTCGCTCACATATTTTCTTAATTTACTTACAGTATCAGGTAAAGGTGGCAATACTTCAACGCTTTTTAATAAAAGCTCATTCATATCTCCAATCATATTTAATTTATCCTTAATTAATATTATTATAATTTGCAATTATATCTAAATTTTAATTTACTTATTGCATTTTTTATGACTTAAGGTATAATAAAAATTACAAATAAATGCCGAATTTATGGTGTCTTGATTTAGTTAACTAGTAATTAAAAAATAGTTTTAATGGAGTTAAATTGATGTTTTTTTAATTTTAAAAATAAAAGCTCAACAAAAAAAGAAGAAGTAAAAAAGTTTTAGAAGCTCCATATCTTCAATAAAATGAACTTGAAGAAAAATTAAAAAAAATAAACATCAAGCCAAAATTAATTATAGGCTTTGTGTCAATCAACTTAATCTAGCGATCATAGGAAATAAGATTCAAAATTCTATAAATGAGCAATGTGATATCATCTTAAGCAGTGCTACTGATTTATTATGCAACCTTGATTCTAACTCAAACATTGAAAACAGTCCTTATAAACAAAATATCCAAGGAATAAGCTTGATACTTTTTAGTGAAGATATGATAGAAAATCTTTGCACAAATAAAATCAAGCTTTTTAGTGATATAAAAGATTATACAGAAAGAAAAAAACTGATAGAAAAAGAAGTTTTATTTATAAATATACCTTTTGAAGCACACTGCATAAATACTTTGCA
This sequence comes from Campylobacter sp. CFSAN093249, assembly GCF_011067895.1. Lineage (NCBI taxonomy): Bacteria > Pseudomonadati > Campylobacterota > Epsilonproteobacteria > Campylobacterales > Campylobacteraceae > Campylobacter > Campylobacter sp. CFSAN093249. The sequence goes on along the minus strand of NZ_JAAMWM010000008.1, from coordinate 80,172 downwards.
TTATTTAATTTATAATGGTTTAAGTCAAAGCGAAAGTTCTCTTTTAGAACTTTTGTACAAACACAACCCCTATCCTTGTGCTTTAGTAGGGGGTGGGTCTAGCGGAAACATGGACTTTAGCGGAGTATTTATATTTTATAACAGAGAAATATTAAAAATCAAGCTTTAAGCATACATGTTCAATTTAAACCTAAATACCGTTTTAATTTAATGAAGTCTCAAAATTTCAATCCTCAAAGCAACATTACCTTTACCATACTTGATGTAAGCTTATATGATAAAACCGTAGCGAATTTATTAATAAAAAACCTTTCAATCCATCAACGCGGTTGAAGCTTTATGTAATTATTTTAACTGTACTTTTGAAGAACTTAAAAATAAAATGCAAGAATATACTTTTGCTTTAAAAATTGGAGAAGACTATCTTATTTCCCCTATGGAAATCAACCCAAATAAAACATTATTTAGTTATTGTGATATAGAAAGCGCTCAAGAATTATGCTTGCTTAAAAAAACAAATTTTATTGAAGCTATAAAAAAAGATTATGAAAAATTTTCTCTTAATGAACCAAAACCACTAGGAGTAATTTTTAACGATTGTATCTTAAGAAGACTTCACAACAAAGAACATTTAAATCAAATCCATTTTAATAATTTTCCCATAGTTGGTTTTTCTAGTTTTGGAGAAATTTATGGAGCGGGAATTGCAAAAAGTTTAGTGGCAATATTTTTTATGAAGTTGAAAATTTTAATGATTTCAAACCTAGATATTTAAAAACTTTCATACAAAAATACAGTGATTTTAAATACTATTATCTTAATATAAAAGGTCAAAAACTAGAAATGACAAATGAGATTAATAAAATAATCTTAAATCAACTCAAATGTTATGAAGATGTTCTAGCTAAACTAAATTAATACTAAAAAAATTAAGAATTTCAAGAATCAAAAATCTTGAAATTCTTACACTAAAAAATTAAAGTGCTTTTTTTGCGGCCTCTGCAATTTTTGCAAAAGCAGCAGCATCATTCATAGCTAAATCTGCTAGAATTTTTCTATCAAGTTCAATACCTGCTTTTTTAAGGCCATTGATAAATCTTGAATAACTTAAATCATTAAGTCTGCAAGCAGCATTGATACGCACAATCCAAAGACGGCGGAAGTCTCTTTTTTTACGGCGTCTATCACGATAAGCATAGACTAGACTTCTTTCTAGTTGTTCTTTTGCTTTTCTAAAATGTTTGCGTCGTCCACTATAAAAACCACGCGCTAATTTTAAAACTTTTTTATGTCTGCGGCGTCTAACAACACCTGTTTTTACTCTTGCCATTTTTATTTCCTTTCATAAAGTGGCGTCCAAATTTGGAGCTTGCCCTTGAAATTTTATCTCAGAGGGGAGTTTGAATGACTTTTAGTCAAAAACTTAAATTCCTAGCATTTTTTCAACAGCTTTTACATTTGTGCTATGCACATATTTAGCTGTGCGAAGATCACGCATTCTTTTTGCAGGTTTTTTAGTCAAAATATGACTTCTAAAAGCTGAGCCTCTTTTGATTTTATTTTTACCTACTTTGAAGCGTTTAACTGCGCTTTTAACGCTTTTCATCTTTGGCATACGCTTTCCTTATTTAGATAAATTTTTATTTTTCAAACTTTAAAAGAAAAGATAAATACTATCAAATTTTTTCTAATTTTTGACTGAATTTAATTTTTAAAAAACTTGGCACGCATTTTGCTTATAAAAAAATCAGCAATATTTTGGAAAGATTTAAAATGACTATAAATTCGGCAAATCCATATCAAAATTTAACCTTATCTAATCCTTTGCAGAATAGCTCTGCTCTAAATTTGATTAAAGATAGCAAAGCCTTAGATCAAAAAGGAAATGAAAATAGCTTAGAACAATTAAGTTATATTTTTAATAATATCACTTATGCTAGTGAATTTGGATTTAGAATCAATGAAGAAGGTTTTTTTGATAAAGATTTAAATAAAATTGCAAATATACCAGAATCTTATGATATCAACATTAAAAGCGTTAGAAGCATAGCGAAAGAACTCGCAAAACAAGATGAAAATTTAAACTACAATAAAATTGATCTACCTTATCTTTTAAATAGCTATCATAGTTCATTAAAATCTATAAATTCAGAATTTTTACAAGATGATAATGCTTATTTAAGTCGCGATCTTATTTCAAAACTATCATCAGGTTTTTCAACAGATAATGGAGAATTTTTAGGCCAAATTTCAAGAATTTACAACAATCAAGAAGAAATTGATTTGGCATTAAGTAATATCACAAATTTAAATACTTTAATGTTAGATAATAAAATAACTAATTTTCACTTTGATAAAGCCATAGAAAACACTTCTTCTAATGAAATTTTAAAACCTTATTTAACTAAAAATGCAGAAGTATCAAAATCTGGTCTTTTAATGAATTTTATCTACCATGATATAAAAACTCAAAACGAAAAAGAATTTAACTTTTTTATGAAACCTGCCACTTTAGAACTAAGCTCTCATCAAAATTTACAAAAAATTCTCAAGGGTGAAACAGATATAGAAGATTACATCAAAAAAGAAAATGAAAAAAAGATGAGTTTTGATCTTTATCTTTATGTGAATGGCGTAGATAAAAAAACAAGTACTCAAGATAAACTATCTGTATTTTTTCAACAATATATTAACTACCAAAAAGATATGGATTTAAGAGAATTTGCAAATTCAAGTTCAATATTTCAAATTTATATCGATCAAAATCGCAATGATTTTGATGCTCTTAAAAAACAATATCAAAACCAAAGTCAAGATACGCAAAGATTAGAAGAAGCAAATCAACTACGTTCTAGCTCTATAGAAAATTTTTTAGATCGTCGTCAAAAACAAGCAAATATAAATAAAATTTTAAACTCTTATATGTCTGTGATGGTTTAAAATAATTTTTTAAAAAATATATAAATTATAAATACTTTAATAATAATAATTTTTATATAATTAATTAATAAAATTTTAAGTATTATAGCATTATAATCCGCTCTCAAAAAATATAAATATAAAAGTACTCAAAACCATGATTTATAATGAAAAAATTATTTCAATGAATAATGATCTTTTAGATCATCAACATAAAGAACTTTTTGAAATTTCTAAAAAACTCTCTTTAATGAACCAATGTCATGTTGGAACAAAAGAATTAAAAATTGTCTTAAGAGAGTTGTTGATAATGATCAATAGACATTTTTCAGATGAAGAAGCCTTTATGAGAAAAATAGAATATCCTTATATCAACCATCATACAAGAATTCACAGAAAAATTATCTTAGAAATTGAAGAAATTATCATCAGTGAAGCTAAATTTGTAAATATAATGACCGAAAAATTAAATCTCGTTGTTCAAGATTTTATCTTTAAACATACAGCCAAAGAAGATTCAAAAATAGTAAAGTATTACGAAGAAAAATTTAAGAAATAGTATTTCTCATTTTTGCTATATAAAATTCACAAAATATTTCACTTTAAAATTTTACTTTAGCATTTTATTTTTGTTATAATTTTTAACCTAATTTTTATAAATTTTTGTTATTATCCATTTTCAAATAAAGATAAAAAATATCCTAATTAAAATTAAGGATAAATTAAGGATTTTAAAGTGAAAGTATATTTAGATAACAACGCAACGACAATGCTTGATCCTAATGCTTATGAGTTGATGCTACCTTTTTTAAAGGATATGTATGGAAATCCAAATAGCCTTCATCAATATGGTAGCGCAACACATCCTGCCTTAAGAGAAGCTTTGGATAAACTTTATGCAGGACTTGGAGCAAATGACCTAGATGACATAATTGTAACCTCCTGTGCGACAGAAAGCATTAACTGGGTGCTTAAGGGTGTGTATTTTGATCATATTTTAGATAGAGAGCGCAATGAAGTGATTATTTCTAGTGTAGAACACCCTGCTGTTACTGCTGCTGCTTATTTTTTAAAAAGTCTTGGAGTAAAAGTCATAGAACTTCCTGTAAACGAAGAAGGAGTTTCTACTGTAGAAGATTTGCGTAAAGTGATTAGCGATAAAACAGCACTTGTAAGTGTTATGTGGGCAAATAATGAAACAGGTATGATTTTTGATATTAAAGCGATGGCAGAACTTGCGCATGAATTTGGTGCTCTTTTTCATACAGATGCTACTCAAGCAGTAGGTAAAATAAAGGTTAATTTAACTCAAGTAGGAGTTGATTTTGCTTCATTTTCGGCACATAAATTTCATGGACCAAAGGGTGTGGGTGGACTTTTTATAAAAAAAGGACTTAAGCTTACTCCACTTTTACACGGTGGAGAACACATGGGTGGTCGTAGAAGCGGGACTTTAAATGTGCCTTATATAGTGGCTATGGGCGAGGCTTTGCGTATTGCAAATACTATGCTTGATTTTGAAGATTCTCATATACGCCGTTTAAGAGATAAACTAGAAGATCAAATTTTAGCCTTGCCTGATACAACAGTGGTTGGAAAAAGAAAACACCGTGTGCCTAATACAATCTTAGCAAGTATTAAAGGAGTTGAAGGCGAAGCAATGCTTTGGGATTTAAATAAAAATGGTATAGCTGCAAGTACGGGCTCAGCCTGTGCAAGTGAAGCTTTAGAAAGCAATCCTATTATGGAAGCTATCGGTGCGGAGCATGATTTAGCGCATACAGCTTTAAGGCTTTCTTTGTCACGTTTTAACACTGAAGAAGAAATTGATTATGCAGCAAAACAAATTAAAAATGCAACACAGAGATTAAGAGCAATTTCTTGTACTTATGCTTATAATCCAAATAATTACAAATAAGGATGAAAAATGGGAAAAAATAGTTTAATTGGTGGATCCATTTGGGATGAGTATTCACAAAAAGTTCAAGATAGAATGAATAATCCTCAACATATGGGAGAATTTAGTGAAGAAGATGCTAAAGCACGCAATGCAAAATTGATCGTAGCTGATTTTGGCGCAGAAAGTTGCGGCGATGCAGTAAGACTTTTTTGGCTTGTAGATGAAAAAACTGATAAAATTATCGATGCAAAATTTAAAAGTTTTGGTTGTGGTACAGCTATAGCAAGTAGTGATACTATGGTGGATCTTTGTATAGGAAAAACTGTAGATGAAGCAGTAAAAATCACAAATTTAGATGTGGAATTTGCTATGCGTGATAATCCAGAAACTCCAGCTGTTCCACCTCAAAAAATGCACTGTTCGGTTATGGCTTATGATGTAATCAAACAAGCAGCAGCGCATTATAAAGGCATAAGTCCTGAAGATTTTGAAGATCAAATTATAGTTTGCGAGTGCGCTAGGGTAAGTCTTGGAACTATTAAAGAAGTGATTAAACTTAATGATTTGCATAGCGTAGAAGAAATCACACAATACACTAAAGCGGGTGCTTTTTGTAAATCCTGTATCAAACCAGGCGGACATGAAAAAAGAGATTATTACCTTGTAGATATTTTAGCTGAAACTAGAGCTGAAATAGATAGAGAAAAACTCAAAAATACAATGAAAAGTGATGTAGCTTTTGATGAAATGACCGTAGTGGGGCAATTAAAAGCAGTTGAAAGTGTTTTAGATGCTGAAATTCGCCCTATGCTTCATAATGATGGTGGAGATTTGGAAGTGATTGATATACAAAAGGCTGAAGGTGCAGCAATTGATGTTTATATTCGTTATCTTGGTGCTTGTAGTGGTTGTTCTAGTGGAAGTGGTGCAACACTTTATGCTATTGAAACAATTTTACAAGAAGAATTAAGTCCAAATATACGCGTTATGCCGGTTTAAAAAATAGCAAGATAAAATCTTGCTATTTTTTAGCTTTTGCTTGCAAATCAAGGGGTGGTAAATTTTCTATATAAATACTACGACTTGGGAAAGCAAAGGTTAAACCATTTTTTTCAATTATACGCATAAACTCAAGCATTAAACTTTGTCTAGCTTCTCTAAAATCTTTTCCACCTATTTCTTTGATATAAAAATAAAGCTCTATATTAATACTACTATCTGCAAATTCACTTAAAGCCACATAACAAGCATTTTTATAGCCTTCTAAATCATTAATAGATACAAGATTTTGACGATATTTTGTTGTATGATCGCCATATTTTAATGCGCTATCCTCATCGTGAGCTACTAAATCACTTGTATGCAAAAATTCTCTTAGATCTTTTACACATTGTTCTAGTTTTTCAGGAGTAGCATCATAACCAACACCCAAATACATTCTAACATGGCGACCCATGCGTCTTTTGCTCCAATTTTTGATATTAGCTCCCATAATAGTTGAATTTGGTAAAAATACAAGACAATTATCAAAAGTTCTAATAGTAGTTTTTCTAAGTCCTGTTTCAACCACGGTTCCTTCTATGTCTGAAACCTCTACCCAATCTCCTTGATTAAAGCTATTATCAAAAAGTAAGAGTATAGAAGCAAAGAAATTTGCAATGATATCTTTCGCCGCTAAAGCAACAGCTAAACCACCAATTCCCAAAGATGCAATAATAGCCGAAATATTAAAACCAAGTTGAGCAAGAATATATAATAAAGCTATAATAATAATGACAAAATATAAAATTTTAATAATTAAATTTACAACTTCTTTTTTTCCACTTTTTTGAGCAAGTTTAGAAACCAATACCACGCCATAACCATCAAGCATTCTTAAAATAAGCCATGCAATTAAAACTGCATAAACTATATGAAAAAAATTACTTAAATTTACACTCAAAGGTGCAGGATAAGTTGCTATAGTAAGACAAAGAGAAATAGCATAGACAATCAACAAGAAGCCTACGGGTTTTTTAATATTCTCAATAAAAATGACTTTAATATCATCTACATCATTTTTATTTCTATAAAAAAACTGAACAAGGAAAAAATATACTATATTTGCAAAAAAACATCTTAAAGATATAAAAAATACTAAAACCAAAGCAGAAATTACTATTTTTCCGATATTAACAAAACTTACCCCAATTGCCTCATTTATACGATCTATCCAAACTTGAAGCTCGAGTAATGAAAAAATATAATTACTTTCAAGCAAATCTGCATTTGAGCGTAAATACTTAAGAATTTCAGAATAAGAATCTACAGCATTACTGATATATCTTTCTTTTAGGGTAATTTTTTCTAATTCTTCTGAATTTGTAATTTTGCTTTTAAAACTATCTAAATTAACATTAGAAGAATTTTGTAAATTTTCCATTGCCTTATCAACAGTAGCAATCAAATCTTCACTGCTTGCTGTATTTTTAAAAAGTTTTTCCACTTCAAACAAAGAAGAATAAAAACTTTCCACAATATTAAAATAAACTAGATTAAGAGTGGCATCTGTATAAATATAAGGCTTATTAATATTCTTTTTTTGAACATCTAGTAATTTTTCTTTTGCTTTTAAAAATCTAGCCACTGCCTCTTCATTAATCTTTTGTCCTACTATCATATCGGGTATTTTTGCTAAAATAGTCTTTTTGTCTTTTTCAAATTCACTTAAAATACCATTAAAAGTGCTTGAATTTTCATCATTGTTTTTCTTAAATTCTTTAATTTGATTGTTAAGATCAACATATTTTTCAACTAAAGCATAAATTCCTTCATCCTCTTTACTAATATTCGCATCAATAAATTTAAATTCTTGTGCTCCAAGGTATAAAATAAAAAAACATAAACTAAAAATAATTTTCTTCATTGAACTTTCCTATCCTGTATTAAAGTAAAAATTTTTGCTTTAAAATCATACTCATAAATTTCACCTGTCTCTATAATATAATACCAAGCATGTACTTCTATTTTTCCTTCATCTAAAGCTTCTTGCACGCCTGGATAAGTAAGTATATTTTGCAAAGAATTTACTAAATTTAATTTTTCTGTAAGCCATGAACGCATAGCCAAATCGTCTCTTGCAAAAATCATTACATCTTTTTTTATCGGATCTAACATAGTAAGCCATTTTTTCACATTAGGAATTTTATTTAACTCTTCATCAGAATAATAAAGAGCATTGCAACCTCCACAATTACTATGGCCACAAACGACGATATTTTTAATATGCAATGAATTTAAAGCATACTCTATTGCTGAAGTTGTCGCTAAGTAATCTTCCCCAATACGATAAGGTGGAACTATATTTGCAATATTTCGTATTACAAAAAGCTCACCTGGACCCGTATTGGTGATCAAATTTGGAATTACTCTAGAATCAGAACAACCTATAAAAAGAGTATGGGGATTTTGCTTATTTTTTAGACTTTCAAAAAGTTCTTCATGCTCCTTAAAGTCTTCTTGCATAAACTTAATCGCCCCACTAATAAGATTTTCCATAAAACCAACCTGAAACTAAAATCTTGAAATTATAACAAAATTTCAGCAAAGATTTCATTTAATCATAAAGATATTATATAAATTAACTTTTTATTTAGTCTAATATGTTAGATTTCGCTCAAGATTTTAAAAAATCTAACAATTTTGCAAGGAGAATTTTATGAGTCTTTATGATAGAGACTACTCAAGATCAAAAGAATTTGAAAATACACGCTCAAGCGAATTAAGTATTTTTATTAAACAAACTTATCAACTTTTTGCTGCTTCATTATTAGCTGCAACAGTAGGTGCGTATGTAGGAATTTTTGCTTTAGCATCATTTTTTATACAATCACAAGTAACTTTTTGGATCCTTTTTGCTGTTGAAATCGGACTTTTATTTGCTTTGCAATGGAAAAAAAGAGAGGCTCCATTAAATCTTGTTTTGCTTTTTGGTTTTACTTTCTGCTCAGGTTTAACGCTTACACCTTTGCTTATTTCAGTGTTAGCTCTACCAGCTGGAGGAATTATCATCGCTCAAGCTTTTGCTTTAACAACAGTTGCTTTTGCAGGACTTAGTGTATTTGCTATGAATACAAAAAAAGATTTTACTGTTATGGGTAAAGCTTTATTTATAGTATTAATCGTTATTGTAGCAGCATCTTTACTAAACCTTTTCTTCCAAAGCAGTATAGTTAATCTAGCTATTTCAGCAGTAGCTGCAATATTATTTTCATTTTACATTCTTTATGATACGCAAAATATTATCCGCGGAAATTATGAAACTCCAATCGAAGGTGCAGTAGCACTTTATCTTGATTTTGTTAATCTTTTCGTATCTTTACTTAATATCTTAAGAAGCTTCAATAGCAGATAAATTTTTGTGGGACTTTTCTCACAAAAACTTTTCAAGTTTCAAAACTTTTCAAGTTTTATTTAGCTAAAATAATCATTTAAAAATTAACTTTTAGGAATTTTCAATGATCACTCTTTTAATCATTTTGCAATTTATCATCGTTGTAGTTATTTGTATAGCAGTTTTACTTCAAAAAAGTTCAAGTATAGGACTTGGAGCTTATAGTGGAAGCAATGAAAGTTTATTTGGTGCCAAAGGACCAGCTGGATTTTTGGCAAAATTTACCTTTGTTATGGGAATTTTACTTATTGCAAATACTATTGGTCTTGGTTATTTATACAATAAAGCTAGCAAAGACTCTCTAGCAGAGAAAATTAAAGTAGAAAACAACAATACTACTATTCCAAGTGCTCCTATTGTGCCTGCTACCCCAAACACAAATTCTATCGCTCCAAGTGCACCACAACTTCCAAGCGATGTTAATTCAAGTAAATAATCAAAGGAAATGATAATGCTAAATGAAATTTTTAACAAACAAAAAACCCAAAGTGAAAAATCTTTAGAAGCCTTAAAAAAAGACTTCACCACTTTAAGAACTGGAAAAGTTAATACCCATATTTTAGATCATATTACAGTGGATTATTATGGAACTCAAACTCCTTTAAATCAAGTAGCAACTGTTTTAGCAAGTGATGCTTCAACTATTAGCATCACTCCTTGGGAAAAACCTTTACTAAAAACCATAGAAAGCGCTATTGCAGCTGCAAATATCGGTGTAAATCCAAACAATGACGGCGAAAGTGTAAAATTATTTTTCCCTCCGATGACTAGAGAGCAAAGAGAAGAAAATGTAAAGCAAGCTAAAGCTATGGGTGAAAAGGCAAAAGTTTCTATAAGAAATATACGCAAAGATGCCAACGATGCAGTTAAAAAACTAGAAAAAGATAAGGCAATAAGCGAAGATGAAGCAAAAAAAGCTTATGATGAAGTGCAAAAACTTACCGACACCTATACAACAAAAATTGATGAGAGTGTAAAAAGTAAAGAAAGTGAACTTTTAAAGGTTTAACGATGAATTTAGAGCAAATTTATAAAGGTTGTGGTGCTTATTTAGAAGGGCATTTTTTACTAAGTTCAGGTAAACATTCGCAATTTTATCTTCAAAGTGCAAAAGTTTTAGAGAATCCAAAATTAGCAGCAAAACTTTGTGATGAACTTGCAAAGATTATTGCAAGCTATAAGATAGAATTTGATAGCATTTGTTCTCCTGCTTTAGGTGGAATTTTAGCAGGTTATGAGCTTGCGAGAGCTTGTAGTAAACGTTTTATCTTCACTGAAAGAGTAAATAAAGAAATGACTTTAAGACGTGGTTTTGAGGTGAAAAAGGGTGAAAAATTTATAATTTGTGAAGATATCATTACTACAGGTGGTAGTGCTTTAGAGAGTGCAAAAATCATTGAAAGTTTAGGTGGCATTGTTGTAGGTTTTGCAGCATTGGCAAATCGTGGTTTCTGTGCAGTAGAAAATTTAAAATCTCCAAGAAAAGATAATGCGAAATTACCTGAAAATTTACCACTCTTTACTCTAGGAAATTTTGAATTTGAAATTTATGATGAAACAAATTGTCCACTTTGTAAAAAAGGGAGTAAAGCTATAAAACCAGGAAGCCGTGGAAATTAAATGAAAACTAAAGCAAAAATTAGCTCTAGATGGCTAAGATTTAGAGCTTTGCTTATAGATATTTTTCTTATTTATGTTCCTATTTTGTATTTATTTTATTTTCTATTAGGCTCTAAAGAAGCTTTTTTAAACAACCATTTTATCACAACTTTATGTACTTTTTTATTTGGCTTGATTCAAGCTATTTTTTTAACAAAAAAGGCACAAAGCCCAGGTCTTAAAGCATATGATTTATATCTTATTGATATAAAAACGGGAAAGAAACTAAGTTTTCTTAGAATTTTACTAAGATATGTGATATTTATTATAAGTTTTGGCTTACTCTTTGGTTTATTTGTCAGTTTTGTAAGAAAAGATCGTTTAAATTTACACGATATTTTAACTCAAAGTTGTATAGCTACTAAAAGCATAAAGAAAGGTTAAAAATGCAAAGAAAAAGAATTTACAATCCAAACTCAAACGAAACCCTAGGAGATCGTAAAATTTTTGATGGTAACCCACATGGAATTTTAAATTTCACTAAGGCAAAATATACCTGGGCTTTAAAACTTTGGGATTTAATGGAGGCAAATACTTGGTTTCCAAAAGAAGTGGATACAACTAAAGATGCACTTGATTATCGCTGTAATTTAACTGTAGGTGAAAAAAGAATGTATGATTTGGTTTGGAGTCAGCTTATTTCTATGGATAGTTTTCAAACCAATAATTTAGCAGATAATATCAACCCTTACATCACAGCTCCTGAAATCAATGCGGTTTTGGCACGCCAAGCTTATGAAGAGGCAAACCATTCAAAATCTTACGCTGTTATGGTTGAAGCGATTTGCGATAATACAGATTTGATTTATGAAATGGAAAAGCATGATGAAACTTTGCGTGAAAAAAATGACTTTATTTCAAGCATTTATGAAGAATTAGCAGGCGATGTAGATGATAATAAACTTCTTTTGGCTATGGTGGCAAATCAAATTTTAGAAGGAGTATATTTTTATAGTGGTTTTACTGCCATTTACGCACTTGCACGTGCAGGAAAAATGCTAGGTTCAGCACAAATGATCCGCTTTATCCAAAGAGATGAAATCACACATCTTTTATTATTTCAAAATATGATCAATTCAGTACGCAAAGAAAGACCTGATTTATTCCATGATGAAAATATCAATAAAATTTATGATATGTTTAAAAAAGCTGGAGATCTTGAGATCAAATGGGGTAAATACATCACTCAAAATCAAATCATGGGCTTTACTGATGATATCATAGAAGAATATATCCATTATCTTGTAGATCAAAGATTAAGCGCGATCAATTTAGATAAGTTATACAATGCAAAACATCCTATTAAATGGGTAGATGATTTTTCAAAATTTAACGATCAAAAGAGCAATTTCTTTGAAAGTAAAGTAACGAATTATTCTAAGGGTAGCATAAGCTTTGATGACTTCTAAAACTTCTTTAGCCTTGCTTTGTGATTTTTATGAATTTACAATGTCTCAAGGCTATTTCAAAAGCGATAAAAAAGATCAAATTTGTTATTTTGATATATTTTTTAGAAAAATTCCAGATTCGGGTTCTTTTGCTATTTTTGCAGGTCTTGAAGATATTTTAGACTTTGTTGAAAATTTGAGTTTTGATGCAGAAGATATAGAATTTTTAAGAAAACAAAGTATTTTTGATACAGAATTTTTAGATTTTTTAACTAACTTTAAATTTAAGGGTGAAATTTATGCTATGCGCGAAGGAGAAGTGATTTTTCCAAACGAACCTTTGCTTTGCGTTAAAGCTACAACCATAGAAGCACAGCTTTTAGAAACTTTTTTACTTTTAAGTTTAAACCACCAAAGCCTTATTGCTACCAAAACCAATCGTATCGTGCGTGCAGCTAAAGACAGTAAAATTTTAGAATTTGGTTCACGCAGAGCACAAGGAAGTGAAGCAGCCTTAAAAGGAGCAAGAGCAGCTTTTATAGGAGGTTGCATAGGAAGTGCTTGTACTTTAGCAGGAAAAATTTATAATATCCCTATCAATGGAACTATGGCACATTCTTGGGTGCAAATGTTTGAAAATGAACTTGAAGCTTTTAAAGCTTATGTGAAAATTTATCCAAAAAATCCTGTTTTTTTGATTGATACTTATGATTGTCTAAATAGCGGACTTAAAAATGCGATTAAAGTTTTTAAAGAATTTGGTATTCAAGAAGGCGGCGTGAGAATAGATTCTGGAAATTTACTTAAGTTGAGTTTGAAAATCAGACAAGAACTTGATCAAGCAGGACTTCAAAAATGTAAAATCATAGTTTCTAACGCACTTGATGAATGGAGCATTAAAAAACTCAAAGAACAAAATGCACCTATTGATATCTTTGGTGTAGGTGAAAGATTGATCACTGCTTCAAGTGATCCTATTTTTAGTTGCGTTTATAAACTCGCAGCCTTAGAAGATCAAGGCATAAAACCTAAAATCAAAATCAGCGAAAATAACGAAAAATCAACCCTACCTCATTTTAAAAAGCTTTTTAGGGTTTATGATAAAAACACGCAAAAAATCCTTTTTGATGAGCTTTATGTTTTTGACGAAAACCCAAATCAAGATGAAAATTTAGAACGCAAAGAACTTTTAGAATTAGTCTACAAAGAAAAAAGACTTCTTAAAAAGTCATCTTTAAATACTATTCAAGATTATACAAAAGAGCAAATTTCAAAACTCGATGAGAGTTTTTTAGATCTTGATCGTTTTGTGAAATTTGAAGTAAAACTCTCGCCTAAACTTCAAAATATCACTGAAGATCTTTTAAAAACTCGTTTTTAAAATCCACATAATTTAAAGCGGATTGTTTTAGAAAGCTGACTTCTTCATCGTTTAATTCACGCACAAATTTTGCAGGATTTCCAAGTATCAAAGAGCGTGGCGGAAATTTTTTACCCTTTGTTACAACGCTTCCAGCACCCACTATGCTATCTTCTTCTATCAAAGCATTATCCATGATAACAGCATTCATTCCGATTAAAACACGATTTTTTATCACACAAGCATGGATAACGCAATTATGTCCTATAGTTACATCATCTCCTATTATTGTAGGAAAACCAGCATCTTTTAACTTTCCTTTTTCATCAAATTCCCTATGCCAAACATGAACTGTGCTAAGATCTTGAATATTGGTTCTTTTGCCAATTTTTATAAAATTAACATCGGCTCTTAAAACACAATTAAACCAAATACTACTTTCATCTCCTATTTCTATTTCTCCTATGATTTTAGCGCCCTCTGCAACAAAAACATTTTGACCTAGTTTGGGACTATGATTTTTAAATTTTATAAGCATTTTTTTCCTTTTTATTTAAGTATAGCTAAGTTTAACTCTATTTCAACTTTTTTAGTTACAATTTTTATTTAAATTTATAGGAGAAGTAATGAACGCATTTGAACAAAAAAGATGTCAAAATATGACTGAAGAAATTGCACAAAAAGTTTTTATCAATGAAGAGCTTTTTAATGCTTTTTGTCAAATTCCGCGTGAAATTTTTTCTCCTTTAAAAGCCCATGCTTATCGCCTTGATGCTTTGCCTTTAGCAAATTCTCAATGGATTAGTTCTCCTTTAACTGTAGCTAAAATGACCATGGCTTTAGATTTTAAAAATGCGGATAGTATTTTAGAGATAGGTTGTGGAAGCGGTTATCAAGCTGCGATTTTAAGCAAGGTTATAAGAAGGGTTTTTACCATAGAACGCATAGAAAATTTAGCCAAAAAAGCCGCCCAAACTTTTAGAGAATTAGAACTTTTTAATATCAATGTAAAATTTGATGATGGGCAAAATGGCTGGAAAAATTATGCTCCTTATGATAGGATTTTATTTTCTGCTTATGCGACACAAATTCCTGAAATTTTACTCGATCAATTAAGTGATGATGGTATTTTAGTTGCTCCTATTTTACACAATGGCAAACAATTCATCACACGCCTTAGAAAAAATGGCACAAATTTACAAAAAGAAATTTTAGAAGAATGTTTATTTGTGCCTATAGTAGATGGGAAAGAATAAACTTTTTTTACAAAATTTATCAAAAACTCTTTAGAGCCTTTCTTAACTTTTCACTCATTTCATCAATATGTTCTTTTTGCAAAATCAAAGGAGGTAAAAATCTCAAATCATTCTCCCCGCAACTTATCAGTAAAAGTGCATTTTCTTGGCATTTTTGAATGACCTTAGCTACTTTTACATTTTTATCAAGACTCAGCCCTTGCATAAACCCTAAGCCTTTGCGTTTTTTACAAAAATCAAATTCTTTGATCAACTCATCTAAACTTTGCTCTAAATAAGGCGTGAGTTTATTGACATTTTCTAAAATTTTTTCTTCTTTAAAAATTTCAAAAACCGCATTCACTCCTACACAAACCAAAGGATTTCCCCCATAAGTGCTACCATGATCGCCCGCTTCTAAAGAATTGCTTGCTACTTTTTGATTTATTACAAAAGCACCCACACTAAGCCCACAACCTAAAGCCTTAGCTGAAGTCATGATATCAGGCAAAATTTGTGCGTGCTCATAGGCAAAAAATTTTCCACTTCTACCCATGCCACATTGAATTTCATCAGCGATTAATAATATATCTTTTTCATCGCAAAGCTTTCTTAAGGCTTTGTAAAAATCTTTATTTGCAGGATTTATCCCACCTTCTCCTTGCACGCTTTCTAAGATAATAGCGCAAGTTTTTTCATTCACCAATTTTTCAACGCTTGAAATATCATTATATTTTGCAAATTTAACCCCTGAAATTAAAGGTTTAAAAGGCTTTTGATATTTTTCATTAGCAGTAAGCGATAAAGCCCCTAAAGTACGCCCATGAAAAGAATGCTTAAAAGCGATAAATTGTCCACCCTTAATACCTTTGTTAAAGGCGTATTTTCTAGCTGTTTTCATCGCTCCTTCTATACTTTCTGTACCAGAATTTGTAAAAAAAACACGCTCTAAAGCACTAGCTTTGGCTAAATTTTTAGCTGCAGCAGCTATATTTTCATTATAATATAAATTGCTAGTATGCAAAAGCTTATCCACTTGCGCTTTGATTTTGGCATTAAATTTAGCATGATTATATCCTAAAGCACAAACACCTATGCCACTTGAAAAATCAAGATATTTTTTAGCCTTATCGTCAAAAAGATAAACCCCTTGCCCTTTTTCTAAAACTATATCAAAACGCTTATAGGTAGGGATAATATGACTTTGTTCTTTATAATCCATTTTCATCCTTTAACCCACCAAAGTGCCTATACCTTCATCGGTAAAAAACTCAAGCAACAAAGAATGTTTCACACGCCCATCTAAAATATGTACCTTTTTGACTCCATTTTCACAAGCATCAATGCAAGATTTTAATTTTACATGCATACCACCTTCTATTTTAGGAGCTAAAATTTTAGCCTGTTCAAGGCTGATTTTAGAAATTAAAGAATTTTTATCATTAAAATCCTCATAAAGCCCTGCAGTATCAGTTAAAAAAGCAAGTTTTTCAGCCCTTAAAGCCTTAGCGATCGCACAAGCTGCGTCATCAGCGTTGATATTATAAGTATTAAAATTCTCATCCATGCCAATAGGAGCAATGATAGGTAAAAAATCTTTTTCCAAAAGCTCTTCTAAAATTTTCGAATTTACCTTTTGTATCGTGCCAACAAAAGCTAAATTTTCATCTTTTTTCACACATTCTAAAAGCGCGCCATCTTTACCACAAAGCCCTATGGCTTTAACTCCTAAATTTTGCAAACTATGGACTAAATTTTTATTGATATGATTTAAAACCATACTGGCTACTTCAGTAGTGGCTTTATCACTAACCCTAAGACCGTTTTTAAACTCACTCTTTACGCCTAATTTTTCACACATAGCAGAAATATCTTTTCCCCCACCATGTACGATGATAGGCTTTAAACCCACAAGTTTTAAAAGAGCTATATCTTGCATCACGCAATGCTTTAGCTCTTCATTTTCCATAGCTGATCCGCCGTATTTTATAAGTATAATCTTGGAATTAAATTTGCGTATATAAGGCAAAGCTTCGATTAAGACATTGGCTTTTTCTAAATATTTTTGCATGATCATTCCTTAAGCATTAAAGCTAGTTTGATTATACTCATTTAAAGAAAGATCGTAATAATTCGCATCCTCTCTTAAAGTAAAACCATAATGTTTCCAAAACTCATTGCCTAAATCATTGTTTTTAAAAGCGATTAAGGCGATTTTATTGATCTTTTGAGCTTTTAAGGCCTCAAGACAAAATTTTGTCATCTCGTGTGCTATACCCTTTTTTCTATGATCTTTATGCACACATACATGATAAAATCCCCCTGTGCGTCCATCATGCCCGCAAAGTATGCTTCCTACAATTTCTTCACCAAGCACTGCTACAACACTAAGATCTGGGTTTCTATCTAAAAAATTTTCTATATTTTCTTTGCTATCATCAATGCTTCTTATCCCAAAGCCTTTTATCTCGCACCAAAGCTTATAAACGGCTTCATAATCGCTTTTTTGCATAGCTCGTATTAACATTTTTATCCTTTACAAATTTGCAAAGAATTTAAGTCCTTCATCTTCATCAAAATCAAACATTAAATTCATATTTTGAACAGCTTGTCCTGCTGCACCTTTGATTAAATTATCAATAGCACCAAGCACAATAACACGCTTTGTGCGTTGATCTACACTAAAATTTATATCCGCAAAATTGCTTGATTTAACCCACCGAGTCTGCGGAAACGACTGCGGCGGTAAAAGCCTTATGAATTTATTGTTTTGATAGTATTTTGTATAAATATCGCGTATATCTTGTTCTTGCAAGTCCTCTTTTAAATTTGCATAAGCACTGATTAAAATTCCTCTTTGCATAGGCACAAGATGAGGGGTAAATTGTAGAGTGATTTTCTCTTTGGCCGCATAGCTTAAATGCTCTTCAATTTCGGGAGTATGGCGGTGCGAAGCCAAACCATAAGCTTTGATATTTTCATTAACTTCGCAAAAAAGATTTTCCATCTTTGCACTTCTTCCTGCTCCGCTTACTCCACTTTTTGCATCAATGATAACTGAGTTAAAATCGATGATTTTTTCTTTAAAAAGCGGATAAAGACTTAAGATAGAACAAGTGGTATAGCAACCTGGATTTGCCACCAAACTTGCTTTTTTTATTTCTTCTTTATAAAGCTCACAAAGTCCATAAACTGCATTTTGCAAAAGCTCTTGATTAGGATGAGTGAATTTATACCAAAGCTCATAATCTTTAGGATTTTTAAGACGAAAATCCGCACTTAAATCAATGATTTTCATCTTTTTTAACAAATTCTCATTTAAAAGCTTAGCACTAAATTCATGCGGAGTAGCCAAAAACAAAAGATCAAGTTCAAGTTCATCTAAATTTTTGTTTTCAAAACATAAATTTAAAGGGGTATTAGGATAAAGATCTTGATAATTTTGCCCCACGCTAGAACTCGAACCTAAATAAGAAATTTCAACTTTGGGATGATTAAGCAAAATGCGTACAAGCTCATTGCCCGCATAACCACTCGCTCCTAAAATCCCAACTTTTATTTTCATCTTTATCCTTTAAATGTAAAAGCAAGTATTATAAACAAAAAAGCTTAAAATAAAAATACAATTTTTAAATTATTTTTTATTTAAAAACTATATCTTAAATTAGCATTTGCACTCCAATCTACATTTAAATCGCCAAAAAATGTCTTTTCAAATTCAAAACTAAAGCGTGTTTTATCGTTAAGCTTATAATCATTTCCTAAATTTATAAACATTCTTTGATCTTTTTTCCTTCATATCTTCTCTGACTTGCTTGATCCTCCAAGATTTGATCTCCTGCTTTAATCGGATCCGCATACAAACCAAGTCCTGTTCTAAAATTTAAATTTTAATTTTGACTTCCTATGAAAAATGCTGTTTTTACGACTAAAGGAATATAAGAAAATCGTTTTAAACCAGCAATATCTCCTTTAGATCCATAGCTCCTACATAACCACTGATAAATTCCAAACTCGGCTCAAGATAAAATTTATCATAAGCTTTTCTATAACCTAACTCAGCACTTAAGATAATATTATGCGAACCATCATTATCATCTAATCTACCTTGATTTCCTGGAATAAAATTTGCATTTATTTCATTTTGATAATAAATATATCTAAAACAAAATCACTATAAAAACCTTACTCCACTGTAAAGCTCGAAATTCGAATACTCGTTTAATTTATCATGTCCGCTTTAAATTTCAAAGTATTTTCCACTATTATACTCATCACTCGTACCCCATCCAAAAGTTCTTAACCATACACCACTTTCATAAGGATTATTGCGTAATTCCCCCATTCTTTTATGCATATCCACTCCTATCATGGAGCCTAAAATAGCTTGAGCAAGTATAGATTTAGTTTTTGCAATAGCTTGAGTATTATCATTAGTAAAAAAATATTCATCTTTAATCTTAGAATCAATTTTTTCTAAATTCCACTCTGGGCAAAATTTTCTTCATTATAAGAAAAAACAACATTTGGAGTATATGTACTAAAACCTTGCTCCACATTTGGTATAGTAAAAAATTCCTTTGTTAAATGTTTATTTTCATCTTTTAAATGAGCTAGCAAGATATTTAAACCCGCTTTTTACTAGGATTATTAAGAAAAATTAATACTAAAGTATTATTTACTCCTTGTGTGCTTTCCTTAGAATTAATATAATCTGCTTTAGAATTTTCAAAATCCACATTGATTTTAAATATTGTATTATTTGCACTTAATTTTTTTTGCATCAACTTTCCTATAAATAGCACTTTTTTCTACTTGAAGATTGCTCATTTGTATATGAGACTCAAGCAAAGAATCTTTAATCGCAAGATTTTTTTGCGTATCATTGATACCTTTGATATTACCACTAAAAAATGTGTTTTGCAAAGTAACATCAGAATGATCAAGATTTAAATTTACACTAAAATAAACCTTTTCTATCTTAGCATTTTGGGTATTTTAAAGCTTTTGCTCAAAAGCCATTTCTTTGCCAACTCCTGTTTATACAACATCTCCATAAGAATAATCATCAGTCTTATCAATAATATTTTCCCCATCTTTTTCATCGATCCACAAATTTTTACTTCCAAGCTCTATTTTGGAATTTTTAGCATTAAGGTTTTCTACTTTTAAGCTTACATTACGCCCTAAATAAAACTCGCTTTGATCTAAATTAAGCTCTTTTAAAACAAAAACCCTATCTTCCCAATCTTCTTGTGCAAAACTTACAGGTTTGGTTAAAGCGCTTAAACCTTGCTCTTGAAGTTTTTTAGCTTGTTTTTCGCTCACATAAGCGTGTATGTAGGATGTCCTTGAAAATTTAACTTGGCATTTTCTGCCTTAAAAACACCTTCTTTATTGTAAATATTGCCATGATAAAGATAATTTTGCTTGTTTTCTAAATTTAAATTTGCCCCTGTTTAGAGCTTGTGATAAAAACATTATTAGAGTTAGCTTTAATTTGATCAAATTTTAATGTTAAGCCCGATAGATCCAAAGTTCCACCATTCATATAAATTTCGCCAAAACTTAAACCTTCACCCTCAAGACTTACCTTGGTCCTCACCCATTCTAAGTCCTGTATCCACACTTTGACTTTTGACAACAAGCTCTCCTTCACCCATTTTATAAAGAAAATCATCTTTTTTGGTTTTAACATTATATTTTACCTTGAACCCTTATCAGCATAAATTCCGCCATGTATAAGCCATTTATCGCCTGTTATTTGCCAATTTGAATTTTTATCAAATTTAAAACACTAGCGCCTAAATCCACATCGCTATTTAAATTTATACTTCCATTTTGAGAAAAATACAAATCCTTGCTATTTTGCATTTCTTCAATTCTCTTATCACAATTATTTTTATCATCAAAAGAATTTTTATAGCTTACATAACCC
Source organism: Campylobacter sp. CFSAN093249 (assembly GCF_011067895.1). Taxonomy (NCBI): domain Bacteria; kingdom Pseudomonadati; phylum Campylobacterota; class Epsilonproteobacteria; order Campylobacterales; family Campylobacteraceae; genus Campylobacter; species Campylobacter sp. CFSAN093249. Next base: position 59,341 of record NZ_JAAMWM010000008.1, on the reverse strand, counting down.
ACATTAGTCTTAGAAATCAAACTTACATTTTCTATTTTTTTACCATCTTTCACCAAACCATCGCTACTAAGTGTATAAGTTCCAGATCCTATGGCTACTTTATGAGCATTTTAAAATTCATTGATCTTTACTTGATTGATCAAAGCATAATCAACCTGTAAACAAGTATATCCATAGTAAAATGGACATTACAATTACTCGTACTTACCACACCCACTAAATACCATTTTTATCCATCTTATCATAAACATAAACTCCACTTCCAGAATCCCAGGATATTGAAGAACTTGTAAAAGAATTTCTTTTATCATTGGTATAATTAAGAAATTGCAACTTAAAACGCTTATCTTCAGTATTTTTAGGAGTTAAACTGACAAAACCTCCTAAATTGATTTCATTAGAATCAAAAATCTTAATGGGTGCTTTATTTGTATCTTCAAAACCTAAAGCTACAATACCACTTCCCTCTCTTACAAAGTACTCATAACGCGAACTATCAAAAAGCTTGCCTTTACCTTTTGAATAATCACATTTTCCACTTTGACAACTATCCCAAAATGGATCCTTGTATTCATAAATATCTCCACCATCGCCAGAATTTTTTTCAATAAGATTTAAATCTTTACTCAAATTTGCACTTTTATTGAGACTAATCTTACTCATTTTTAAAACAGCAAAATCCACATTTTCTTTTTTATAAGGAAAATTATCACTTGAGCTTACGATTCTATTTGCTACCCCTCCAAAGTGTAAAACACTACCTTGTTTCACATAGCCTTTATTTACTTCCCAGTATTTAAACTTGTACTCATATGAGAAGCGCTGACTATATAAGATTGTCCTATATTGGTAAATTCTCCTTGGAATTTTCCTCCACGATTTGAAGTAGAAAAATCAATCATAGGCACATTAAAAGAGATATTTTGACTAGGATTTTTTGCTAAAATTTAAAAGCCAATTTGACCTACTTGAAATTTGCCTTTATTACTGGCAAAATCAAGATATTCTTGAAAATAACTTTGGATCAATAGCTGAAGCAAAAAAGATAGTTAGAAAAACCAAATGCCATTAATGCACAAAAAGATAATTTTAGTTTCATAAATCCCTCCTCATTTTTAAGTGCAATTTTAGCACGAAAAACTAATTTTTAACTAAAATATAAAGTTGCTCATGAAGATGGATGTTGCGATTTTTAAGATTGCGAGAAGCTCTAAAAGTATTATATTTTTGCTCTAAAATCCGGCATTTTCCAAGAGTGCTTAAGCGCTTTAAAAAAATTTCTTTTTTTACAAAACCTTCACAATTATAAGAAAGTAAAATCACTCTTGCTTTTAAATCATTAATAAGTTCAAATAAAGCATCTTGGGCAAATTTTGACTTATTAAAAGTACTGCGGTTCCAATCCTTTGGAATGCCACTGATTTTAGAAATTTCTTCAGGTTTTTTATAATTTGCAATTAAATTTAGCATAAAATAATTAGAACTATAAGGGTGCTGATTATAAGGGGGGTCAAGATACACTACATCAAAAAAATCAAGTTCTTTTGCAAGCATGTTTGCATCCTTTTGCATCACTTCAAATTCACAAGAAAAATTTGAAAAAATAGGCATTTTAAGCTCTATTTCTCCTTTAATGCGTTTAAGTGCATTTTGTCCTTCGCCACCAAATTTTCCGATGCCATCCTTACCCTTATAAAAACCTTTAAAAACTCCGCTAGTATTTGAATGAACACTGGCTTCATAAATCAAAGGAGCTATAAAGAAATGCCTCAATTCTTTTGGAATTTCATTTTCGATTTTTTGCCTTATAGTATCAAGATATAAAGCATTTTTAAAAGTATAAAAAACCCTTTCATTTTTTTTAATATCATCATCATCTTTTGGAGCATAAAGCTCACTGATAAAACCTTTTTGAAAATCTAAATTTTGGATTAAATTTTTATAATACTTTTTTATATTTTGAAGTAAATCTTTGTCTTTATTAGCAAGATAACACTCATTGATGAGTTTTGAATAATCTTCTAAATCATTGGCTAAAATATAATTTGAGTGTGCTTTTGCAAAACGACTTACAACACCTGAGCCACTAAATATATCACAAAAACTAAATTTATCTTTACCAAGTTCTTTTTTAGCTACCTTAAAGCCATTATTTAAAAAACTTAAAAGTGCTCTTTTATTTCCAAGATAAGTTATAATTTGCTCTTTTAAAAAAGAAGGATTTTCTTTCAAAATTTAAAACCTTTAAAAGCCTTATCCACAAAAGTGGATTAAGCTTTTTTTGGAGTTACAAGCATATTTACATAACGACCTTCAAAATTTGGCTCTTTGTCACGATTAGCTTCATTTTCTATCATAGTCCAAATTTTTTCAAGCAAAGCTACACCTGCTTCAGGAGTTGCCATTTCGCGTCCTTTTAAGAACACACGAAATCTCACATGCTTACCTTGTTCTAAAAATTCTAAAGCATGTTTTACCTTGTAATTAATATCATTTTGAGCAATTTTTACAGAAAGTTTGATTTCTTTTATATCAATCACTTTTTGTTTTTTCTTTGCTTCTTTTTGTTTTTTCTCTTGTTGATAACGGAATTTACCATAGTCCATGATCTTGCAAACAGGTGGCTTAGCATCTGCAGCTATCATTACAAGATCAAGTCCTAAACGATTTGCAATTTCTAAAGCTTCATCACTACTGATAATACCATAAACTTTGCCATCATCGCCAACACATCTGATTTCATCCGCTCTTATTTCTTCATTGAGCAATACTTCTTTTTCTTTACTCAAAAGTGTACCTCACTCATTTTCTCCTTAACTAATTTAATAAATTCGTCCAAGCTAAGATTTTTTTGTTCTTTAGCTCTTCTATCTCTTAAAGCAACGCTACGCTTTGCCACCTCATCATCGCCTAAAACTAAAATCATAGGTAATTTTTGCTTTTCAGCGATACGAATTTTTTTACTTAAGCTCTCATTTTTTTCATACACCTCGCTATCGATATTAAGCTCTAATAATTCTTTTTGAATTTCTTTTGCGTAAGCAATATGTGCTTCGCCTATTGGCACTATACCCACCGCAGTTGGTGCGATAAAAAATGGAAACTCACCCGCACAATGCTCGGTTAAAATTCCTATAAATCTTTCAAAAGAACCTAAAATCGCACGATGCAACATTACAGGTTGTTTTTTTTCATTATCACTATCAGTGTATTCAAGTTTAAAACGACTTGGCAGGTTAAAATCTACTTGTATAGTTCCACATTGCCACTTTCTTTTTAAAGCATCAGTGATTTTAATATCAATCTTTGGCCCATAAAAAGCCCCGCCACCTTCATCGATGCCGTATTTTAAACCTTGTTCATCTAAAGCTTCTTTTAAAGCCTTAGTCGCCACTTCCCAAATTTCATCACCACCTATGGCTTTTTCAGGTTTAGTTGAAATTTCCATTTCATAGCTAAAATCAAATAATTTCATCAAATTATCCACAAAAGCTAAAATTTCTAAAACCTGCTCTTTAATCTGACTTGGCATACAAAAAATATGTGCATCATCTTGAGTGAATTCTCTCACTCTAAAAAGTCCGTGCAAAACCCCACTTTTTTCATGACGATGCACTACGCCGTATTCAAAAAATTTCAAAGGCAAATCACGATAGCTTCTTACATCACTTTGATAAATTTTAATATGCCCCACACAGTTCATAGGCTTAATGCCATATTCTTGTTCATCAATTTGTGTAAAATACATATTTTCTTTATAGTTTGCATAATGCCCACTGATTTTCCATGCATCTGCTTTTAAAAGCTCAGGCCCACGCACAGGCTCATAACCACGCAAACGATGAATTTTATAAAGCATATGTTCAAGTTTAGATCTAAGTCTTGCACCATTACTTAACCAGATAGGAAGGCCTCCTCCGATCTCATCATCAAAAGTAAAAAGTTTAAGCTCTGTTCCAAGCTTTCTATGATCGCGTTTTTTAGCTTCTTCAATAATGGTTAAATACTCTTTTAAACTTTCCTTATCTGCAAAAGCAGTCCCATAAATTCGAGTAAGCATTTCTCTTTTTTCATCGCCACCCAAATACGCTCCTGCAACACGAGTGAGTTTAAAAAAGCGTAAAAATTTCGTATTTGGCACATGAGGACCACGACACAAATCTTCAAATTCACCTTGTTTATAAATACTTACAGCTCCATCAGGAATACGCAATAAAACTTCTTGTTTTAAATCATCATTTTGAAATTTAGCCAAAGCTTCGTTTTTTGTGATTTCATATTTTGAAATTTCAATCTTTGCTTCAGCAAGTTCTTTCATCTTTTTTTCAATTTTTACTAAATCTTCTTCGCCAATCTTACTTTCTACACGAAAATCATAATAAAATCCATCTTCTATAACAGGACCAACGAAAAATTTAGCCTCAGGATACAAGCTCTTAATCGCCTGTGCCATCAAATGCGCACAAGAATGACGGATTACTTCTAAACTTTCTTTAGAATTATCAAAATAAATTTCTTTTAAATTTGTATTTTTCACACTTTGAGAGTCAATTATCGTCTCATTGTCCAAATACGCAATAACTTCTTTTTCCATATTTTTAACCCTTTGTCGCTCACTTACCCTGTGAGTGTTTATAAAGTTCTAATTTTAACTTTCTAAGACTTAATTATTTTTGAAATTCAGCTTATTTTTAAAAAAATCTTAGAATAAATTTAATATTTATTTATAGCTTAAATTCACTTCCAGCATTTAAAATCCCACTATAATACAAATAAAAGAAAACAAATCCTAAAATAATACGATAAATTCCAAAAGGGATAAAGTCGAATTTAGAAATAAATTTTAAGAAAAATTTTATAACTAAAACTGCAACAATAAAAGCAGTGATAAAACCTATGCCTAAAGGAATTAAAGAATTTGCATTGCTAAGAAGCTCAGGCTCTTTATAAATGCTATAAGCTGTAGCGATAATCGTCGTTGGAATGGCAAGCAAAAAACTAAACTCAGCCGCAACTTTTCTATTAAATCCTAGCAAAAGTCCACCAATAATACTTGCTCCACTTCTTGAAGTACCAGGAATCATGGCTAAAGATTGAAAAATACCTATGCAAAAAGCTTGTTTAAAACTTATTTCTTCTAAAGAATTGATACGATATTGTTTATTTTTATGTGCAAGTTCTATAAGAATAAACACAACACCGCCAAAAATGAGCATTCCAACCACAACCCAACCATTAAATAAAGCATTTAAGTATTTTGCCACAAAAAGCCCTATAACTCCGGTAGGAAAAAATCCAACTGCAAGTTTTAACCAAATATCAAGCCCTTGAAACAATTTACGCCAAAATACAAAAATGACCGCCAAAATAGAACCAAGCTGGATGATAATCAAAAAGCTTTTCCAAAACTCATCTATATCGATACCTAAAATAGTCGTACCTAAAATCATATGTCCTGTTGAAGAAATAGGTAAAAACTCAGTCAGACCTTCTATAATTCCAAGTATTAAAGCATATAAATTTTCCATTTTAATCCTTGAATGATAATTGCAAAAGAAAAATTATATCAGAATGGATTAAATGGGGTTTTAACCCCAAAAATTAAGCATCTTTTTTAACAATACGCTTAATGAAATATAATACAACTCCCACAAAAAAGATAAGTGCGAAAAGCTCGCTATCATGAAAATTTGCTAAATTTAAAGCTAAAGGATTTTCACTACCACCCATACTTACTGAAAATACAGTAATTCCTGCGATAATTACCCCAAAAATACTTTCACCCACTATAAGTCCTGAAGCAAAAAGCGTGCCTCTTTGCTCACAACTTGCAAGTTTTTCTTCTTTATGAGAATTTTTTGCATATTTTTTAGTCAAGTGTTGCATTACAATATATTTTAAAATTCCGCCTATAACTAAAGGTATATTTACAGCAGGGGGAAGGTAAATACCTATTCCAACGGCTAAAGGCGGCAAAGACATTTTCTGTGTTCTTCTTAAAATTTTATCTATAATAATCATTAAAATTCCTACAAATACACCAAAAGCCATATAACCCCACTCTATATTGTGATGAAAAATTCCTTGGGCGATAGTACTCATTAAATTTGCTTGCGGTGCTGCTAAAGCTGATGAAGCATCCATACCTTCTCTTGGCATTGCTCCGACAAAACCATAGGCTTGATAAAGCAAATTTAAAACAGGAACTATAGCCAAAGCACCAAAAACACAGCCTACAAGTAAAGCAACTTGTTGTTTCCAAGGAGTAGCTCCGACTAAATGTCCTGTCTTTAAATCTTGTAAATTATCATTCGAAATAGCAGCTGTAGCTAAAATAACACTAGTAGTAAAAATAGCTAATGCTACTGCAAATTTAGAAAGCATAGGATCTTGAAAAAGTTCCACACCTAAAACCAAAAAAACAATAGAAGAAATAATAACACCAATAAGTCCGATTCCAGAAATAGGACTAGAAGAAGATCCTACAAGTCCTGCCATATATCCGCAAGCTGCTGCAACAAAAAAACCTATTAAAACAGAAACTAAAGTTCCAACAAATGAAAATAGCATTTGATAATAAATACTTAAGTTAGCATCTTCAACAAAACTATAAAAAGTAATAAATAAACCCACAACCATTAAAACAAAAAGTATAAAAATACTTTTTAAAGAAAGGTCTATATTTGTTCTTTCATTTTTTTCTTGATTAGTAATTTTAACATTTTTAACAATTTCTTTAATACCTTCAATAACGGGTTTTAAAAGTTCTATTAAAGTCCAAAGCGCTGCTATAGCAATAGCTCCTGTTCCTATAAGCCTTACTTTAGAACTCCATACACTAGAAGCTAAATCTACGGCATTTTTTGCACTATCGAATTCAAAATTTGAAAGATAGGGAGTAAAAATACCCCAAGCTAAAAACATACCTACAAAAAGAGCTATAGCACCTGCTAAACCAACTAAATAACCTGCCCCTAAAAGTGCCAAAGAATATCCCATAGAAAAACCAAAAGCCATTTTATTCCAAATAAAAGCAAAATTACTCTCACTTGCAGCGAGTTTAAAACCATTGCTTAACAAACTAAAAATAGCAGCTATAAAAGAGCCTAATGCTATTTCTTTAATGCCTTGTTTTCCTTTTTTACTACTCTGATCTTTATTGGCTACTTTTAAAATTTCAGCTGCAGCTCTACCTTCAGGATAAGCAAGCTTGCTTTCAACCACCATAGTCCTTCTTAATGGTATAGTAAAAAGCACTCCAAGTCCGCCACCACAAAGACATATCATAAAAGTTTGCCAAAGTGGAAATTCACTCCAATACCCACACATAAAAAGCCCTGGGATAACAAAAATAACTGATGATAAAGTTCCTGCTGCTGAAGCTTGAGTTTGAACCATATTATTTTCTAAAATATTTGAAGTCTTAAAAAGACTCAAAACCGCCATGGAGATGACCACAGCTGGAATTGATGATGAAAAAGTAAGTCCCACTTTTAACCCTAAATATACATTTGAAGCTGTAAAAATAATAGTTAAAATACTTCCCAAAACCAAACCCCTTAAGGTAAGTTCTGGTAAATTTTGTTTTTTGTACATCATTTCTCCGTTTTAAAATTTTACTTTCAACTTAAAAAATATTCTTATAAGTTTAAATTTATAATTTTTCTCTAAAGCAAAATAAAATAATACAAAAAAACGCTTATATTTTTATAAATTTTTGACTCAAAAATATCATAAAACAATGAGCTAATCATTGAAAAATCAAAAGTTCTTTTATTTTAATTATATTATCCCAGCTACCTCAGCAAAAATCAAGCAAATAATACTTATACCCCATATATAAAAAAAGCTTCTTTTGATATGATCTCTAATATTAACCTCTGCTAAACCACAACCTAGCAAAGTTGCAGGCACAACAGGAGAAATAAATGTCGCACAATTTCTTGCTATCACCATGATAATAGCTATAGTCAAAGGTTCAGCACCAAAAGCCTTAGTTACACTCAAAACTATAGGCATCACTCCATAAAAATAAGAATCCGTACAAAAAATAATTGCCATTGGAACAGCCAATATCCCTACCATTAAAGGAATATAAGCACCTAAATAATCTGGAACGAAATTTAAAATCAAAACACCCATTTTCTCCATAATACCACTTTTATCAAATACGCCTATTAATATCCCAGCACCAATTAAAGTAATATACATAAGCATTGCACCAGCACTTGCACGATCTAAAACTTTTTTAGCTATTTTTAAATTAGGATAATTAAGCGGTAAAATTATTACAAGCCCTATCATAAAGCAAATATAACTAGGAATAATACCGCTAATTAAAAGCCCAATAACCCCAATAGCTACAAGTAAATTTAACCAAAACCATTTTTCATTATGGTGTTCGCTTTTTTCTATATTTAATTTTATTCCCGACAAGTTACCTGCGCCTGCGCCTCTTTTTATTTCTATCTTAGCAATCCAAATTGCCAAAAGAAGGGATAATACCAAACCTACAATCTGAATAGGTATAATATGGTGCCAAAGCAAATTTGCATCCATTCCTATATTAGTAGCCGCTCTTAAAGTAGGACCACCCCAAGGAATAACATTCATAACCCCCATAGCCGAAGTAATAATCAATAACATTGAAGTCTTTCTTATACCTAAACGCTCATAAATAGGTAATAATGCAGGTATTACAATAAGAAAAGTAGAAGCACCTGAACCATCTAAATGCACAGCAGCAGCAATAAAAACAGTAAGAATGCAAACTTGATATACATTAGCTTTCATTTTTGATAAAAATGCATTTAAAATTTTAGTAAAAAACCACTTGCATTTAAAACACTAAAAAAGAGTATAGAAAAAACAAACAAAGCTGCCGTATCCGTTACACTTTTGACTCCATCTTTAATAAAAGCGACCAATGTTTTAATATCAAAAACACCTCCTTTAACCCCTAAAGCTACACCCACGCCAAAACCAAGCCGTTCAAGAATAAGTAAAATACAAGCTACACTAATACTTACACTTATAAAAGCTAATGCTGGAGTAGTATAATCTTTTAGCAAAAGCCAAACTATCAATCCTAACGAGAAAAAACCCAATAAAGCTAAAAAAATTTCCATATCCTATCCTTTTGTATCATTTTTATTCGATAATAAAATAGGATATTTTAAGTCCAACTTATATGTGTTTAAATTTATAGCTTTTTGAAAAAAATATATTTTCTAATGTAACCATTATAAACAAGAATAAAAAAATAATTTTGAATTATTTTGCTATAATTATGAATATTTTAATTTATACTATCAAAAGAAAAAAATGAAATTTTTTAAACTTTCTTTCTTGGCTTTAGTTGCCTTTTTTTAGTGGCTTGCGGTTCTTCAAATCCTGAAGATTTAGCTAAAAATTTTACAAAAGATCTTTACAGTGGTAATACTAAATCTGTTATGAGTTACATTGATCTTAGCGAAGCTAAAAGCGATGAAGAAAAAACATTTGTTAGTGATAAAATCACTCAAGTTGTTGCTGAAAATGCAGCCAAAGCAAAAAGAATGGGTGGTGTTAAAAATATTCAAATTGAAGAAAAAACAATCAATAAAGATTCTGCTAAAATCAGAGTTTTAGTGTTATTTAACAATGATAATAATCAAAGCAGCAATGTTTTTCTTGCTAAAAAAGATAGAAAATAGCTTGTTTTACTTAAATAAAATTTTATATTTTTTCTTAATTTTATTTTTATTGATTGGAATTTTGGGTTTCTTTATAAATTCCAATCCTTCAAATCAAATCATCAAAAAACCCTATCTACCTTTTCTTGAAATAGGTGATCTTGTCTTTCGTGCAGGAATAGGAAGTGAAAGTTTTTTAATAGAAAATTTAAGTCAAAGCCCTTATTCTCATATCGCTATGGTAGTTAAAACTTCTCCAACTATACTCATACATGCTACAACAGATGATGACAAAAATGCTAAAGACCAAGTTATCTTAAGCTCTATGGATGATTTTTTAAAACTGAGTCATAAAATTGCTATTAAAAGATTAAAATTTGATGAAAAAACCAAACAAAAAATAGTTGCTAAAGCTTTGGAACATTTAGGCAGAAAATTTATCATAAGTACAGATAAAGATGCTTTTTACTGCACTACTTTTTTTAGAACAATCTATTAACTCCATTACCCCATTTCATCTTCAATATACTCTAATCAAAGCTCCTTTTAATGAAGGTTTATATCTTTTTCCACAAGCTTTTTTTGAAAATAATTAAAGCGTATTAATTTTATGAAAGTCAAAAATTTTTAATTTCACATTCACTTCACTTAAAAATTTTATAATGTCATCACTTTACATTAAGGAGAAATAATTATGAAAAAAAGTATTTTATTCACATCAGCACTTTTAGCTAGCTCAATGCTTTTTGCAGATAGTCTAAAACTTGAAGGTACTATTGCACAAATTTATGATAACAATAAAACCTTGCTTATTGACTCTATTTATGGCGGACAAATGGCTATAAAAGTTCTACCAAATACCGAAATAGAAATGGATGATTGTGGTATTTTTGGAACAGATAAAGATGGAACTTTTAAAGATTTACAGGTTGGAAATTTTTTAGAAAGTAAAATTTCTTATGGAATACCTGCTACACCAAATACTCAGGCTATTCCAGTAGCTAGAAAAATTGAAATTCAATGTTATAAAAAAGCTTATTAATATAAATCCCTTAACAAGGGATTTATAAAAATCATTCTTCGGCAAACTACTTCATTACTCTTAAATAAAAATTTAAACTCTTTTTTAACAAGCAATTTATAAAATAACACTTATATTTTCATCTAAGGCAAATAATGAAAAAATGGATTTTTATTGTTTTTTGTTTTATATTAGGTTTTATTATTCATATATTTTATATAGGATACACTAACGAACTTTTATTTAATAAATTTATTAAAAACAGCAATCCTGATTATACAATTACAGATATTTACTTCAAAAAAGGTTTTTTAACTTCTAAGGGAAGTTTTACTTTAAATCACTCTCATACACAGCTTTCAACCAAAATCAACCTTAAATTTAATAATTATTTTTTGTTAAATAAAATCATAAAAGGAAATTTTACAAATCCTTTTGATTTTTTAGATAAAGTGTTAAAAAACAATAAATTAGGAACTTTTACTCTCAAATTACACGATAACAACTCTAAAATATTTCTAAATATTAAAGATATAAATTTAAGCAATGAAGGTGGAGATACCATCATAAACGGCGGATATATTGAAGCTTTAATGAATAAAAATTTAGAAATTAAAAACATTAAAATACATTTTGATATGATTAATTTTTCTCAATTTTATACTAAATTTGTGTTGCAAAATTTAAATTACGAACAATTTTTTAACAATCCTGTACAATTTTATGAATTAAATTTATTTAGCAAAAGCCAACAACAAATCAACTTTGATTATCTTGTGTTAGATAACAATAAAATCAATTCTTTTTATAGCAAAAATCTAGTAAATTTTAATGAAGAAAATTCAACAATAAACTTAAACATACAAGGAAAATCCAATGAAATTGATATTGATCTTAAATCTTTATTGGGTCAGAATTTAAATTTTGACAAAACAAAATTTAATATAACCATAAATAAATTTCTTAACTCAAATTTCAATATCTCTCATTTTATTCAAAAAAATCTTGATCTAGAAATACAAAATTTAATTCTTGAAAAAAATAAACAAAATATCAGTCTACAAGGCAATTTAAATATTAACAACTCTTATCAAGCAAAATTACAAGTTATCAGTTCAGATGAGCCTGATGAAATTTTTCCTTGGACAAAAGATTATGGAGGTTTAAATCAATATTTTTTAAAAGAAAATAATAACTTTTTTCTAAATTTATCTTATGATAGCTTAGCCAATCCTCAACTAAAAATTAATGGTAGTGAATTTTCAAATATGGATTTAAATTAATGAGCCTAGCTTTGACCTTTCGCCCTGAAAATTTTGATGATATTTTAGGACAATATGAGCTTATAGAAATTTTCAAAAAATTTACTGCTTTACAAAAACTTCCTCATAGTATTTTTTTTGGAACGGCAGGTTCTGGAAAAACAACTTTTGCTAGAGTTGTAGCCAAAGAATTTGGCTTAGATTTTTATGAATTTGATGGAGGAAATTTTAAACTCGAAGAACTAAGAAAAATTTTAGATAATTATAAAAATAGTCTTTATAAGCCTTTAATTTTTATTGATGAAATTCACCGCCTTAGCAAAACCCAACAAGAAATGCTTTTAATTCCTATGGAAAATTACCGTTTAATTTTAATCGGCGCAAGCACTGAAAATCCCTATTTTGTTCTAAGTTCTGGTATAAGAAGTCGTTCCATGCTTTTTGAATTTAAATCTTTAGGGGTAAAGGAACTTGAAACTTTACTCTTGCGTGTACAAGAAAAAATGAAATTTAGTATTGATAAAGAAGCTAAAGATTTTCTACTGAAAAGTGCTGATGCAAGAGCTATGCTAAATTTGCTTGAATTTGTCTTGGTTTTAAATGAAAAACATATCAGTCTTGAAAATCTTAAAAAACTTCGCAACACCATAAATAGTGAAGGTGTTAGCTCAAAAGATACACATTATATTTTAGCAAGTGCAATGATAAAAAGTTTACGCGGAAGTGACGTTGATGCAGCTATTTATTATCTTGCAAGACTTATTAATGCAGGAGAAAGTGCGGATTTTATCGCTAGGCGTTTGGTGATTTTTTCAAGTGAAGATGTCGGAAATGCCGATCCAAATGCTTTAAATTTAGCAGTTTCGACTCTAGATGCTGTTAAAAATATAGGTTATCCTGAAGCAAGAATTATCCTAGCCCAATGCGTAGTTTATTTAGCAAGCACAATCAAATCCAATGCAAGCTACAAAGCTATCAATGAAGCTTTAAACTATGTAAAAAATAATGAAGCTTTAGAAATACCTAATTATCTTAACAACAATCATCAAGAAAAACAAAACTATCTTTATCCACATGATTTTGGTGGCTGGGTAGAGCAAAAATATCTTAGTAAAAATTTAAAATTTTATCATAGCAAGGGCTTAGGAGAAGAAGCAAAATTGTTAGATAATTTATATAAATTAAAAAACCATAAAGCTTAATTTTATTATTTAAAATTTACAAAATAAATGCTAAAATCAATATTTTATTTTCAAGGAAAAAGATGATTAAAATAGGAATTTATGGCGCTAAAGGACGAATGGGAAAACAGATTGAAGAATGTTTAAAAAGCGAAACACAAGCACGAATTTCGATACTTTATGATAAGGGTGGAAATTTAGGAGAGCTTTTTGAAAAAAGCGATGTGATTATTGATTTTTCTTCCCCAAGTGGAACTCATGAGCTTTTAAATTATGCAAGAACTATGCCTAAACCTTTGGTAATAGGTACAACAGGGCTTGATGAGAAAATTTTACATTTGATGCAAAGTGCTAGTGAAGTGATGCCGATTTTTTATGCGACCAATATGTCTTTAGGTGTTGCGGTTTTAAACTATCTTGCTAGTAAAGCCAGTCAAATGCTAAGAAATTTTGATATAGAAATTTTAGAAATGCATCATCGCCATAAAAAAGATGCCCCAAGTGGTACAGCTATGACTTTAGCTCAAAGTGTAGCAAAAGCTAGAAATTTAGAACTTGAAAAAGTAAGAGTAAGTGGAAGAGATGGCATTATAGGTGAAAGAAGTAAAGATGAGATTGCCGTGATGAGTTTAAGGGGTGGCGATATAGTAGGACGCCATACGGTAGGTTTTTACGAAGATGGTGAGTTTTTAGAACTTAATCATACCGCTACTTCAAGGGCGACTTTTGCTAAAGGTGCGATTAAAATCGCTATTTGGCTTAGCAAGCAAGAAGCAAAAATGTATTCAATCAATGATTTTTTAGGAATTTAAAATGTGTGCAGTTGTAGGAGTTATTAATTCAAAAAATGCTAGCACTTATGCGTATTATGCGCTTTTTGCTATGCAACACCGTGGGCAAGAAGCAAGTGGCATTAGTGTGAGTAATGGTAAAAATATTAAGACTATTAAAGCTAAAGGTGAAGTGAGTCAAATTTTTAATCCTGATAATCTAAAAACTTTAGAAGGTGAAATCGCTATAGGGCATAATCGCTATTCTACAGCAGGAAATTCAAGTTTAAATGACGCTCAGCCCATAGCAGCTACTTCGGTTTTAGGTGATATTGCTTTAGCGCATAATGGAAATTTAGTCAATAAAGAAGAGGTAAGATCAAGACTTATTCAAGATGGGGCTATTTTTCAAACCAATATGGATACAGAAAATGTTGTCCATCTTATCGCAAGAAGTAAGCAAGAAAGTCTAAAAGATAGATTTATTGAGAGTTTAAAAGAATGTATAGGAGCTTATTGTTTTGTTTTAGCAAGCAAAGATAAACTTTATGTTGTAAGAGATCCTCATGGGGTGCGTCCTTTGTCTTTAGGGCGTTTAAAAGATGGAGGCTATATAGTTGCTAGTGAAACTTGTGCTTTTGATCTTATAGAGGCTGAATTTATTCGTGATGTTAAACCAGGGGAAATGCTTATTTTTACTCAGGGAAATGATAAATTTGAAAGCATAGAACTTTTTTCTCAAACTCCTAGAATTTGCGCTTTTGAATACATTTATTTTGCTAGACCTGATAGTATAGTAGAAGGTAAAAGCGTGTATGAAGTGCGTAAAAAAATGGGCGAAGCTTTAGCTAAAAAATTTGCTTATAAAGCAGACTTTGTCGTGCCTGTGCCAGATAGTGGAGTAAGTGCAGCTATAGGTTTTGCGCAATATTTACAAATCCCTCTTGAAATGGCAATAGTAAGAAATCATTATGTAGGAAGAACTTTTATAGAGCCAACTCAAGAGCTTAGAAATTTAAAAGTAAAATTAAAACTTAATCCTATGCGTAAAGTTTTAGAAGGCAAAGAAATCGTAGTCATTGATGATAGCTTGGTGCGTGGCACTACTTCTAAAAAAATAATTTCTTTGCTTCGTGCTGCAGGAGCGAGCAAAATCCATCTTGCCATAGCTTGTCCTGAGATCAAATTTCCTGATACTTATGGCATAGATACTCCAACTTTTGAAGAACTTATCAGTGCAAATAAAAATGCTGAAGAAGTGCGTGAATATGTAGAAGCTGATACGCTAAGTTTTTTAAGCATAGAAGAGCTGACTCAAAGCATAGGCGATGAAAGGAAATATTCTTTAATCAGTTTTGATGGAGATTATTTTATTAAATAATTTTATTTTAAATTAGGATTAGGCAAAGTTGCACTTGCACTTCCTACATTTATATTTTGAGTTGGTGGCAAAGGAGTATTTGGTGTATCAATTTGACTTAAAAGCTCTAAAGTTTGATTAAATTCGAAGCTTTCTTCAGGATTTTGTCCTAAGAATTTTTGCATAAATTCTTTTTTAGAAATAGCTTCATCAAGTTCTTTATCACTTCCTTTCTGATAAGCACCGATGCGAAGCAATACTTCATTTTCTTTTAAAAGCGAGTTTAAACGCTTAAATTTTCTTGCCCAAAGTTTATGTTCAGGACTTATAATATCGCTCATTACCCTTGAAGCAGAGTTTTGTATATTAATAGGAGGATAAATTCCAAAGTCTGTTAATTCACGGCTTAAAACAATGTGTCCATCTAAGATAGAACGACTTTGATCGGCGATTGGATCGCTCATATCATCACCATCCACTAAAACGGTAAAAAAGGCTGTTATAGTGCCTTTACCTTCTTCTTTACCGGTTCTTTCCATGAGTTGAGGCAAAAGACTTAAAACACTTGGCGGATAACCTTTGGTTGTAGGAGGCTCCCCAAGAGCTAGTCCTATTTCTCTTTGCGCCATAGCAAAACGCGTTACACTATCCATGATAAAAAGTACATCTTTGCCCTGTTCTTTAAAGTATTCTGCCACACTCATTGCGCAAAAAGCACCGTATTTACGCATCAAAGCACTATCATCACTTGTAGCAACAATAATCACTGTATCATCGAGCTTTCCGCCTAAATTTTTTTGTATAAATTCAGGAATTTCACGCCCCCTTTCTCCTATGAGAGCCACTACTTTTATAGGAGCTTTGGAATTTTTAACTATCATTCCCATAAGAGTGGATTTTCCTACCCCACTTCCTGCAAAAATACCAAGTTTTTGTCCTACACCACAAGTTAAAAGCGCGTCTATGGTTTTAACACCCACGGGAAAAACTTCTTCTATAAGCCCTCTTTTCATGGCATCAATAGGTGCACGCATTATAGGCATATATTTGGTTACTTCTATAGCTCCTTTACCATCTTTTGGGCACATAAAAGGATCTACTACTCTGCCTAAAAGTTCATCGCTAACGCCTATTTGCATACCTGCATCACTTATGAAAGCACGATCGCCTATTTTAAAACCTTCTATAAAAGAAAATGGGCTTAAATAGCTAAATTGTTCTTTGATTTCTACGACCATAGCTAGAGTGTTTAAATTTTCATTTTCATTGGAAACTAGCTTCACTATATCTCCAACCCCTGTTTTAAGCCCACGAATTTCTATACTCGTAGCAGAAATTTTTGTAATCTCTCCAAAGATAGCACTTAAATTTTCTTTACCAAGTTTGGAGCGTAGTTTTTCAAGATTCATTAAAATCTTACCTGTTTAGCAGAGTTTATGAGAGAAAAAAATTCCTCTCTGGTTTTTTCATTTTTCAAGAAAATTCCACGCAAAGCTGAAGTTGTAGTGGTGGAATTAGCTTTTTGCACTCCACGCATTTCAACACACATATGTCTTGCTTCTATGACTACACCTACGCCTTTTGCATCAACATTTTCCATTAAAGCTTGTGCGATTTGTTCAGTAAGTTGTTCTTGAATTTGAAGTCTTCTTGCAAACACTTCTACAAGGCGTGGAATTTTGCTTAAACCTACTACTTTTTTATTAGGGATATAGGCTACATGAGCACGCCCAAAAAAAGGCAAAAGATGATGTTCGCAAAGACTGTAAAATTCTATATCACGCACTAAAACCATTTCATTATTAGAACTTTCAAATAAAGCGTCATTTAAAATTTCTTTGACATTTTGCGTATAACCACTAGTAAGAAATTCATAAGCTTTAAAAACACGATTTGGCGTTTTAATAAGCCCTTCACGATTTGGATTTTCTCCTATAATTTCAAGCATGGTTTTAACACAATCTTCAAATTTTTTTTGCAAATTTTTCTCCAAAAATATTTTTTATATTTTAATAATAATGTAATATTGCAATTTTATCATAAATTACTTTAAAATTTTATGCAAGTAATAAGGAAAAATTTGCTATCATTGAAGGCAAATTTTATTTTATAAGGAAAAAAACTATGGAAGTAAAGGCAAAGCAACTAGATTCTGTTAATGCGACTGCTAGTGTAAAAATTCCTTCAGGAATGATCAAAAGTGAAGTAGAAAATTTAGCAAAAAAAGCTTCTAAAAGTGTAAAAATGGATGGGTTTAGACCAGGAAAAGTTCCTGTAAGTGCCGTACTTAAAAGATATGAAAGAGAGCTCACTCAAGATGCAGAACAAAATCTTTTTAAATCCGCTGTAAATAGCGCTTTACAAGAACTTAAAAAAGAAAATAAAGAGCTTGTAGGTGAGCCATATTTTGAAAAATTTGATCGTAAAGATGGAGAAATTATTGCTGAATTAATACTTTCTTTTAAACCTGAAATCAAACTTGAGGGTTATGAAAAACTCATCCCTGAATATCAAACTCCAAAAGTAAGTAAAAAAGAAATTGATGAGAAAAAAGATGAACTTTTAAAGCGTTTTGCTACTCCTGAAGCTATAAAAACAAAAAGAGCTTTAAAAGAAGGTGATTTTGCAAAATTTGATTTTGAAGGTTTTGTAGATGATAAAGCTTTTGAAGGTGGTAAAGCTGAAAATTATGTTTTAGAAATTGGTTCTAAGCAATTTATTCCAGGTTTTGAAGATGGTATGGTGGGAATGAAAATAGGTGAAGAAAAAGATATCAAAGTAACTTTCCCTAAAGAATACGGCGCAGCGCATTTAGCGGGTAAAGATGCAGTATTTAAAGTAAAACTACATGAAATTCAAGAGCTTAAAATTCCAGAACTTGATGATGAAATGCTTAAAAAACTTTTACCAGGAGAAGAAAAAGCTAGTGTTGAAGTTTTAGATGAAAAATTAAAAGAGCAAATCAAAAATGAAAAACTTTTCAAACTTGTAAATGATGAATTAAAAGGCAAATTTGCAGATGCTTTGATTGAAAAATATAATTTTGATTTACCTAAAGGCATAGTAGAACAAGAAACTGATATGCAGATGCGTGCAGCTTTTAATACTTTTAGCGAAAAAGAAATTGAAGAGCTTAAAGTAAGTAAAGAAAAATATCAAGAAAAACATGATTCTTTTAAAGAAGAAGCACAAAAAAGTGTAAAACTTACTTTTATCATTGATGAGCTTGCAAAATTGCGTAAGATTGAAGTAAATGATCAAGAATTGATTCAAGCGATTTATTTTGAAGCATATCGCTATGGTATGAATCCAAAAGAGCATTTAGAAAACTATAAAAAACAAGGAGCTTTGCCTGCTGTGAAAATGGCTTTAATTGAAGAAAAACTTTTTAATGATATTTTTATACCAAAAACAGAAAAATCGGAAAAAGTGAGCAAAAAAGAGAAAGAAGATAAATAATGTTTATTCCTTATGTTATTGAAAAATCTAGTCGTGGTGAAAGAAGTTATGACATTTATTCACGCCTTTTAAAAGATAGAATTATTATGCTAAGTGGTGAAATTCATGATGAACTTGCCGCTTCTATCGTAGCACAACTTCTTTTTTTAGAAGCTGAAGATCCTACAAAAGATATTTATCTTTATATCAATTCTCCAGGTGGTGTAATTACAAGTGGTTTTAGTATTTATGATACTATGAACTATATCAAACCTGATGTTTGTACGATTTGTATAGGACAAGCTGCTTCTATGGGAGCATTTTTGCTTAGTTGTGGCGCAGAAGGAAAACGTTTTGCTTTGCCTAATTCACGTATTATGATTCATCAACCTTTAGGTGGAGCTAGAGGTCAAGCCACAGATATTGAAATTCAAGCCAAAGAAATTTTAAGACTCAAAACTATACTTAATGATATTTTGGCAAAAAATACTAAGCAAAAAGTTGCAAAAATAGCAAAAGATACAGAAAGAGATTTTTTCATGTCAACACAAGAAGCTAAAGAATATGGGCTGATTGATAAGGTTTTGGAAAAAAGTTTTAAATGATTTCTTTGGAGATCATTTAAAACAAAGGTTTTTTAATGGTTAGAAAAATTATCACCTATCCCAATCCTAGACTTTTTTTAAACTCTGAAATTGTAAATAAATTTGATACAGAACTTCACACCTTGCTTGATGATATGTATGAAACTATGATAGCAAGTAATGGAGTAGGTTTAGCAGCTATTCAAGTGGATATTCCTTTGCGTGTTTTACTTGTAAATATTTTTGATGAAAACGATGAACAAAAAAAAGAAGATTTGCTAGAGATTATCAATCCTGAAATTATTCCTTTAGATGAAGAAATGATCACTTGTACAGAAGGCTGTTTGAGTGTGCCAGATTTTTTTGAAGAAGTGAAACGCTATAATCATATCTTGCTTAAATATCAAGATCGCTTTGGAGAATTTAAAGAACTTGAAGCAAAAGGTTTTTTAGCTGTGGCTATTCAACACGAAAATGATCATTTAAATGGACATTTATTTATAGAAAAAATTTCCTTTGCTAAGCGTCAAAAATTCGATAAAGAATTTAAGAAAAAGAAGAAAAATCATAAAAAAGAGAAATGAAAAAACTAAAGTGCATAAGCTTTCATGAAGGCTTAGACATTATAGAGGTAGAATCCACTTTTACAAGAGGTTTGCCAAATTTAAGCATAGTAGGGCTTGCAAGTACAGCGATTAAGGAAAGTGTCGAACGCATCAAAGCCACACTTTTAAGTTGTGATTTTGCTTTTCCTGCTAAAAAAATCACTATCAATCTTAGTCCTTCAGGCATCCCAAAAAAGGGATCGCATTTTGATTTGGCTATCGCTTTATTAATCCTTTTGCAAAATGAAGAATTAGATGACTTTTTTGTAGTAGGAGAATTAGGACTTGATGGAAGTATTAAAAGCACAAATGAGCTTTTTTCTTTGCTTTTGTTTCTCTCTGCTAAAATTAAAAAAGCTAAGATCGTTGTTCCAAAAAGTATAGCACAAAAAGCTTCCATGATACCAAATTTAGAGGTTTATGGACTTGAAAATTTAAATGAAGCAATAGAGTTTTTTAAAGAAAAAAATTATGAAAATTTTCGTTTTTCTCACAATCATCCTTTATTTGCAAACCCTTTACAAATAGAAAATGAAATTTTTTTACAAAATATGGATTTTAAACTTGATTTTAAAGACATCAAAGGGCAGGAAAAAGCCAAAAGAGCTTGTATGATAGCTGCTTTAGGTATGCATAATATCTTATTTGAAGGAAGTCCAGGAAGTGGTAAAAGCATGTGTGCCAAACGCCTTGTTTATATCATGCCCCCTCAAAGTTTAAGTGAAATTTTAATGCAAAATGCTTATATGTCTTTAGATTCAAAAGATTGTGAATTTACTAAAATTCGTGCTTTTCGTCATCCTCATCATACTTCTACAAGAGCAAGTATTTTTGGCGGAGGAACAAAAAATGCCAGAATTGGAGAAGTAGCACTTGCAAATGGTGGAGTATTGTTTTTTGATGAATTTCCACATTTTAACAAGCAAATCATAGAGAGTTTAAGAGAACCTTTGGAGGATTATAAAATTCATATTTCAAGAGTAAATTCTAAAATCACTTATGAAACAAAATTTAGCTTTATAGCTGCCCAAAATCCTTGTCCTTGTGGAAATTTATTTTCTAAAAATCTTTCTTGCGTTTGTAGCGAAAATGAGATTAAAAAGTATAAAAATCACATTTCAGCTCCTATTATGGATAGGATTGATCTTTATGTAGCTATGGATGAGATCAGCAAGGATGATAAAACGAGTATAAGTTCTAAAGAAATGAGTGAAAAAATTTTACAAGCTTTTATTTTTAGTAAAAAACGGGGGCAAAAAGAATTTAATGGGAAATTAAAAGATGAAGATTTAAGTCGTTTTTGTGTATTGGAAAAAGATGCCAAAGATACGCTAGATTTAGCAATTTCACGTTATAATCTTTCTTTGCGATCGCTTAATAAAATTTTAAAAGTTTCAAGAAGTATAGCGGATTTAGAACAAAGTCTTAATATTAACAAAACCCATATTTTAGAAGCTTTAAGCTTTAGAGCAAGGAATTAAAATGGAAAATAAAAGTATAGCTATCTTTATAGATGCAGAAAATATCCCTGCAAAATACGCTAAAAGTATTTTTGATATCGCTTCAGATTATGGAGAGGTTATCATTAAACGCATTTATGGGGATTGGACTCAAAAAAATATACAAGGTTGGAGAGAGCAAATTGCTGAATATTCTTTAATCGCTATGCAACAATTTAATTTTGCAGCCAACAAAAACTCAAGCGATATGTATTTAATCACTGAAATCATGTCCATATTTTATGAAAAAAATATAGATATTTTTGTTATTGTTTCAAGCGATAGTGATTATACTTCACTCATTCAAAAATTAAGAGAAAATAAAAAACAAGTTATAGGAATGGGGCTTGAAAAGTCTATAAAATCCTATGTAAATGCTTTTAGTGAATTTTTTTATTTAGATAAAGATGAGAGTAAAAAAGAAGATATTTTAAGTAAGGATTATTTAAGAGCTTTAATCAATATCACCGAACAGCTTATCGATGAAAAAGGGCGTGCCGAATATGCACAAATCCGCACTAATATGAACCGCAAATACTCGGATTTTCATCCGCAAAATTATGGTTTTAAGAATTTTCGTGCTTTGATCCAGAAATTTTTACCTAAAATGAAAAAATTTGAAGAAGAAAGAGAAAAAAATATATATTTTTTGGTGAAAAAAGATTATGAAAGCTATTATTGATAATATAAAAATTTTAGAACAAAATGCTATAAATAAAGGCTTAGATGAGCTTATTTTAATGGAAAATGCGGGATTAAATTTAGCCAAGCTAATTAAAAAAGAAGCTAAAAAAATTCGCATTCAACGCAAGATTAGAAAAGTAAAAATACTTTTTTTATTAGGCGGGGGCAACAACGCTTCAGATGGCTTGGTGGCTTTAAGAAATTTAAAACACGCTAAAGCTTATAAAATAGGCTTTAAAGAAAATACGCTTTTTAAAAAACAAGAGCAAATTTTACAAAATTATGCTTTTAAATTTTGTAAAAAAGAACCCAATTTTAAAAAATTTCATATTATCATTGATTGTATTTTAGGTACAGGTTCAAATCATTGCTTAGATGAAAAAACAAGTTTAATTATTCAAAAAGTTAATCAAAGTAAGGCTTTAAAAATAGCTTGTGATATACCTACAAATTTGGGATTTTATCCTTGTTTTAAAGCTGATATTACATTTTGTATGGGAGCTTTAAAGGAAATTTTACTTGAAGATTTTGCTAAGGAATTTGTAGGAAGGATTAAAATAGCCAATTTAGGCATTAGATCTAAGAAATTTTACCCTAATTCTCAAGCTTTTTTGCTTGAAAAAAAAGATTTAAAAACTATAGATAGAAAAATCAACGCCAATAAAGGAAATTTTGGCCATATTTATATAGTTGCCAATGCAAGTGCTGGAACTTTAGCAGGACTTGGAGCCTTAAATTTTGGAGCAGGTCTTGTTTCTTTAGTAGCACAAAAAAGTTTCTCGCCTCTTTTGATGTTAAAAGAAAAAATTGAAAATAATGCAAGTGCTATTGCTTTAGGTATGGGGCTTGAAAATTTGGATTTTCTAAAAGATGAAATTTTGCAAAACACTCCTTTGATCTTGGATGCAAACTGCTTTTTAAGTGAAGCTTTGCTTTGGTATTTAAACAGAAAAGATGTTGTTATAACCCCTCATCCAAAAGAATTTATAAAACTTTATAAAATGTGCTTTGATGAGAATTTAGATATAGAAACATTGCAAAAAAATCGCTTTTTCTATGCTAGAAAATTTTCACAAAATTATGATTGTGTTCTTGTTTTAAAAGGAGCAAATCCTATTATTGTGCAAAAAGAAAAATTATTTGTTGTAAATTTAGGAAATCAAGCCTTAGCTAAAGGTGGGAGTGGAGATGTTTTAAGTGGAATGATTGCTGCACATTTAGGTTTTGGTTTTAGTGCTTTAGAAGCAGCAAAAAATGCTACTTTAGCTCATGGACTTGTTGCAAAAAAATATAAATTTAATAAAAATAGCTTTGACGCTTTAAAACTTATCAAAGGATTAAAATGCTTGTAAAATTAGCTGTACTTTTTAGTGGAAATGGAAGTAATTTAGAAAATATTTTAGAAAAACTTCATAAAAAAACCATAGGGGAAAATACCTATGAAGTAGTACTTTGCATTTGTAATAAAAAAGATGCTTTTGGTGTACAAAGAGCAAAAAAATTTGGTCTTGATACTGTCATTGTTGATCATAAGGCTTATAATACTCGTGAAGAATTTGATACGATTTTGGTACAAAAAATCAAAGAAAGTGGAGCAAATCTTACTGTATTAGCAGGTTTTATGAGAATTTTAAGTCCTATTTTTACAAAAAATATTAAGGCAATTAACCTTCATCCTTCTTTATTACCCCTTTTTAAAGGAGCACATGCAATTAAAGAAAGTTATGAAAGTGATATGAAAGTGGCTGGAGTCAGTGTGCATTGGGTCAGCGAAGAACTTGATGGTGGAATGATTATAGCTCAAAAAGCTTTTGAAAAAAGAAATTTGAGTTTTGAAGAATTTGAAGAAAAAATTCATAGTCTAGAACATGAAATTTTACCCTTAAGTGTGATTGAAATTTTTTCTTAAAGAATTAAAGGTATTTGCTTTAAAACTATAAAATATCGCTTTAAAAAATTTTAAAATTTTCAAGGAAATTTATGTTTGAATGGATATTTAGTATTGATGCTTGGATTACTTTAGCTACTTTAAGTGCTCTTGAAATTGTACTAGGGATAGATAATATCATTTTTTTAGCTATTTTAGTAAGCAAACTACCCCCTGAACATCGTGATAAAGGACGTATCTTAGGTTTAGCTTTTGCAATGATTACAAGAATTTTACTTCTTTTATCTCTTTTTTGGGTAATGAAACTTGTAACACCTTTGTTTAGTGTATTGGGCAATGAAATTTCAGGAAGAGATCTAGTTCTTTTACTAGGTGGACTTTTCTTGATTGTAAAGTCTATTAAAGAAATTAAAGAGCAAATTTCTCATCAAGAAGAAGGCCAAAGTCATTTTAAAGCAAGCAATAAACTTTGGATAGTTGTGGCCGAAATTGCTGTGATTGACATAGTGTTTTCACTTGATAGTGTTATTACCGCAGT
Organism: Campylobacter sp. CFSAN093249; assembly: GCF_011067895.1. Lineage (NCBI taxonomy): Bacteria > Pseudomonadati > Campylobacterota > Epsilonproteobacteria > Campylobacterales > Campylobacteraceae > Campylobacter > Campylobacter sp. CFSAN093249. The sequence continues at coordinate 34,837 of NZ_JAAMWM010000008.1, read as the reverse complement.
AGGAATTGCTCAAGATGTAACCATCATGATTATCGCTGTTATTATCGCAGTAGCTGTGATGCTTTTTGCTTCTAAACCTATAGCAGATTTTGTTGAAAAATATCCAAGCATTAAAATTTTAGCCTTAGCTTTTTTGGTGCTAATAGGCGTAGTTTTAGTTGCTGAAAGTTTTGATATTCATATTGATAAGGCATATATTTATACCGCTATGGCTTTTGCTTTAGTGGTGCAAATTTTAAATATTTTAGATCAAAGAAAGGAAAAAAATGGCTAAAGACGCTAATGGAATAGAACTTAACACAGGTGATAGCGTGAGTGTAATAAAAGATCTTAAGGTTAAAGGTGCAAGTACAACTTTAAAACGTGGAACTACTATAAAAAATATTAAGCTCACTTCTAAAGAAGGTGAAATTGAGGCTAGAGTAGATAAATTTGGCGTTATTGTTTTAAAAACTGAATTTTTAAAGAAAATCTAGGCAAAGAATGTGCGAATCTTACTTGTTTTAAGAGGGAATTATTACGCAGGACAAGAAGAATTTATCAAAAATAATAAACTTCAAAATTATACACTTGATTTAAATGCTTTGCGTCTTTTATCAGGAAGCGTTAAAAATATAGTCAGTGAATATAAAATTTTAAATGTTAAAAATGATGAAGATTTGAGTAAAATTTTACTCAAACTTCTAGAAATGCGTATGCAAAAAGGTGAGTTTTGCATCATAAACGCTTACAATGAAACATTAAAAATTTACAAAGACTTAGCTAAACAATATCGCTATAAAATGTATGTTATTGTTTTTGATAGCTCTTTAAAACAATGTCAAGAAAAAAATCTTTTAGAAGCTAAAAAAAATGGATATATCATCCCTTATGCTCTTTTGGAAAAAACTCAAGATTTACTCAAAAAAAATCCAAAAAAATACCCAATTTTAGACTCGAGCGACTGGAAAAAATGTCTTTACCAAATGCCAAATTTAAGCAAATATAAAAAAATTCATCATATAGGAGATTTACAAGGTTGTTATAGTGTTTTAAAAGAATACATTAAAACAATCAAAGAAGATGAATTTTATATATTTTTGGGAGATTATATCAACAGAGGTATAGAAAATGGCAAAGTAATAAAATTTCTTTTAAAAATTTGTGAAAAAGAAAACGTATGCTTATTAGAAGGAAATCACGAAAGACATCTTATAAAATGGGCTAATGGAGAATTGTCAAATTCCAAAGAATTTAATGAAAATACTTTAAAGGATTTTAGAAAAGAAAAACTTACTCCAAGAGATGCTAGAAAACTCTATCCTCATCTAAAAGAATGTTTATACTACAAATTCCAAAATAAATTCATATTTTGTTCACATGGAGGAGTAAATTTTATACCCTCCAAACCTGAAAAAATAAGTTTTATACCAAGCCATGACTTTATTTATGGTGTAGGTGGATATGAAGACAGTCAAAAAGTAGCAAATCAATTTTGTAATTTCACCTCGGACAATCTTTATCAAATCTTTGGACACAGAAATAAAGAAAAACTTCCTATGAAAATAGCCAAAAGAGTATTTTTATGCGAGGGTAAAATAGATGATGGTGGATATTTACGCGTAGTTACACTAGATGAAAAAGGTTTTGAGTGTATAGAAATTAAAAACCAAATTTACAAAAAGAAATAAAGCCTAAAGAGGCTTATTCTTCATCTTTATTTGTTTTTTTAACCACCTTAACACGCTCTATAGAATTCCCATCCATTTTTTTAACTTCATAGTAACAAAGTTCATCTTCAATGCGATCTCCTACCATAGGCAAGCGTCCTAAAAGATTAAATACATAACCACCTATAGTAACTTGTTCTAAATCCTCATCATAGTTTATTACAAGCATTTCTTCAACAGTTTCTATATCGCATCGTCCTTGAAATTCATAGATATTTTCAGCAAGTTTTTTATAGCTGTCTTCTTCATGCTCGCTTTTAATTTCGCCAATAATTTCTTCCATGATATCTTCCATGGTTAAAATTCCAGCAGTTCCACCATACTCATCAACTACTAATGCAGTATGAGAGCGTTCTTTATTCATCATTACAAGTACTTTTGAAATGCTGATATTTTCAGGAACCAAAATCAAAGGTTTAACAAAAGTATCTAAATTTTGACTTTTATGGTTTAATTCATTTTGTATTATATCTCGTATGTGTATCATACCTAAAATAGTATCTTTAGAACCATCAATATAAGGAAAGCGAGTATGTTTATGCTCACAAATGATTTGCATATTTTCTCCGTAACTTTTTTGTTTATTTAGACAAATCATATCTTTTCTAGGAGTCATAATCTCTTTAGCAACAGTATCTGAAAAATCAACAGCATTGCGTATGATCTCTGTTTCAAATTCATCTAAAACTCCACCTTTTTGACTCTCACTTGCTATGATTTTAATTTCTTCTTCGCTATGAGTTAGCTCGCTTTCTTTAGCAGGTTCTATTCCAAAAAGTTTCAAACTTATAGCTGCTAAAAAATCGAAAATTTTAATACAAGGCAAAAAGAGCATCCAAAACCAATGAAGCGGTCTAGCTATAAATAAAACCGCTTTATCTGCAACTGCAATAGCTATACTTTTTGGCACAAGTTCTCCTAAAACCACATGTAAAAGAGTAATAATGCTAAAAGCAATAATGAAAGCTATAGTATGGATAATAACAGTGCTAAAACCAAGATTAATAAGCGGAATTTCCAACATTTTTGCTATAGCAGGCTCACCTATCCAACCAAGAGCTAGAGAACTTAAAGTAATCCCTAGTTGACAAGCACTAAGATAGGTATCAAGTCTTGAAGTAACTTCTAGTGCTTTTTTAGCACCTACTTTTTTTTCCTTAACCATTTCTTCAAGTTTTGAACGACGCACTTTAACAATACTAAATTCAGACAAAACGAAAAAGCCATTTAAAAGCACTAAAGCTAGTGCGATGACAACCATAAGTATAGAATATCCTGCATCAAAAGATGCTGTAGGTAAAGTTTGGTTTAAATCTAAAACCTGACTGGGGTCCAATAAAAGCTCCTTATAAATAAAATATTTAATTATACACAATTAAAAGTAAAATTTTAGCTTAAAAATGGTTTTTAAGCTAAAATTAATTTGCATTGGAGTTTAATTTAAGACATGAAAATGCTTAAAATTCTGATTATTTTTTGTGCTACACTAACCCTATCTATTGTCTATGCTCCACAACCTATAGCACCTTTATTATCTAATTATTTTCATGTAAATTTGTACCAAATTTCTTGGATAATCAGTGTTACACTTATTCCCTTGGCTGTTGCGCCTTTGGTTTATGGTTATTTACTTGAAATTTTTTCCTTAAAGAAAATTCTTGTTGTTTCATTGTTTTTGTGTTCTGTTTTTGGCATTATTGGGAATTTAAACGATAATTTTTATTTTTTTCTATTTCTTAGATTTTTACAAGCTCTTTGTATACCTGCTATACTGACAGCACTTCTTACCTTGCTTAGCCGCTTAGAAAGCGATAATATACAAAAAAATATAGCCATTTATGTAGGCGCTACGACTTTTGGTGGTTTTGTTGGAAGGGTTTTTGGGAGCTTTTTGAGTGATCTTTTTTCTTGGCATTTTGCCTTGAATTTTTTTAGCATTCTGATGATGGTTTGTGGTTTTTTGTTTTTATTTTTTAAAGAACATCCTATAAGCTTAAACACACAAACTTCCTTGAGGGATTTTTTACCCTTTGTTAAAGAGCTTAGATTTATGGTGATATTATTTTGTGTTTTTACTATCTTTTTCTCTTTTCAAAGCATAGTAAGTTTTTTACCTTTTCATCTTAAAGAAAGCATAAAAGATATCACCCAAACTCAAATTGGACTTGTTTATTTAGGATTTTTAACCGGAGTGATAAGCTCACTACTTATAGGTAAAACCATAGAAATTTTAGGCTCAAAAATTCGCACAGCTATATTTGGGTTTTTGGTTTTTATAGCGGGTTGTTTTTGTATGATAGTAGGGAATTTTTATTTTGCCTTTTTTGCTATGTTTGTATTTTGTAGCGGAATGTTTATAAGTCATTGTATATTTTCAGGGATTTTAAATTCGATCGCGGATAAAAAGGGCTTGGCTAATGGAATTTATTTGACATTTTATTATAGTGGGGGTGCTTTGGGTTCTGTATTGCCAAGTTTTTATTATGAAAGTTTTGGCTGGGAATTTTTATGTATCTTCACAGCCTTTTTACTTTTCATCGCCTTAATAATTTTTAGCAAATTCAGATATTTTTATAAATGATTTTTATTTTTTGCGTATTCGATGTTTTTTTCAAATTCTTTTAAACGCTTATATATACTTCTAAGTTGAGTGATGGTTGTCCAATTGGTGATAAAAACACTAAAAGAACTTCTTACTTGATCAAAAGCATTATTAATCTGCATTACAATACCAAGTCCTATAGCTCCCGCAAAAAGCCCTGGAGCCATGATTAAAAATGGCACTATAACTATCATTTGCTCAAATAAAATGAGCCAAATATTAAAATATCCGTAGTGCAAAAAAAGTCTTTTATAATTGAATTTAAGCCCTGTAAAAAGCTCTATCATGGTTTCATTTTTAGCGTATTCTTTGCGGTTATCTTCAGCATAAACAAGCTCTTTTCTAAAAGCTGCTTCAGCTTTTTGGTTGTTGTATTCAAGTCCTGGAAGTTTAATCCCTACAAACCAAGATACGATTAATCCCCCTAAAGAAATCAAAAGCGCAACATAAACAAGCAAACCATCAATATTTTTTAAAAAATAAAAGTTAGAATTCTCGCTTAAATTTGCAAATAAAGCCTTACTTACAACATCGCTTAAAGTCCATAAAATCGGTATAAAGGCTACAAGAGTCATCAAAGCTTTTATAAAGCTAAGCCCTAAACTTTCTACAATTTTAGAAAAATTATAAGTATCTTCTTGAATTCTTTGCGAACTTCCTTCTATATTATCATCCTTATTTTTCCAAAATTTCAAATAAGAAAAAGTCATAGCTTCGCGCCATTTAAAGGCATAAACACTAGCAAAATAGATATTAATTGTAGCGATTAAAACATAAGGAATAGCAATAGCCAAAAAAACTAAAATCAAAGCATAAAAATCACTTGCTGAATAATTTGGCTTTTCAATCATAGCCCTAGAGTTGAAAAAATATTCTAATAAATTTTGATAATAATACAATGCGCCTTTATTGATAAAATTAGCTTTTTGGAAATTTTGCTCAGCTCTTTGATTAGCCTCTTGGATTAAAGTGGCATTATTTTCAAGATTTTCTTCTATTTTTTGCGTAGAATTAGAATCCAAAAGTTCTATTTTTGGCTTTTGTAAAACATTGTAAAAATCACTATACCATGAATTGATCGCAACATTTAAGCTTGTTTGTATATATAAGAAAAATAACAGTAAAAAAAGTCCCAAATAAGCCCATAAAGCCCATTTTTTACTTTTAAAAAACGAAGAGAACATAATCATCACCTTTAAAATAAAAATTCTAATAAACTTTTTTTAATGAAAAGTTTATTTTTTACCTAAATAGTCTTTAATATTGTAATCAATAGGCATAACAAAACTGATTTTATCACCATTTTTTAACATTTCTTTAGGCGGTTTTGGCAATGGAGAAGCTCTTTTAAATAAACTTAAAGCTTCATCATTGAGCGCTGCATAAGGGCAAGATTTTTTAAGCTCTTTGCTTAAGACATTTCCGCTTTCATCAATGCTTACGCGAATTCTTACAACGCCTTCTTGTTTTTGCATTATCGCTTCTTGAGGATATTTTTTAAATTTAGTCAAATGAGCCATAAGCAAAGCTTGATAGCTTTTAACTTGTTCTTTGGCATTGCCACTTACTATAGTTTGTGTTTTATCTTCATTACTTTGTAGCGGAGCACTGAGCGATTCATTTTTAAATTTTGAATTTTCACTTGCATTAGCTATTTCTTTTTGAGCTTGGTTTTCATCTTGCTTTTCAATCTTTTTTTGAACTTTTAATACAGCATTTTTATCTTGAGAATTAAGACTTATTCTTTCGTCTTGTTTTTTGTTTTTATCTTGAGAATTACTCTTTTTTTGATCAATCGAAACTTCTTTTAATTCCCCGATAGGAAGCTCTGATACCATCATAATGGAAGTAAATTCCGCTCCTTGTTTAAAATCAACACCACTTGATTTTTCTTGAGTATAAAAAGAAAAAAGGAAAAACATTAATACTAAAGTATGCAATATCAAACTTAACACAAACCCAAAAATCACACTAGACTTCATACTAATCCATCTTTTTACTTGAAAGAGCTATTTTTCCATAGCCATTCTCTTTTAATTTTTGCATTACTTGCATAATATCTTCATACTTTACACTTTTATCGATATGAAAATAAATAATTTCTTCTTTATTGCCTTTGGTTTTTATATCTAAAGCACTTGAAAGATTTTCTAGGCTTAATTTATCATCATTAATAGCCAAAGTATTATCAGTATTTAAATAAAGTATGATGGGATTTTTAAGCTTATCCTCTGCTTGCTGCGAACTCTTGGGTAATTCTATTTTGATAGAACTTGTGATAAGAGGAGTAACAGCCATAAAAACAATCAATAATACAAGCATAATATCTATAAAAGGAGTTATATTGATCTCACTTAACTCCTCTTCTTTGTGAGCCATTTCAGTTTTTATCATTAAAATAACTCCTATGAAAAAGTATATAGACAAAATTTGCAAGCTCATCTAAATGGTGCATAAGTTTTAAATTTTTTCTTGTAAGATAATTATAAAAAAGCACCGCAGGGATAGCAGCTATCAAGCCAAAAGCTGTAGCAAACAAGGCTTCAGCTATACCAGGCGCAACGACTGCCAAAGAAGCATTGCCAAGATTTGCTATACCTATAAATGCATTCATAATTCCCCAAACTGTTCCAAAAAGCCCTATAAAAGGTGCGCTAGCACCTATGCTCGCAAGCAAACTCAAGCCATTTTTGCTTGCTGTGATTTGCTTTGAGATGGTATTTTGCAAACGCAATTCTATACGCTCTTTTATGTGATCATTTTTATATTCACTTTTTTCAAGCTCATCTTGAATTTCTAAAGATAAAACACCTGCAAAATCTTTTGTCTGATCTAATTCATTGAGATTTTTTAATTCTTTTATCTTTTGTATAGACAAGTCTAGATTTTTTTTCATAAAATAAAATTGCATAAGCTTAGAAATAAAAACTGCCCATGCTAAAATGGAAAATAAAATCAATATATAAATAACACCTTTTACCACCTCATCAGCATTTTGATAAAGACTAGAAAGAGAAAGCTCTATTTTAGGTGCTTTGGTTTCTATCTTAGAAGAATCAAAAGATAAATTTGTATCTGTTGCATTTGCTTCTGCATTTAAATTTAACAATAAAAAACAAAATAAAAACATTTTTTTTAACATTTGTATATTCCTTAATATTTATATTCAAAACTTACTATAAAAGTACGACCGCGAGCAGAATTGCTAAAAAGATAGATAGGATCACCTGCTCCATTATATTGAAGCTGATTATCTAAGGAATTATAAGCATTTAAGGCATCCATGTAGTTTTTATCAAATAAATTTTGCACCTCTGCTCTCATTGTGAGGTTTTTAAACCATTCTATATTCCAATATAAATCTACTATAATAGGAATTTTTGGTAAGTCTTGTGTGGTTGGTTTAGGATAATAAGGATTGTTTGGATCCTTATTCCAATCATCTGTATTTGGATTTACCCTTTTTGCTTTGCCTGTGTATTTTGCTATACCACCAAAGCTTATTTTATCATTTAACCTAAAGCCAAGCTCTACATTTGCATAATCTTTTGGAAGCTCCATGATTTTACTTGCCGAAAAAGAGCCAAGAAGAGGTCCTGAAGTTTGAGAAATAGTCGAACTTGTATCTTGTCTTGAATACATAGCTTTAGCATAAGCAAAACCCAAGTCATAGCTTAATTCTAACTCCACACCCTTAAATATGGTATCATCAGCTGAATTTAAGTGCATATAAAATTGCGAGCTTGGAGGATCTTTACTTGGATCTTCAAGATAAAATTGTTCATTATAAATATAATCTTTTATTTTTGTATGATAATACACGGCTTTAAAACCAAAGCGATCATCATCTTTTAAAAGTCCATGTTTAAAAGAATTAAAACCTATTTGCCAAGTATTGGCTTGTTCTGGTTTTAAGAAAGAATTGATACCATTGCCTTCGTTATTTGAGAAAAACATTTCTTGCACATTAGGGGCTCTATTTGTTCTCGCAAAACTTACAAAGGGTGTAAAAAGCTCGTGTATGGCAGCTGAAAGCATGACAGAAGCATTCAGGCGAAGTCCATTTTTATCTATATCTGTCGCCGCTTTTGGAAAACACATAAAATTTACTTCATCGCAAGCAGGTCTGTGTCCTTTGATATTCCAATCTAAAAGATTCACATTGGTATCAAGTGTAAAGATACCATAATTTAGACTATTATCAAGATAATAAGTAAAAAGATTTTGTTTTCCACGAGGCTGAAAAGGTATAGAATTTACTCCTTGAATTGATGTATTTAAGGTATTTTTATAATCATTAAGCAAAATATTTGCTCCAAAGCGTGTGTTTAGATTAAATCTATGCCATTCACCCTCTAAAGTATCACTTATATCAAAAGTAGTGGCAGTATTTTTTGCCTTTGTGTTAGCTATGGCATCGTTTGCCGCAAAAGTAGATTTTGATCCATAGGTTTGTATGCCTTGATTGTAGGCAATAAGCGTATTTACATTAAGCCACTCATTAGGGTTGTGCCAAAAATCAAGTTGATAATTGCCATTGTGTATTTTTCTACCGGCAAGTTCGTTTTGATATCTACGATAAGAAAATATAGTGTTTGTAAAAGAATTTGGGACATATTCGAGTTTAAAAAGTTGAGAGTTTGGTTTTTGGGTTAAAAAATCTGGATCAAAAGGAGCGATATTGGTATCAGCTATACCATCTCCATCAGTATCAACCATACTACTACCTATCTTGCCACCCCCGCCTACAGTGTAATTTTGAGTAATTCTCTTTGCGCTATAACCAAAAAGCGCGCCCACATATCCATTATTTTCAAGTTCAGTCTTTCCAGCCACTGCACTCATATAACTTGGTCCGATTCCATTGCTTCCATAAGAAAATCGTCCTAAAAATCCAAAGATATTGCCATCATGTACAATATCATTTATACCTATGGTCTTAAAATTTGCTGATCCCATCAAGGCATTTGCTCCACCTACTCCTTCAAAAGTTCCCCTTGTAACATCAACTCTGATTAAGAAATTTGTATCAATAACAGCTCCAAAAGCTGAAGTTCCCGTTTGTGAATGAAATCTAGCTGGATCATCTGATGCACTACCATAAAAAGTTTGAGTAACACCGTCAATCATGGTATTAACACGCCCAAAACCACTCATACCACGAATATTTACTTGAACTGTACCTTGAGCTTGATCTGTGTTTGTGTAGGTTCCAGGTATACTACGCACTATAGAATCTATACTTTGTGTATCTGAACCTATACCCTCTCTTGTGCTTGTTGCTCCAGGAGTTACAAAAGGTTTTTCATCGTTTTTGATTTTTGAACCTGAAATTTCAAGACTATCAAATTCTAATTCTTCAGAAAAAGCAAAACTAGCAAAACATAAACCTACAGCACAAAATAAACTTAATTTTTTCATTCCTCCCCCTTATAAATCAAAACATAATCACTGTCTTTTAAATCTATTTCTCCATAGCTTAAATTCACTACAACTATTTTTTTACTGCTTTTAAAATCTTGTATATGTAAAGGAATTCCTATTTTTTTACTTGTATGATAGCTTCCAGCTAGCAATAAAACTTTATTTACATGATGAACCAATACATCAGCCATACGCCTGTCTTTGAATTGTTGAATTTCCACCAATTTATCTAGTAATTCTTTATTTTCTTCAGGATTTAGCTTATGGCTTAAGGATATAATGTCAAAAAGTTGTTTTTTTACTTCATTTGTGGTTGAAACATAACCCTTTAAGGGCTGAGCCCCATTATAAATACTTGTAATTTCTGAGCGTGAAAGATTTGCACCTAATATTTTTGACTTTGAATAAAAAACCACATTGACAAATTGCTCATAATCTTTCCATTTCCAGACCTTATCCCAATTTAATGCATTAGTAAGTTCATTGGCTTTAATGGTTTTTTTATTTTTAAAAGCTTTATCTAAGTGATTTTGCTCTGTGCTTGCTAACATTTCTAAAGCTACATCAAAGTTTATATTTTGAGAACTTAAATTTCCTTCTAAGGCATTAAAAATCATAACTTGACTTATCTTATGTTTAACCTCATCGTGTTTTTCGCCAAGCAGTATCACATCTGCTTTTAGCAATTCTAAAATCATATCTTCAAAAGAAATCTTTTTTTGAGTATGCGTATCAAGTATATAAAAATCTTTATTTTCTTGAAGTGGAGATGATTTTTGCAAAACAGCACAAGCGCTCAACATAAAGCTTATAAATAGAATGCTTAAAATAGTATAAAATTTCATTATTATTGTTACTTTCTTAGTGGTTTATTTTTGATATTGAATATTAATATTTTATATATAAAAATACTATTAAATATTTATATTAAAATTTAATTATTTATAATTATTATCAAAATTTATTATAATAAAATGAAAATATTTATCAGTTATAAAATTATTAAGTTACTTTATATTTACTTTTTAATATTAATATTTCTTATCAAAATATCTAAAAGGAATTAATGTCTATGAAAAAAATAATTTTATTTTTACTATGCGTTGGCTTTGCTTTTGCTTGCTCTGAACATTCTCATACCGATTTTAAAGATCTTAATAAAACCGAGTATAATTCTCAATTAAAGGATAAAATATGAAAAAAATCTTCTTTATGTTTTTAACAGCTGTTTCATTTTTAGGTGCTAGTGAGCTTAATATTTACTCAGCAAGACATTATAATGCTGATTTTGAAATCATAAAAAAATTCGAAGAAAAAACAGGTATTAAGGTCAATCATACTCAAGCTAAAGCTTCAGAACTTATTAAAAGACTTTCTCTTGAAGGAAGTAATTCTCCTGCTGATATTTTCATCACAGCTGATATTTCAAATCTTACAGAAGCTAAGAATTTAGGACTTTTATCCCCTGTTTCATCAAAATATTTAGAAGAATTTATACCCGCTCATTTAAGAGATAAGGATAAAGAATGGTTTGCGATTACAAAAAGAGCAAGAATTATTGCTTACAACAAAAACACAAATATCGATATTAGCAAAATGAAAAATTATGAAGATTTAGCAAAAGCTGAATTTAAAGGAGAAATTGTTATGAGAAGTGCTACAGCTCCTTATAGCAAAACTCTTTTAGCATCTATTATAGCTAATGACGGAAATAAAGAGGCTAAAGCATGGGCTCAAGGTGTGCTTGAAAATCTTGCGACAAATCCAAAGGGTGGGGATAGAGATCAAGCCAGACAAGTATTTGCAGGCGAAGCTAAATTTGCAGTTATGAATACTTATTATATAGGGCTTTTAAAGAATTCTAAAAATCCAAAAGATGTAGAAGTGGGGAATTCTTTGGGTATTATTTTTCCTAATCAAGACAATAGAGGAACGCATATTAACATTAGCGGTATTGCTATGACAAAATCAAGTAAAAATCAAGATGCGGCTAAAAAATTTATGGAATTTATGTTAAGTCCTGAAATTCAAAAAATTCTTACTGATAGTAATTATGAATTTCCTATAAGAAATGATGTAGAATTAAGCCAAACGGTAAAAGATTTTGGAACTTTCAAAGAAGATCAAATCCCTGTGAGTAAGATAGCAGAAAATATTAAAGAAGCGGTTAAAATTTACGATGAAGTCGGTTTTAGATAATGTATAAAACCTTAAAATACTATAAACTCGGGGCAATTTTACTTGCCCTTTTTCTTGCTTTACCTATTTTTGGTATTTTTGCTGAACTTTTTTATATTTTATTTCAAAATTTTAATACAAGTGATTTAACCCAATTTTCATCTATTAAAGAAAATTTGAGTCATTTTTTTGATTATTTATTTTTAAAATTCATCAAAGATACTTTTATAATTAGCATGGGAGTATTGTGTTTAAGCTTGATTTTGGGTGTGAGTTCTGCTTATTTGATCGCAAATTATGATTTTTATTTCTGTAAAATTTTAGAAAAATTACTCATTTTACCCTTAGCCATACCTGCTTATATTTTAGCCTTTGTTTATGTTGGAATTATGGATTTTCAAGGATTTTTTCATGAAAATTTTGGCTTTAGGATGGATTTTTTCAATCATTATGGTGTTATTTTTGTTTTGGCTATTTCTTTATATCCTTATATTTATTTATTTGCTAAAACAGCTTTTAAAAGTGAAGCCAAAGAGGCTTATGAAGTAGCTAAAATCATGAAATATTCTGAATTTAGAATTTTTACACGCGTGGCACTTTTGAGCGCAAGGCCTGCCATTTTTTCTGGAGCTTTATTGGTTTTAATGGAAACTTTAAGTGATTATGGCGCAAGTGCTTATTTGGGAGTGGATACTTTTTCGGCTGGAATTTTTAAACTCTGGTATGATTTGAATGATTCTTATTCTTCTAGTGTTTTATCGGGTATTTTAATGCTTTTTGTATTTTTGATTATGTATGTGGATTATTATTATAAAAATAAACATCATTATAGTTTTAATCAAAATTTAACTCTTTTTATCAAAAAAAGAAAATTAAATCCTATTAAACAAATTCTATCCTGTATTTATTGTTTTATGATTGCTTTTGTAGGTTTTATTTTACCTTTTATTTGGCTAGTTTATTGGGGGCTAAAAGATCATAAGCTTTTTGAATCACAATTTTATATTATCAGTTTTCAAACTATAATCTTAGCTTTAGTCACTGCTTTAATTACCACTTTTTTAGCTTATTTTTTGATGTTTAGTTCTAGGATAGTTAAAAATCATTTTTTTAATTTATTTATTTTAAAAATAAGTTCTTTGGGTTATTCTATACCTGCTGCTGCTTTGGGGATTAGCATTATAGTGCTTTTTGTATTTTTGGATAAAATTTTTCACATGAGTTTATTGGGAAATTCTTTACTTGTTCTTGTTTTTGCTTATATAATTCGTTTTTTAGCGAGTGCAATTTATTCTTTAGAGGGAGGATATAATAAAATTCATCTAAATATTGATGAGGCAAGTTTAAATTTAAGAACGAGTTATTTTATTTTATTTTTTAAAATTCACACACCTTTAATGAAACATTTTTTATTTTTGGCTTTTATTATTGTTTTTATTGATACGATTAAAGAACTTCCTTTAAGTAGAATTTTAGCACCTTTTGGCTTTGAAACTTTAAGTGTTAAAGCTTTCTGGTTTGCAAGTGATGAAAGAATTTATGATGCAGCTTTGCCTTCCTTGTTTATCGTTTTTCTTTCTTTAATGGTTGTTGTTTGGATGGATAAAATCACAAGGAAAGATGATGTTAGAAATTAAAAATTTATCTAAAAATTTTGGCAAAATACAAGCTTTAGAAAATATCAATCTTCATGTCAAAGAAGGAGAATTTTTAAGCATTTTAGGAGGTAGTGGAAGTGGAAAAAGCACGCTTTTAAGGATTATTGCTAAGCTTGAACAAGCTAGTTCTTATGATTTGTTTTCTTGCAAAGGTGAAGTGGCTTTGATGTTTCAAAATTATGCTTTATTTCCTCATTTAAATGTTGAGAAAAACATACTTTTTGCACTTTACGATAAAAAAGATAAAAATCAAATTTTAAATCATTTGCTTAAAACTTTTGAAATTGAAGATTTAAGATATAAAAAAATCGATGAAATTTCAGGAGGGCAAGCGCAAAGAGTGGCTTTTGCTAGAGCTATAGCAAGAGGATGTCAGCTTTTGCTTTTAGATGAACCTTTTTCTAATTTGGATCAAAATTTAAAACAGGATTTAAGAAGAGAATTGAAAAAAATGATAGAAAATCAAGGCATTACGGCTATTATGGTAACTCATGATATTGAAGATGCTTATTGCATGTCTGATCAAATCGCTTTTTTAGAAAAAGGAAAAATTTTAGCTCATGCAAATCCTAAAGAACTTTATTTTAAATCTGATTTTAAAAGTGCACAAATTTTACCTGATTTAAATATCATAGAAGAAAAACTTGATTTAGAAGATGAATTTTTTGCTTGGATAGCTTCAAAAAATTATATTTTTGGTTATGCAGAGCTTAAAATAGGAAATCGCTTTGAGGCTAAAATTTTACAAAAAGAATTTTTAGGGGCTTTTTGTAGGCTAAAATTACTTTATAAAAATATAATTTTTTTTATTTTGGTGAGTTCAAGTTATGATTTAGAAGAGAAAATAAGTTTTGATATTATCAATTTTTAGTTTAAATTTGATAAAATCAAAAAAATTTTTGAAGGATAGGAATGAAAAATCTTTTAATCATAGGCGCAGGTGGGGTAAGTCGTGTGACTACTGTAAAATGCGCAATGAATTCTGATACTTTTAGTAAAATCACTTTAGCTAGTAGAACAAAAAGCAAATGTGATGAAATCGCTGCTTTTATCAAAGAGCGTTTAGGGGTTCAAATTGAAACGGCACAAATTGATGCTGATGATAGCAATGCAGTTGTAGAACTTATCAAGAAAACAGAAGCACAAATTTTACTCAATGTGGCTTTGCCTTATCAAGATTTGAGTTTAATGGATGCTTGTATAAAAGCAAGAATTGATTATGTAGATACGGCAAATTATGAACATCCTGATTTAGCTAAATTTGAATACAAAGAGCAATGGGCGAGAAATGATGAGTTTAAACAAGCAGGAATTTTAGGACTTTTAGGAAGTGGATTTGATCCTGGTGTAACTAATGTTTTTTGTGCTTATGCACAGCAAAATTTATTTGATGAAATTTCTTATATAGATATTTTAGACTGCAATGCAGGTGATCATGGCTATGCTTTTGCGACCAATTTTAACCCTGAAATCAACCTGCGTGAGGTTTCTGCTAAAGGGCGTTATTGGGAAAATGGCAAGTGGATAGAAACGCAGCCTATGGAAATAAAAATGGAGTGGGATTATCCAGAAGTAGGTGTGAAAGATAGCTATTTGCTTTATCACGAAGAACTTGAGAGTTTGGTAAAAAATATCAAAGGTTTAAAAAGAATACGCTTTTTTATGACCTTTGGACAAAGTTATTTAACTCATATGAAATGTCTTGAAAATGTTGGAATGTTAGGGATTAAACCTGTGATGCACCAAGGAAAAGAAATCATTCCTATAGAATTTCTAAAAACCTTACTTCCTGATCCTGCAAGTTTGGGACCACGCACTAAAGGTTATACCAATATAGGTTGTGTGATTCGTGGTAAAAAAGATGGAAAAGACAAGCAAGTTTATATTTATAATGTTTGCAATCATGAAGAATGTTATAAAGAAACTGGTGCACAAGCTGTGAGCTATACTACAGGTGTTCCTGCTATGATAGGTACGAAATTAATCGCTAAAGGGATTTGGCAAGGAAAAGGCGTGTTTAATATGGAAGAATTTGACGCTAAGCCTTTTATGGAAGAACTGAATTCTCAAGGACTTCCTTGGAAGATTATCGAAATGACTCCAAGCTTAGGAGAGTAAGTGCTAGAGCACTTACTTTTGTCCTATATAAATAAAGTGCTCCACACTGCCTTCAAAATTATACAGATTAATTAATTCATAATCTCCCCAAAATAAAGGTTTAAAAGGTTTAAAATCTTCTTTTAATTCTTCTATGTCTTTAGTAAAGCGTATATATGAAGAACCACTCAATCTACCACTTGGACATCCTTTTACTTCACGCAAGCCATTATCCATAAGTTCTCCTCTTTCATACATACTATAGCCTTTATCGCTCATCATGGTTGCAAATATAATAGCTCCTTCATTGCATAGTTCATAAAATTCTTGCACAGCTTCTTTAAAAGCTTGTTTTGTAAGATAATATAAGCTTTGATTTGCAAATATAAAATCCATTTTTGTATTGAAGAGTTTTTTAAAGCTAGAATTAGGAGATATGATGTGAAAATTTTTAGAATCTAAGCAAGGATCTTTTTCCCAAACTTTTTTTAAACTAGGAACTATATCAATGCCATAAGGCTCTATACCCCCCCCCGGTTATATTTTTAAAATACTTAGAATGCACTCCATTTCCGCAACCAAAATCAAGTAATTTTCCACTTGTTTTGCTTAGTTTGTATTTTAAGATTCTCTCGTAAAATCTTATAACATGACCATCAGGATATTGAAGTCCATAACCTTCTTTGTCATATTTTTGAGTATATGCAGATAAAGAATTATCCATTTTTGTCCCTTTTTGTGTAGAATGTTGACTTAATGTCAAAATCCATTCTAGCACAAAAAAGATTAAAGTTATTTTACAGGGTGAAGTTCATTTGCATAAAAGCTAACTGATCCCATGCCTTCTTTTAAAGCCCATTCGTAAGCTTTTGCAACAAATTCCCAGTTAATATGAGCATAGAATTTTTCTAAATAAGCAGGGCGTGCATTGCGATGATCTACATAATAAGCATGTTCCCAAACATCTACAACAAGTAAAGGAACTTTATCTTCAGTAATTGGTGTAGCTGCGTTTGAAGTACCTACAAATTCTAGTTTTTGATTTTTAGTATTATAAACTAACCAAAACCATCCTGAACCAAAAACTCCTGTAGCACCTTTGATAAATTCAGCTTTGAAATTTTCTAAAGATCTAAATTCTTTTTCTAGTGCCGCTTGTAAATTAGCATCTATACTTTGACATGAACCGCCACAGCCACAGCCTGTACTTGGCTTAATGCAATCAAAATAAAAATCATGATTATAAACTTGAGCTGCGTTATTAAATACGCCCCCATTTGAAGTTTTGATAATACTTACAAGATCTTTACCTGCAAATTCAGTATCTTTAATAAGATTATTTAGATTTGTAACATAAGTATTGTGATGTTTTCCATGATGATAGCTAAAAGTTTCAGCACTCAAAAAATCACCAAAAGCATTGGTATCATAAGGTAATTTTCTTAATTCAAACATAATTTCTCCTTTATTTTTAGTTTGATATTGAAAATATTACCATAATAATATTAAAAAGAGTAAAAATATCTTAAAAGCTTAGTGGGTAAAATTTCTATTTATTTAACCTAAATAAAATAAGATACATTTATAATATATTTTAATAATAATTTAAATATATTATAAAAAATTATATTTTTTTGAAATATTTTTACAAAAATATCTATTTGTTGATTTTTAATAATTACAATTAATTTGCAACTAAAAATTATTCATAAGGAGGAAAATATGAAAAAAGTTGTACTAATCTCAGCATTACTAGGTGCTTTCGCAGCTAATGTTTTTGCAGCTAATACTCCAAGCGATGTGAATCAAACACATACAAAAGCTCATCATTCAAAAGCTAAAGCTGATAAAAAACATGAAGCTAAAACTCACAAAAAAACAAAAGAGCAAACACCAGCTCAATAATGCCCAGCCTTGATATAAGTCTATAATAGACTTATATCAAAAGCTATTCGTATTCTACAAAATAAATTATTAATATTTATTAAATTTCAATAGAAAAAATGAAAAAATTGTTATTTTAAAAGAAAAATTAAAAAGTGGTGACCCATACGAGACTCGAACTCGTGTTACCGCCGTGAAAGGGCGATGTCCTAACCGCTAGACGAATGGGCCACTTTTAAGGAGTAAAAAATAAAAATGAAATTGAATTATATATATTTATTTCTTAAAATTTAATTAAATATATCAAAATTATGTGATTTTTATCTTTGTTTGATTATAATTTCATCTTCAATTTTTTATAAAATTTTAGGATTTATTATGGATTTTTATAGTCTTATTTTTTTATCCTGTGCTTTAGGAATGGATGCTTTTGCTGTATCACTATGCAAAGGTTTTAGTGTTAAAAAACTACATTTAAAACATTATCTTATTGTTGGAATTTATTTTGGTGGATTTCAAGCTTTGATGCCAACTATTGGTTATTTTATAGGCATAACTTTTGCATCTTTTATTGCGAGTATTGATCATTGGATAGCTTTTATTTTACTTTCTTTAATAGGATTAAAAATGATCAAAGAGTCATTGGAAAATGAAAATTGCGATAGTAATGCCAATCAATTTGGCTTTAAAACCATGCTAGCTTTAGCAATTGCTACGAGTATCGATGCACTAGCAGTTGGTGTGAGTTTTGCATTTTTAAATGTAAATTTATTATTAGCTATATTTTTAATAGGTATTATCACCTTCATTTTATGTATCATTGCTCTAAAAATAGGGAATAAATTTGGAATTTATCTTAAAAATAAAGCTGAACTTTTAGGCGGATTGGTTTTAATTATACTAGGAGTAAAAATTCTAATAGAACATTTATTTTTCGATTGAAAATTTCATTCTTAAAGTAGCTAAAGCTTTATCAAATTCCAAGGCTTTACTTTGAAATTTTTTATTAAAAGTTCTTTGTCTTTTGGCAAGTTGTGTAGTATGTATCGTGATTAAATTTTCAAGCTCTTTAAAGGAAATTTCTCCATCTAAATATTCTTTACACTCTTTCAAACCTATAGAATTTAATGCTTTAAGTTTATGATCAAATTTAGAAAAAAGAATTTTTGCTTCATCTAAAAGTCCATTATCAAGCATTTCTTTTGTTCTAGTTTTAATACGTTTTTTTAAAATTTCTTTATCCCACGCAAGCTCATAAATTTCTATATCTTTAAGCACCCCAGTTTTTTGTGTTCTTTTTAAAAATTCACTAGGAATTTCTCTTGTTTGTTCATAAATACCCAGCCATTTTTTTAATCTATAAGTATCATTTTTTTCTATTTTATAGTTTGGATCAATATTTAATAAAAGAGCATAAATTTCATCGTTATTTAAAGAACTCTTTGACTCTAAGGTTTTTTCACTTAAACCATCTATCATAGTTTTTAAATAAAATCCAGTTCCACCTACTATAATTAGAGGTAAATTTCTAGCTAAAGCAAATTCTTTTGCTTTTTGATATTCTCTTATAAATAACTCAACATTAAAATGTTCATTCACGCTCAATAAATTTACCCCAAAGTATTTTATACTCGCAAGATCATCTTGTGAAGGCTTGGCACTTGCTATATTAATCTCTTTATAAACACAAAGACTATCAAGACTTAAAACAACAGCATTAAATTCTCTTGCTAAAGTATTGGCTATGTATGTTTTTCCACTCGCGGTTGTTCCTATTAATGCTATTTCAAAAAACATTTTAATATTTATCCTAAAATTTATAAAAATTTTAGTAAAATCATAGCAAAAAATATTTTAAAGTAGAAAAATGAACACATTCTGGATAAAATTTAAAGATATTTTAGAACTTGTAGTATTTAAACATTCTATTTTTGCTTTGCCTTTTTTATTTTCCTCTATGATTGTAGCATCAAAACTTGCAAATGACACTGCTTGGTTTGGTTTTAAGGCATTGATTTTAGGTATTATTTGTGCGGTAAGTGCAAGAAATTTTGCCATGGCTACAAATCGTTTAATGGATGAAGATATAGATAAGGATAATCCTCGTTGTGCAAATCGCCCTAATGTCAGTGGAAAAATAGGTAGAAAAAGCGTATGGATTTTTATTATTATTAATGCACTTATTTTTATATCATGTTCTTATTTTATTAATACCTTGGCCTTTTATTTGTCTTTTCCTGTGCTTTTTGTATTGGCTATTTATTCAGCTTTTAAGCGCTTTAGTTCTTTAGCGCATTTAGTTTTGGGATTTTGTTTAGGACTTGCGCCTATTGCAGGAAGTGTTATAATTATGGGTGAAATTCACATTTATAGCGTTATTTTATGTTTAGGTGTAACTTTTTGGACAGCTGGGTTTGATCTGCTTTATTCTTTGCAAGATATGGAGTATGATAAAAAAGTAGGACTTCACTCTATTCCTGCTAAATTTGGCTCAAAGGCTACTTTATTTATATCAGCTTTTTGTCATATTTTAGCGGTATTATTTTGGCTTCTTTTTGTATGGGAAGTTTGGGGTATAGCACTTGGAAAAATAGCACTTATTGGGGTAATTATAAGCGGTATTATTTTAGCCTTGGAACATAAAATTGTTCACAAGAATTTTGCTCATATTGATAGAGCATTTTTTACTCTAAATGGTTATTTAAGTATTATCTTTTTTATTTTTATTTGGATTGATTTATTATGGAATTAACACTTTTTAAAGCAGGATTTGAAGCTCATTTAGAATGTTGTGAAATAGAAAATAACCGTTTTCTTGGAGAATACCTAAAACTTGGAGCAATTTCTCAAATTTTAAAATGGAAAAAACTTGCTTTACGCATTGATTTTGATGAGGGTGAAAAAATTATTTTTGATCTTCTTTTAAGTCTAAAAGAAGATATTTTAAGGCTTGAAAATTCTTTAGATAAAAATAAAGAACTTATACCACTTAAGCAAAAAGGGGTAATAGAATCTTTAAATTTTGAATATCTAAATTTTTTGGATACTATTTTAGAAGAAGATAAAGAATATTATTTAAGATTTGATTTAAATAATCAAAAAATAGCTATTTTTATCAAAGCTCAAAGTCAAACATTGGCAAAAATTATCAAAATTAAGCCTGAAGACAAAATGGCTTTTGATGCTTTTGTTGTTGAAATTCAAAGAAATATGATAAGAAATAAGAAAGGCCAAGAATGAGTGATGATGTACTTTATTTAGTTTTTATAATTGTGCTTTTAATTGCAATGCTAGCCTATATGAATATCAAAGAAAGAGAAAATAATGCAAAAATAGCAAAACTTCAAAATGTGATAGAAGATATTACCAAAGAACTTCATTATTTTCGTAAAGAATTAGGAGTTAAAGATGATAGCGAAGAGGATGAAGACTATAAAACCTCTCTTTTAAAAGAAGAAATTATAATTGAACTTGATAAACAAATCAGTTCAAAAATCACTCCTGTTTTAAGAACACTAAAAACTATGGAACATATCATAGAAGATTTTCAAAATGAACAACAAAATCGTCTTTTAAATTTGGAACAAAAAGCACAAAGCATGGCTAAACTTACGCCAAATTACGATACAGAAGAACAAAAAATAGAAAATCTTTTCAAAGAAGGAAAAAGCATAGAACAAATCGCTAAAGATTTACGCATTGGCATTGGAAATGTAGAACTTGTCTTAAAATTTAAGAAATTAATAAAATAGAATGGAAAATAAATGCTTATAGATCAATTCGGTAGAAAGATAAATTATCTTAGAATTTCAGTTACACAAAGATGTAACTTTCGCTGCCTTTATTGTATGCCAAAAATTCCTTTCGATTATCAGCCAAAAGAAAATTTATTAAGCTTCGAAGAACTTTTTTTATTTGTTAAAGCAGCTATAGACGAAGGAATTGAAAAAATCCGTATAACAGGTGGAGAACCTTTATTAAGAAAAGATTTAAGTATTTTTATAAAAATGATTAGCGATTATAAAAGCGATATTGACCTTGCTATAACTACAAATGGATTTTTACTAAAAGACTTTGCTAAAGACCTAAAAAATGCTGGACTTAAACGACTTAATATTTCACTTGATACCCTAGATCACAAAAAAGCAAAAACTCTTGCGCAAAAAGATGTATTAGATAGTGTTTTATCTGGAATTGATGAAGCTTTAAATCTAGATTTGAAAGTAAAACTTAATACTGTAGCTCTTAAAAATTTAAACGATGATGAACTGATATCTCTTTTGGAATTTGCAAAATCAAAAAAAGCTCAAATTCGCTTTATAGAATTTATGGAAAATACTCATGCTTATGGTAAATTACAAGGATTAAAAAGAGATGAAATTATACAAATTTTGAGTCAAAAATATCAAATTCAACTTATAAAAAAAGATGAAAAAGCACCTGTGAGTATTTACAAGGCAGATGATTATGAATTTGGAATTATAGATCCTCATAGCCATGAATTTTGCGATTCTTGCAATCGCATACGCTTAAGTGCTGAAGGCTTGTTAATACCTTGCCTTTATTTTGATGAAGCATTAAGCATAAAAGAAGCGGTTCGAAAAGGTGATATTAAAGCCGCTGTAGAAATATTACAAGAAGTATTAAGAAATAAACCAGAAAAAAATAAATGGAGTGTTGTTGATAATGAAACCTCATCTCGTGCTTTTTATCAAACTGGAGGTTAATTTTGCAACTTGTCGAAAGTTTCTTAAGCATTCAAGGAGAAGGCAAATATAATGGAAAATTAGCTATTTTTATGCGTTTTGCTGGTTGTAATTTCAACTGTTTAGGTTTTAATGTAAAAATATCAAAAAACGATAAAACTCTCATTGGATGTGACACGATAAGAGCTGTTTTCACAAAAGATTTTAAAGAAAGTTATGAAACTTTAAATGCTAATGAACTTTTAAAAAGAGTGATAAAATTAAAACAAGACTTTAATCCTATAGTTGTTATCACAGGTGGAGAGCCATTAATCCATTATGAAAATCCTGAATTTATAAAATTTATCCAAATGTTATTAAAAAATAAATTTGAAATACACTTTGAAAGCAATGGAAGTATAGAAATTGATTTTGATAGATATCCTTTTTACAAAGAATGTATTTTTGCTTTAAGCGTTAAACTCCAAAATAGTGGGATAAAAAAAGATAAACGATTAAATTTTAAAGCTTTAAAAGCATTTAAAAATTACGCAAAAGATAGTTTTTATAAATTTGTTTTAGATGCTAATACCCTTGATAATTCATTTTTAGAAATCAATGAAATTCTAAAAGAAGCTCCAAATCAAATTTTTTGTATGCCTATGGGTGAAAATGAACAAAACCTTAAAAAAAATGCTCAAAAAATTGCTGAATTTTGTATTAAGAATGGTTATAATTATTCTGATAGAATTCATATTCGTCTTTGGAACGATAAAGAGGGTGTATGATTATAAGAAAATTATTTGAATTTGAAAACGCACACATTGTTAGATTTTGTTCTTCTAAGCGTTGCAAAAGTAGCATTCATGGACATTCTTACAAAGTTGAAGTTTTACTTGAAAGCAAATATTTAGATAATGCTGGAATGGTCTATGATTTTGGACTTTTAAAAACCTATATACGCCAAATTATTGATAGTTTTGATCATGCTATCACTCTTTTTAAATATGATGACGCAAAATATTTAGAAGAAATGAAAAAATATTCAAGTCGTTGGATTTGCCTGCCTGTTAATGTAAGTGCTGAAAATTTTTGTCGTGTATTTTTCATACTTATAGATGCTTTATTAAAACAAACGAAAATGGTAAATGGAGAACAAGGAGTGACTTTACAAAGCATCATTGTTCATGAAACAAGAACAGGTTATGCACAAGGTTTTAGAGAAGATGCCTATAGTGAGCTAATGCCAAAAATTTCACTTCAAGACATAGAATTTTCCAATGGCATTAAAGCAGAATGGAATGATATAGATTTTTATAACAAATTAAAAAATGAAGAAATTTTTATAAATCCAAAGGAGATTTAATGCAAAAAGCTAAAATTTTAATTGCCTTAAGTTTTTTTTTATTAGTTTTATCTGCCTGTTCTAATGATGAAAAAAATATTTCCAAGACTCAAAATACAGATCAAGAAGTAGTCCAAATAGAACAAAACGATGAAAAAACAGAATTAAGTGACTCCAACCTGCCTTTACCTGTAGATGATGAAGCACAAAGTTCAGATGATGAACATGAAGTCAATCCTAGTATTATCAACTCTTTATATAAACAAAAATGCGCCACTTGTCATGGAGAAAAAGGGGAATTAAAACCTAAAAACAGCACGGCCATTAAAACCTTGAGCAATAAAATTTTTATACAAAAAATAAAAACGATAAAAGATAAAAACCATAGTTTTTTAAGTGATGAACAAATTCAAAATTTAGCTGATTTTATAAACAAAGGAAAATAATGGATCAAAGTTACGAATTCTTTTTAGCTTTACATCTTTATAGTCTTTATGCGAGCGGTTTTTTAATGCTTTTTTATCTTATACTAACACAAGGAAATTTTAAAACCGAATTCATTTTTATTCGCAGAATACGATTATTTTTACCAATTTATTATTTATTTTTAGCTTTGATTATTTTTACAGGTTGTTTGTTATCAGCAATGAAACAATTTCAAATGAATGTCAATATCTGGGTAATGATTTTTTCTTGGATCTTAATTTTTGCCTTAGCAATTTTTCACTTTGTTTGTTTTAAAAAAGCAAGAAGATTTAGAAAATATGCCACTTTTAGATGGATTAGTTGTTTGATTTTACCTTTTGAAATTTTTTTATTGTTTTTGCCTTTTTTAATAGAAAGATATCTATAAAATGCAATTTTTGTATAACAAGCAAGCTGGAGAAGAGTTTATACAACTTCAAGGTGAAAACTTTAACCATTTAAAAGTAAGAAGAGTAAAGGAAAATTCGGAGCTAAATCTTAGAAATTTACAAGATAATTTTCTTTACAACTATACAATCACAAATTTAACAAGAAATTCTTGCACTTTAAAATTTTTAAACAAAAAATCACAAAATATAAAACAAAGTGAATTAAACTTAGCCTTAGCCATTATAGATATTAAAATTTTAGAAAAAACTCTACCTTTCTTAAATGAACTTGGAGTAAAAAAGTTACATTTGGTTTTTACAAATTTTTCACAAAGAAATTTTAAAATCGATTTAGAAAGATTTGAAAAAATCATTATTTCTTCTTGTGAACAATGCGGTAGAAATACTAAAATGGATTTAATTATCCACCAAAGCACTCAAGAATTTGTTCAAAAATTTCCAAATGCAATTATGGTTGATTTTCAAGGAGAACAACAAAGTCATTTCGATGAAAAAGAATTATATTTTATAGGTCCTGAAGGTGGATTTAACAATGATGAGAGATTATTGTTTAACCGGAAAATCTCTCTTAAAAGCTCTAATATTCTAAAAAGTCAAACAGCTATTATAGCTATAGCTTCAAAAATTTTGCTTTAACTTTTCTTAAATTAATCTCTTTTTTATGTTAAATAATTTATAATCACGGCTTATTGTTTTAATTTTTAAGGAAAACTAATGAAAAAAGAAATTCACCCAGAATATGTAGAATGCAAAGTAAGTTGTGCT
This sequence comes from Campylobacter sp. CFSAN093249, assembly GCF_011067895.1. NCBI lineage: Bacteria > Pseudomonadati > Campylobacterota > Epsilonproteobacteria > Campylobacterales > Campylobacteraceae > Campylobacter > Campylobacter sp. CFSAN093249. The sequence goes on along the minus strand of NZ_JAAMWM010000008.1, from coordinate 9,615 downwards.
TGTGGAAATACTTTTACAACAAAGTCAAACAAAGCAGAATTAAGAGTAGATATTTGTTCAAATTGCCATCCTTTTTTTACAGGCAGTGAAAAAATTGTAGATGCTGCAGGTCGTGTAGAGAAATTTAAGAAAAAATACGCAATGCAATAATTATGCTTTATTTTATTCCTACTCCCATAGGAAATTTAAGCGATATTTCTTTTAGAGCCTTAGAACTTTTAAAGACTTGCGATCTTGTGTTTTGCGAAGATACAAGAGTAAGTAAGTCTTTGATTTCGTTATTAAATACCAAATTTCACACTGATATACATATTTCTAAATTTATAGCCTTACACTCCCATAATGAAAAAGAAGTTTTAGCAAGTATTGATTTAAAGATATTTGAAAAAAATGTAGCTTATTTAAGCGATGCAGGAATGCCAGGGATTAGTGATCCTGGCAAGGCTTTGGTAGAATTTGCACAAGAAAATAATATTACCTATGAAATTTTACCAGGTGCAAATGCAGCCTTAGTTGCTCTTGTAAGCTCAGCATTTTGTCAAAAAGAATTTATCTTTATTGGTTTTTTAGCAAATAAAGGCAAAGAAAGACAAAAAGATATAGAAAAAATTTTAAACTTTCCTTATCCAAGTATTATTTACGAATCCCCCAAGCGTATTTTATCTTTAGTAGAACAGATTATGATTCTAGACAGCCAAAGGGAAATTTTTTTGATTAAAGAAATCAGTAAAAAATTTGAAAAAAAATTTAAAGGCAATGCTAAAGAGCTTTCTGAAATTTTAAAAAAGTCTAATTTAAACGGTGAATGGGTTGTAGTACTGCAATCAAAAGAGCAAAATTTTTTGCAAAATACTCTTTGTGAAAAAGATATTATGGATTTAGAGCTGTCTTTAAAAGCAAAAGCAAAATTATTATCAAAGATCAATGGAAAAAATGCAAAAGAAATTTATCAAAAACTGCTTTTAAGTCAAGATTAGGTAAAATTTTAATATGATAGTTTATGGGAAGCAAATATTTTTTTATATTTTAGAATATCATAAAGACTGTATCAATGAGCTTTATTTAGCAAAAGAATGTGATAAAATTACTTTTTCCAAAATCGCAAAATCAGGTTTTAAAATCAAAAAACTTGATTTTAAAACTGCTCAAGCTTATGCGAAAGGTGGAAATCATCAAGGTTTTTTGCTAGATATTAAAGAAATTTCTTTTGCGAATTTAAATGAGATCAAAAAAAATGATTTTATTGTTATGCTTTATGGAATTAGCGATGTAGGAAATATAGGGGCTATCACGCGTACAGCTTATGCTTTAGGGGTTGGGGCTTTAATTTTTATTGGTGAAAAATTAGCCATGGAAGGAGTAATTCGCACAAGCAGCGGAGCGGCTCTTGATTTACCTATTGCAATAAGCAACGATGCTTTAAGTGTAATAAACGAACTAAAACAAGTAGGTTTTTATTTTTATGCGAGCGATGGCTCGGGAAAAGAAATTCACAGTGTAAAAATAAGCAATGGTAAAAAAGTTTTAGTTTTGGGTAGTGAGGGTTTTGGTTTAAGCTCTAAAATTATAAAAAAGTGCGATGAATGTGTGGGCATTGCGATGAAAAATAATTTTGATAGTCTTAATGTCAGCGCTGCTTTTGCAATACTTTGTGATAGGATGTTAAATGCTTAATTGGAAAAAAATACAAGAATTAAATTTAAAAGAAGTTGCAGCAAAAACGCAAATTGAACTTGATTTTCTTGAAGCTTTAGTAGAAAAGAATTTTGCTGTTTTAAGTCGTTTTAATGTTAAAGGTTTTGTTAAAATTTTGAGCAGAGAATACGAACTCGACTTTAGTGATTTTAACGAAGAGTATGAAGCTTATCTTAACGAAAACAATCCTACTCCACAAACAAAATCAAAAATGATAACCCCAAAACTAGATGCTTATAGTCAAAAATCCTCTAACACTTGGCCTTTTTTGATTGTTCTTATTGTTTTAGTGATTATAGGAAGTGGAATTTATTATTTTGATACACTTAAAACTTTTTTCAAAGATGAACAAAATAATACTAGTGCAACAGTTATAGATATCATAGGACAAGCACAAGAAAATTTAAAATCTTTAGGTGGAAACAATGTTGTTGTTATAGACAACAATAAAGCACAAGAAACAAATCAAACAGAGAGCGTTTTACCAAGCCAAAACATCTCATTACAAGAAAATGATAAAAACATAAGCATAGAAAATAATATCAGTGAAAATAACACAACCCTGCTCGATGAAGAAAAAAATACCCAAATTCAAGAAGACACAAATACACCAAAAACTGATTCTTTAAAAGAAGCACATTTTAAAACCTCTACCAAGATTTGGATAGGTTTAATAGATTTAAAAAGTCTTAAAAAAACAAGCTTTGTTAAAGAAAAAGATTTTAATATTTCTTTAGATAAAGATCAGTTAATTTTAACAGGGGCTGCAGCTTTAACAATGTTTGATCAAGAAAATAAAGAACAAAAATTTCCTGCAGGAATTTCAAAACGTTTCTTGATTAAAGATGGAAAAATTACAAGTATTTCAGCTGCTGAATTTGTAAAATTAAATAAAGGTAAAGAATGGTAAAAAAAATTATTATTCTTACTCTTTGGGTTAATATATCTTTTGCAATCTCAAGCCTTGAATTAGCAAAAAATTTAGTAAACAATCCTAGTAAAAATTCTCAACTAGAATTATTATTTTCAAATAATTCTTACATAGATAATAATGGAAATTGTGATATTGCAAAAATATCTCAAATATTAAAAACCAATTCTTTAATTGCCTTAACACTATCAAATCCTCAAAGTCTAAGACTAAATTTTAAAGCAAAAGCTGATGAAGTTATGTTTTTTAAAATTTTATCCGATGTTTTAACAGATGCTGGATATATATATTTTATCCCTACAGATTTGATTTTAAGAGAAGGAAATATTGACTATACCATACAAGTAGAATCTCAATATGTTTTAGATCCTGGAACGCTTTACAATCTCTTAAAAGAAAATTCTGTCTATATAAATAATATTAAGCGTATTGGGACATATGACTATGAATATGATTTAAATTTTTCCAATGCTGTATTAAAAACTAATACAAATGTTAATTTAAATACTCCAAAATCATTAGAAAAGCCTCTTAAAGACTATGTGCTTGATTTAAAAAATGCTACAAATTTGATTATTGATGCAAATGATTTAGACAATTGGTTTCCTAAAATCTTCTTTTTAGATAAAAATCTAAATCTAATTAAAGCAGTAAAAAGCGAAAATAAAAATAATCATTTTTCAGAACTTATTCCAAATGGTGCTATATATGCTATTGTAAGCGATATGTATAGTTTAGATAACATACGCAGGGGTTTAAAAATCACACTTAAAAAATAAAGGATTAAGAAATGTTTGATGAAATCCGTTTTAATACCATAGAAAGACTTCCAAATTATGTTTTCGTAGAAGTAAATGCGATAAAAATGGCAGCAAGACGTGCTGGAGAGGATATCATCGACTTTTCAATGGGAAATCCCGATGGTAAAACTCCACAACACATTATAGATAAACTTTGTGAAAGTGCTAACAAAGATAAAACCTCGGGATATTCTACATCCATGGGGATTTATAAACTTCGCTTAGCAATTTGTAATTGGTATAAAAGAAAATATAATGTCAACCTAGATCCTGAAAATGAAGTTGTAGCTACCATGGGTTCAAAAGAGGGTTTTGTAAATCTTGCAAGAGCGATTATAAATCCTGGAGATGTTGCTATTGTGCCAACTCCTGCTTATCCTATACATACTCAAGCTTTTATTATGGCAGGAGGTAATGTAGCAAAAATGCCTTTAGCTTATAATGAAAAATTTGAGCTTGATGAAAATCAATTTTTTGAAAATTTACATAAAACTTTAAATGAAAGCATCCCGCGTCCAAAATATATCGTTGTTAATTTCCCGCATAATCCAACAACAGTAACTTGTGAGAAAAGTTTTTATGAAAGATTGATAACAACGGCAAAAAAAGAAAGATTTTATATTATTTCAGATATTGCTTATGCAGATTTAACTTATGATGACTATAAAACTCCTTCTATTTTGGAAATTGAAGGCGCAAAAGATGTAGCGGTAGAAACTTACACTCTTTCAAAATCTTACAATATGGCAGGCTGGCGTGTGGGTTTTGTAGTAGGAAATAAACGCTTAGTCGGTGCGCTTAAAAAAATAAAATCTTGGTTTGATTATGGTATGTACACACCTATTCAAGTAGCAGCTACCATAGCTTTAGATGGAGATCAAACTTGTGTAGATGAAATCCGTGCAACTTATGATAAAAGAATGCACATTTTACTTGAAGCTTTTGAAAATGCAGGCTGGAAACTTCAAAAACCAAGAGCAAGTATGTTTGTTTGGGCAAAACTCCCTGAAAGCAAAAGACATTTAAAAAGTTTAGAATTTTCAAAGCAACTTTTACAGCGTGCTAGTGTTGCAGTAAGTCCTGGGGTAGGTTTTGGCGAAGCAGGTGATGAGTATGTAAGAATTGCTTTAATTGAAAATGAAAATCGCATACGCCAAGCTGCACGTAATATCAAAAAATATTTAAAAGAGTAAGTTATGAAAGTAGCGATTCTTGGTTATGGCACTGTTGGAAGTGCGGTGGTTAAATTTCTTTTAGAAAATGATAAACTCATTCGTGCAAGATGTGGGCAAAGCATAACTCCTGTGATCGCTCTTGCTAGAAGTTCTAAAAAAAATGCTTTAATTCCAATTACTCATAGCGTTGCAGAAATTTTAAATGCTGATGTAGATGTTTTTGTAGAATTAATGGGTGGGGTGGATGAAGCTTTTAAAATAGTGAGTGAAATTTTAAAAAAGAAAAAAGCTGTTGTTACTGCAAATAAAGCTATGCTTGCTTATCATCGTTATGAACTTGAAAATTTGGCTAAAAATTTAGCTTTTGGTTATGAAGCAAGTGTGGCTGGAGGAATTCCTATTATCAAGGTTTTAAAAGAAGGTTTAAGTGCAAATAATATTTTGGCTATAAAAGGGATTTTAAATGGTACGAGTAATTATATTTTAAGTTCTATGAGTCAAAAAAATATGAGTTTTAAACAAGCTTTGCAAATAGCTCAAAATTTAGGTTATGCAGAGGCTGATCCAACTTTTGACATAGAAGGGCAAGATGCAGCACATAAACTGCTTGTTTTATCAAGTATCGCTTATAATCTTAAAGCTAAACCTGAAGATATTTTGATCGAGGGTATTAGTGAAATTGCACCTGAAGATATGTATTTTGCTAATGAGTTTGAATTTACCATAAAACTTTTAGGTATAGCTAAGGTGCGTGAAAATAAAGTAGAATTAAGGGTGCATCCTACTATGATAGATAAAGAAAAAATGCTTGCAAAAGTTGATGGAGTGATGAATGCTATAAGCATTAATGGAGATTTGTTGGGTGAAAGTTTGTATTATGGAGCAGGAGCAGGAGGAGAGGCCACTGCAAGTGCTGTGATTTCAGATCTTATGGATATAGCAAGAGATCAGGTAAAAGCACCAATGCTTGGTTTTGTGAACACTTTAGAATACGAGCTTTTAAGCAAAGATGAAATTTATACAAAATATTATTTAAGGGTGAAAGTTGAAGATAAAATAGGGGTTTTATCTAAAATCACACAATTGATGAGTGAAAATAATATTTCTATCGATAGTTTCTTACAAAAACCTAAAAAAAATGATGAAAATTACAGTACTTTGTTTTTTACTACGCATTTAACTTATGAAAAAAGCATACAAAATTTGCTTGAAATTTTACGCAAACAAGATTTTATAAAAACCAAACCTTTTATGATGCGTATAGAATAATGGGTTTAAAAGCTTATTTAGATGGAATTTTAGGTGAAGATAAGGCTTGTAAATTTTTAAAAAAACAAGGCTTTGAAATTTTAAAAAGAAATTTCCATTCTAAATTTGGAGAAATCGATATAATAGCCAAAAAAGATGAAATTTTACATTTTATAGAGGTTAAATTTACTCAAAATGATTATGAAGTTTCCGAGCGTTTGGATAGAAAAAAACTTGAAAAAATTTTAAAAACTATAGAATTTTATCATCTTAAAAATGGAATTTCATCGGATTTTCAGATTGATCTGATTTGCATTAAAAATGATGTGATACAATTTTGCGAAAATATAAGTTTTTAAGCTGATATTTAAAAAAATAAAATACAATTAGACAAAAATTAAAGAAAGGAAAAATTATGGGAAAATATATTGAATTAACAAGTGATAATTTTGCTCAAGCAAAAGAAGGTGTAGCTTTAGTTGATTTTTGGGCTCCATGGTGCGGACCTTGTAGAATGCTTGCTCCGGTTATTGATGAACTTGCAAATGACTTCGATGGTAAAGCTAAAATTTGCAAAGTAAATACAGATGAACAAGGTGATTTAGCAGCTGAATTTGGTGTTCGCTCTATTCCTACGCTTATTTTCTTTAAAAATGGTGAAGTTGTAGATCAACTCGTTGGTGCACAATCTAAACAAGCAATTAGTGATAAACTAAACTCTTTACTATAAACTAAAGGCTAGTATAACTAGCCTTCTTCTTAAAAATTTCAAATTTATACTAAATAATAATTTTTATTAACTACTATTAAGAATAATTTTTATATCATTATTAATAATAAAATTCAATATAAAGGAAATATAAATGTTAGATGTAGCAATCATAGGTGGAGGTCCTGCTGGACTTAGTGCCGGACTTTATGCAACTAGAGGTGGACTTAAAAATGTAGTAATGTTTGAAAAAGGTATGCCTGGTGGACAAATTACCTCAAGTTCTGAGATAGAAAATTATCCAGGTGTAGCCCAAGTTATGGATGGAATTTCTTTTATGGCTCCTTGGAGTGAACAATGTATGCGTTTTGGTTTAAAACATGAAATGGTTGGAGTAGAACAAATTTTAAAAAATAGTGATGGAAGTTTTACCATCAAATTAGAAGGTGGTAAAACAGAACTTGCTAAAGCTGTGATAGTTTGTACAGGCTCAGCTCCAAAAAAAGCAGGTTTTAAGGGCGAAGATGAATTTTTTGGAAAAGGTGTAAGCACTTGTGCAACTTGTGATGGATTTTTTTATAAAAATAAAGAAGTTGCAGTTTTAGGTGGTGGAGATACGGCTTTAGAAGAAGCTTTATATCTAGCAAATATTTGTTCTAAGATTTATCTTATCCACCGCAGAGATGAGTTTAGAGCAGCTCCATCTACAGTAGAAAAAGTTAAGAAAAACGAAAAAATAGAACTCATTACTAGCGCAAGTGTAGATGAAGTATATGGCGATAAAATGGGTGTTGCTGGAGTAAAAGTAAAATTAAAAGATGGTAGTATTAGAGATTTAAATGTTCCAGGAATTTTTACTTTTGTTGGTCTTAACGTAAGAAATGAAATTTTAAAACAAGACGATAGTAAGTTTTTATGCAATATGGAAGAAGGTGGGCAAGTAAGTGTTGATCTTAAAATGCAAACTAGCGTTGCTGGACTTTTTGCCGCAGGGGACCTTAGAAAAGATGCGCCTAAGCAAGTTATTTGTGCTGCAGGTGATGGAGCTGTAGCTGCATTAAGTGCTATGGCTTATATAGAAAGCTTGCATTAAGATTTTATAAAGTTGCTAAAAGCAACTTTATTTTTATTTAGCTTCCTATCACTCCACCATCAAGTTTTCTTATCATCATTACACTCGATCTTGGTGTTTTTCCATAAGGAAAAGTACTACCTTTTAAACCTTCTCCTGGATGTTGTATGCCTACAAACATTGTGGTATAATCCTCACTAAAAGCAATCCCTGTTAATTCACAAGCAATAGGTCCTGTTAAAAAGCGTCTGATTTCCCCTGTTTTTGGATTTGCTACTAGCATGCAGTTATTTCCCATGCCTTCGTATTCATCTTTATTAGAATAAGATCCATCTGTTTGTATCCAAAGTCTTCCATCTTTATCAAATTTAAGTCCATCAGGAGAATTGAATTTATTTTCACTTGTAATATTATTTGAGCCTTTATATAAGCCTTGTTGGTTATCAGGATTTCCAGCAAGAGCAAAAATTTCCCAAGTAAAATCATCGTCTTTATGAGAATTTTTTGGCATCCATTTTAAAATTTGTCCATAAACATTTTTAGTTCTTAGATTTGCTGCATTAGGTTCTTGGCGATTTTTGTTGTTCGTTAGTGTTGCAAATACTTCTTTAGAACCACTTTGTTTATGGCTTGCTATCCATTCACATCTATCCATAGGAGTTGCACCTACAATGCTTGCAGCAAGACGCGTATTGATGAGTACTTGAGCTTGAGACTTAAAACCATTTTTTTCATCTAGGCCGTTTTTGCCATATTCTAAGGCTATCCATTTTCCCTGTCCTTTAAAATCTCCCACATTGCCGTTAAACTGTCCTACATACAAAGTGCCTTCATCTAAAATTTTACTTGTATCAACACCTTTTTTGTATTTGTGTTTGCTAATAAATTTATAAATAAATTCATTCATCTCATCATCACCCATATAAACTATAACAGAACCATCTTTTTCTACGATAATTTCTGCATTTTCATGTTTAAAACGCCCTAAAGAAGTTCTTTTAACAGGTGTGCTTTTTGCATCAAAAGGATTGATTTCCACTATCCAACCAAAACGATTGGCTTCATTGATATTTTTAGCTAAATCAAATCTTTCATCAAATTTTTCCCATCCATAAAGACTAGTTTTGTTAAATCCATAGCGTTTAAGAGAGTCATTAAATTCTAGATTTTCGTCTGAACTTCCAAAAAAATCGTCAAAATTTTCTTCACAGGTGATATAAGTTCCCCAAGGTGTTTGTCCATTTGCACAATTTGCAAAAGTTCCATGAACAAATTTTTCATTTTTTAAAACTTCTTTTTTAGCTGCTCCACTTACTTGCATTTTAGTGTTTGCATCGATTCTGCGGTTATACTTAGAGTCTAAAACCACAGTCCAATCATCACCCTTTTTTTCGATTTCTAAGATACTCACACCCACACTGGCTTGCTCATATAAAATATCTTCTTTGCTTAAATTTTTACCATGATGATTAAATATGATTTCAGGATTTATATATTCATTATTAACGGCTAAAATTCCTCTGTTTTTTGAAAGTGGAAAAAAACTCATACCATCATCGTTATCTCCAAAAACCAAATGAGCATTTTTAACTGCATTCATATCGATGATTTTATTTTCATCATAAGGTTTTGCTTTACTAAAAAGTGGATCACCCCAAGAAATTAAAACCTTTGCTTCATAACCTTGCGGTACTATAACTTTATCTTGTGTGCTTGCACTAACAGCTTTAAAACCTAACAAATCCTTATCCTTAAGCACAACAGCACTTAAATTTGAACTTGCAAAAAAAGCCACCATAGAACCTAAAGCTGAACCTTTTAAAAACAATCTTCTTTCCATTTGTTTTTACCCCATATTAAAATTTAAAACAATGGAAGTATAAAAATATTTGGAAACTTTTTAGAAACTTTGATGAAAAATTTAAATTGAAGAAAAAATTTATACCTAGTTTTTCACTAGGTATAAATGATTAATTAAAACCTTT
>NZ_JAAMWM010000007.1:0-128392 GCF_011067895.1 Campylobacter sp. CFSAN093249 | reverse complement strand
TGAATTCTTATTTTGGCTGAATGTATTTTATTATAAATTTTTATATATTTCAAAAACAATTCGTTGTTATCATTTTGTAATTGATTTTTTTCTCTTAAAAAATTCTGTTGAATTTTTAAAATATTTTCTTGCATCACTTTTTTTTCTTTTACTTCTTTATTTAGCATCTCTTGTATCAGATTTATTTTTCTAGGGTCCATTATTAAGCAATATTCCTCTATTACTTTTTTATATTTTTCTATAGGTGGAATTAAAAAATCACAATTATATTGTTTTGGAATTTTTATATCTATATTATTTATTTTTTTTAAATTAATTTTTACATTATGACTAATATTACTAATTAAAAAAAAGGATATAATATCAAAATGCTCTAATCTGTATATTTTATTATTTAACTTAATAACACTTAAATTGCTTGTATCAAAATATACTGATGTATTGTCATCTATATTAATTTCAGTATCCCTAAATGCATTCATATATGGCTGAGTAATCTTGACAACCGCTTGATTATTTTTAATTATAATCGTGGAAGTAAGTTTATGATTTATCTCCCAATTTTTATTCATTTTAATAAGACCACTATTCCAACTATGAACTCCTATTAAAGTATAGCCATCAAGACTTTTCGGAAATTTTAATATGCTAGATTTATCAATTCTAAATACCGTTTCACTAAAAAATGAATTACTAAATTTCATGGTTGATTTTGTGCGATATTTTTCATAAAGTGTATTATTTTGAATAAATTGATCACCATTTGATAACATTTCACTTGGAAAGCAAATTTTAAAAAAAAATCTTTTATCATATATTTTTTTAGGATATAGAAAATAGCTTATATTATTTATAATATTTTTCGCTAATTGGGCCATAACAAAACCCATCTGATGTGATTCATCTATATTGTGAAAAAAATCACATAAGTTAAATCTCTCATAATATTCTTGCAAATCTATAATATTAAAGCCATATTTTGCTATATGAAATTTATGAATATTATTACATCCTTTATTTTTTTTAAAAAGAATATGAGGCATGAGTATAATTAATATTTTTTTATTCATTGAAGCTAACTCGCTATACAACCAATCAGTATGTTTAAGAACAACATCAAAAGCAGCAGCCCTATCATTAATATTACTTTCAGAAATAATTAAATCAGCATTTTCTAGATATTCTTGGTTTCGTTTTCTTTTTAATTCATAAAGATTTTGCAATGAACTACTCCCGCCTAAAGCTAAATTCGTTAGATTTACATTCTCTTTTCTTAAGCCTTTTTGCAGACCATTTACCATAACAGAATTACTGCCACCAAGTAAAACAACATTATATTTTTTCATTTAGAGTTACTCTTACTTTGATATGAGTTAAATTTTTTTACACTTTTATAGATACTTATAAAAAAATTTATATATCCTAGTTTATATTTGCTTTTATTAGCCTTAATCAATTCTTCACCTAGCCTATAAGTCAAACATTCTTTTTCTTTTAAAGCTTCTTTATAATCTTCACAGCACTCCATAGAAGGAATTTTCAAAAAAGTCATTGTTTTTATTTTTTCATTATACTCATTAACTTCAACTTGATGTTTTTTATATACTTCATTTAAAATATAAGGCATCTTTAAATATCCAAAAATACTTTTAGAACACATAATCATTGCTTGCCCTAGCTTATAAGCCAAATGATTTTTCACTCGAGCTTTTGCTGAATAAAACCTACTCCTATCTAATAGGTCATTTTCACAAACATTCACTTGTCCATAAAATTGAACAACATCGCTAAAAAAACGTATATTTTGTTCGATTATATCGCTGCTATAATCTTGTTTTTTTAAATTTAAAATATCTTTTTGCAACTCATCTTGCAAATTTGGAAAACATATACTTTTTGAAGATATTGATCTTGCAACATTGACATTATATGCAAAATGTGGTTCAATTGGTTTTATATTATTAAATACTAACCACTTGTGTAGTGCTTCTTGAGCATGAAAATCTTTTCGAAATGAATCCCTAAAAAAATCCAACCTTGTATCTTGGATAGCATCCCAAATATCACAAATCTTTTTAATGACCTCACGATTTCCCATAAAAAAATAATCCAAAACCTCTTTATGATGTGGCCACAACTCGTGTGTAGCAATAACATTACCAATATTTATTTTTTCAAGCATAGCCGAATCTATTCTAGGATAATCCAAATCAGGCCTAACAATCAATACAAAATCATATTTTTTTGAAACCCTCTTCTCGTATTTTTCCATTAATTCAAAAGCTATTTTTCTGCCATATAACATTTTATGCAAATTATTTAATTCACCATATTTTTGATGATAAGCAATAAAGCTTTTTTCATCCTCTAAATAAATATCATTAAAAAAAACATTTAGCTGTTCCAATTCATCTTTAGAAAAAGGAATAGACAGATCCTCGCTTAATTTATTATATACATTTGGAAAACATTTTGTGAATTCATTGAAATTTTTAATTTGCTCAGGAGTATTATTATAAATCTCTGGAATTCTTCTATACACCCAATTACTTCTATTTCTAATACTTGACCACAACATTTTTTTATTCCAAGAAAACAAGAAAATATCTGCATTTAATGGGTTTATAATTTGATTTTTTAAAAAATCTAGAGATTCAAGCCAATTTTTTCCCCTAATAGCTCCCGTCACTAAAACTGCAATATTTGGCGATGAATAAGTAATGCTTAATTTCTTCATTCTTAATAAATAACTTATTTGCTCATAGCAGATTGAAGCTCCGTAAAAATTTTGTTTCATAAAATCTTGCAAAATAAACATATAATCTTGTATTCGATCCAAAAAATCATCATCATTACTGTAAAAAAAATAATCAATGCTTTTTTTTATGTAATAAGCTGTTGAAATAGCATCACAAGCCTCCTTATAAACTCCCCATTTATATTTATTTCTTTCCATATAAACAATTGAAGTATAAAACAACTCGTGACAAAATTTTCCATTTAACTCTTGCTTTGAAATTTTAGCGTTTAAAATATAACATGCTAAATATCTCTTTTCAAAAGACATATCTTTAAAATCAAATTGCACTGCTTGTAATAATTTTTCTAGAAAAGAAAAAAAATTATAATCTTTACTTATTCTTGTCATTTCCCACCAAGCAGGTGTTTCTTGAAAAACCTTAAGAAAGTTATGAAGTTTTTCAAATTTTCCAATTTGAAATAAAAAATCAACATATTCATTTTCGAGTGAGTCTAATTTTTTTTCATATAATATTTCAATTGCATCGAAATTCCATAAATTTAACTGTTCTTGTATTTTTTTATCAGCGCTTTGAAACATAATAAACCTTTAATTCAAAAACTCATTTTGAAAATCTTCAATTTTTTTTCCATATTTGAATTTTCTTGCAACATAATCATCATATAGGTAATATTTTAAAAGTCTAGCAATATGGCTATGAAAATTTTTCCTCATTTCTTCTGTAAAACCATCTTTTATTGCCTTATCAAGAATTTGTTCCACATCATCTTTAGCAAATGCTTCATAAGTACAATTTTTATGCTTCAAATGTGTATATCCTAACATAACAACAGGTTTATTACGCATCAAAGCCTCATAGGAACTTTGAGATAATATAGTTACCACAACATCTGCTAAATCTATAAGCTCGTGAATATCTACACCCCTAGCATCAATAATTTCAGATTTTTTTTCTTCAAGCCATTCCAAATTAGGATGTGGTTTGTAAATAAAATTCCAATCATTTTTAATGCATATTTCACTTAAAACTCTACAAGCATCATTTGAATCAATACTCCACGGAGAATGATATTTAACCACATGCTGATTATAAGGTATCATACCAGCTTCAAAATCATTTTGTCCAAAATATACAATCGTTGGACGGTCTTTTTTTATTTTACACTTAATATTATCGATAAGATTATTTTCAGGTTGTAAATTTCTGCATAGTTTTTCTTTGTAAATATATTCTAAAACTTTTTTTGCATTTTCAAGATCATTTGAATTAATTGTTAAATCATTAAAATCTGATGTATGATTTGCTATCCAGCTTTCTCCCATTTGCCCTTGCAAATCAAAATTAAATGTTCCAGGAATCACTCCAAATTCCATAAAAACACATTGTATATTCCTTCTTAAACAAACTAGATAAAGAATTTCATGTGTTGCATTAAATTTATTCCATATGAAAACCTTTTTTGGAGAAGTTTTTTCTAATAAAATATCAAAATATTGAAATAAAAATATAGCCATTTTATCTGGATAATTTTTACCCATATCTTTATATTGCAACTTCATTCTAAGACTAATTTCTTTTAATCTTGGATTTTGCGCTAAAATGTATTTCTCAGATTCAGTAAGATTAAGATCAACATTTCTGTCATATCCTCTATTAAAAGTAGCTTTAGGGACTATAATGCTTGGTATTTTTAATTTATTTTGTACAAATTCTTTTTTTAACCAAGGCGTTGTAGATACTACTAACACAGATTTACCTTGAGTCGCATTAGAAATATAACGACACACTCCTTTATCAAAATAAGCAAAGTGACCCACAAGAAGAAAATCTTTTTTTTCCAATACATCGTCAAAACATTTACTTGGAAATTCAAATAAATCTTGTATGTTTTGTTGAATAATTCGCTTTTGTTTTTTAATTTCCAATCTGTTCTTAAAATTCTGAAAAAATGAGAAATTTTTAAACTTTTTATAATATCTCTTAATTATTTTTCTTACAGTACAGTATTCATTTGATTTTTGAAAATTTTTTTTACTCGCAAACCATCTATCATAACCAATATTGTTATTCCCTACTATAAAATCATCTTTAAAGGTTAAATTTTTAAAGACATTCATGTCTTTAGCTTTTGGTTGCCATAAAAATCGCGTTAATATATGATAAAAATCAAAACCATGTATATTTAAAACACCTATATCTTTTTTAAATAAATCATAAAATTCTTCAATATTGCTTAAAATTCTTTCTTGAATTTTTAAAATTTCATCTTGTGCTTGATATTTATCATCAAGTATGAAATCAAATTTATCATTTTTCTTTATAATTTCTTGCAATGTTCCAACAGGCTCGCTTAGAATATCTTCAAATATTTGATTATGGATTACATGAATGTGTTGAAAAAAAGTATTACTAAAGTCAAAATATGTTTTTATACCATCATCACTTTTAAAGCCAAAATGTTTAAACATATGATAAGCTGTAGTTTCGATATTCAAAACATCTTTTAAAAACTTACGAATTCTTCCACTATACCCTACATCAAATACAGCTATATTTTTACCATCCGCAATAACTTTTCTACAATAATCTTTTATAATTTCAGTTTTTTCTTTAGCATTATTAAAAAAATACTCATATACTTGATCAGCAATTATCAATTGATTTTTGACATCTCCAACATAAGCATCTAATACAAAATTATATTTTTCTGATACTTCAATAACTTGAGAATCATTCATTAAAAACCTTAGTTTTAAAAAATTCCCAATAGTCATAGTAGTGCTTGCTGGTATTGCAACTAACTTTTTTTTGCATTCTTTTTTACTTAAACCATCAAAAGCATATAAAGCCTTTCTAGAAAGCCTTAAAGGCTTTATATTGATCTGAGTATTTTTATCTTTTAAAAAAATATTTAAAATTTTTTCTATTAAATAACCATCTCTATAAACCAGCAGTAAAGTGTCGATATTATTTTTTTTACAATCTTCTAAAAGCCACTGAGTGAAAGCATAAAAAATAGGTGTTAGTAATAAATTTGTAAAATTTTCAATCTCGCCATTAAACATAGAATGATCTTTATCGTATGATCTTGAAATATGATCAAAAACCTTGTTAATCATAAAACCCAATATAAATCTATTATCTGTAAAAGCCATTTTTGAATATTGAATAGAATCTAATAAATGCAACATATTAAATCTATCCGAAGAATTAACAATTCTAGCACTCTTAATTCCTTTTGAATTAGGAATCTCTACATCTGCTCTTTGATTATCACCTATATGTAAAATGCTATTTTTTTCAAACCCTATTTTTTCAAATTTAGCAATTATAAAATCAAATAATCTTCCGCTACCTTTAGATAATTTTAAGTCTCCCGAAACAAACAGTTCATTGTAGCCTTTGTAATTATTTTTTTCTAAAACTTTTTCCAAAAATTTTTTTGGTAAATACATATCTGAAACAATAATAACTTTTTTATGATTTTCCAATGCTTCAAAAAAAATTTTCTGGATTGAATTTTTAGGGTACAAATAATCAAACTCAACTTCCATTTCTATAGTTTTAAGTTTTTCACACTCTTCTGTCGAAAATTCAAAATTTAAATGTAAGTGTTTATAAATATCATCTATAGTAATATCATCCTCATAGAATGGTTTATTTTCTCTTGCATATTGTTCAGCTAATTGTCTAATCTTTACAAAAGATTCATCATAACCTGCTCTTGTAGCCACAATTTTAAACATATCAGAAGGAATAATACAAGGTCTAACTAACAAAGTATCAAAAATATCAAAACTAACAATTTTTACTGATTCTGATTTTACAAGCTCACTAATTTGCTCTAATGTCATTTTTTTCCTTTAATTTATTTTCTACCCTAATTAAGCATTTCAATTCATTTTGAAAAAAACTATATGTTATATTTCCTAAACTTTCAAGTATTGCTATTCCTGCTGCGACATCCCAAATGGCTATATCTTTTTCATAATAAGCATCAATTCTTCCACATGCTACATAAGCTAAAGATAAAGCAGCGCTACCAAGCAACCTGATTTTTTTAAATTCTTGAATATTCGATATAAATTCCATTAGTCCATCTTTATCATAATTCATATAAGAAGAAAAACCTGTTGCCAAAATAGCTTGACTTTTGTCTTTTATATTATCAGATGGAATAATTTTTTTATCATTTAACCAAGCACCAACTCCAACTATACCACTAAACATTTCATCTCTATTAAAATCATAAATTACACCTGATAGGGGCTTATTATTTTCATATAAAGCTATGCTAATACAACATAAAGGAATATTTTGGCTAAAATTTAGACTCCCGTCTAAAGGATCAACAATCCAATAAATTCCTTTTTTTTCTTCATCACTGATTTTATAACTTTCTTCGCTTAAAATAGGATAAGAAAAAGCATTTGTTAAAATTTCATGTATAATTTTTTCAGAATCTAAATCTGCCTGCAATTTGATATCTTTTTTATCATTAGAATTTACTTTTTTTTCTTTTAAGTTTAATAAAAAATCACCCGCTTTATAACATGCCAATTTTGCAATTTCTAATTCTTTCATTTCCATAATCCCAATGGATATTTAATAACTGTTTTTAGAATATTCGATGGATTCTCACTATACATAGCCATTCCCAAATGTGCATCTTCTGGAAAAAAAATAGCTATATCATTTTTTTGCATTATAATTTTATTTGAGCAACGATTATCATTATATATAATTAAATCTTTTTCTTGATTATATTCTTCTGAAATTTCAAGATGACTTACATCAATAAACTCCATTTGCTCTATACCTTTTAAGTGTAATTGTATGTCAATATATTTTTTGTGACTTTCCCAAAAACATTCATTTCTTGGTTTTGTTATATAATTTTGCTCCAAAACAAAAAAAGTTTCACTTATATTTTCTTTTTTGCAACTTTTTAATGGTAATTCTAAAATTCGGAGCCGATTTTGATGCGTACTATTACATACAGAATAAAGATATTCTAAAGCCACTTGATCTTTTAAAAAGCTGTGAACTTGATGTACATTAGTGATGATTGCCATTAAGCCTCTTTAAAATAGTCTACTAAATTTTTAATGGCACTTTCCCCCATTGCTAAAACCGCTTCTTTAGCATTACCACCAATATGTGGAGTGCAAATTAAATTTGGCAAAGAAATAAAATCATAATCCTTGGGTGGTTCTTGATCATAAACATCGATAGCAGCCCCGGCTATGATTTTTTCTTTTAAAGCCCATTTTAAATCCTCTTGAACAACAATATCTCCTCTAGCAGTATTAATAAAATATGCTTCTTTTTTCATCATAGCAAAAACATCCTTATTAACCATATTTTTTGTTAAATTAGTTGAAGGCGCGTGGATAGTAACAATATCACATTTTTTATAAATTTCTTCCTTTGTTGCTTCAATCAAATTATTTCTTTTATAATACTCATCTTGCTGTATTATATCATTAACATATATTGTACAATTAAAGGGCTTTAAAAGACTTATAAGATCTTTACCAATATTTCCAACTCCTATAATTCCAACATTTTTTTCACTTAATTGAATTCCACCATTTTTATCCCATTCTTGTTTTTTTAATTTATTTGAAGTTATATAACTATTTCTCATTAAAGATAAAATATTTCCTAAGGCAAGTTCTGAAACCGATCTTTTATTTACTCCTTGAGGATAAACAACACTCACTTTATATTTATCCGTGGCATTAAAATCAATATTATTTAATCCAACACCATATTTAGAAATTACTTTAAGATTGTTAGCTTCTTTTAAAATATCTTCATTTATTTCATCAAGTCCAACAATAGCACCATCAGCATCTTTTAAAAAACTTTTTAACTCATCTTGACTTAATCTTTTCAAGGAATCGTTAAATTGCACACATTTAAAATATGAATTTAGTTTTGCTCTTAAATATTGATTTTTAGAAAATGCTACCGTAGTAACAGCAATTTTTTTATTCTCCATAATACTTTACCTCATTTTTGCCGCAATATCTTCGTGCTTTTAACAATTGTTCTGCCAGTAAAAAATCTTCTTCATAGCTAATTTTAATAGATTTTATAGGATCAATAGGCCACAAAGCACATTTTCCATTAAAAACAGCATAGCCATTTTTTTCATAAGATTTAATAAAACTTTCTCTTCTCCAAATGCACACTGTCCACACACATACTTGAACCGGATCAATATTTTGCGTCATAGGTAATAACCCATCTTTATTAAAATTTAATGCCTTTCCTTGGTAAAAACATTGCAATCTTTCATCTTTAGCTGATATCATCGAGTCTAATTGATTTGTTTCAAAAAATTTGATAGCATTTTCTATATCACTTGATTCTACTAAAGGCGAAACAGGGTTAACCATGACTAAGGCTTCGCATTCTATTTTTTTTAAAAAATCATAATTAAATTGATCTGACACAATATGATCTAGGGCTAATTCTTGGCTCCTTTTATAATATTTTACACCATAATCCAAGGCAACTTGTCCTATTAAATCACTTTCTGTGTTTACATACACCTCAGAAATACTATTTGCATTTTTACAAGCCTTTATAGCATAAGCTATCATAGGCTCCCCTTCAATAAGTCTTAAATTTTTTTGCCTTACTCTTTGACTTCCTAATCTAGCAGGAATTTCTGCAATATATTTATTTTTAGTCATTGTAAAATCCTGAGTTGTTATAAATTTTCTCAATCAACAACATGGTTTGAAGAGCATCAGCACTAGTGCCATTTTTAACACTCACTTTACCGTCCACTGCATCTAAAAATTCTTTTATTTCAATTTCCCAAGAATCATCGTTTTCAAACCAAGTAATATTTTCTTTAGGTTTACCCATTGCAAAAGTTATATCTTCGAATTCTCTTCTTCCCACAACTAATGTTTCTGGTGCATAACTTCTAGTCCCAGATAAAATACCATCAAGATTGATATAACCTTCTTCAAAATACATCTCTAATAAAAACTTATGCTTCCAATGTGTAGCACTAGAATGCAACATTGCTATAGTATTTGAATATGTTTTCATAATAGCAAATGCATTATCCTCCACTTCAATATCCCAATAAGCATTTGTTACAAAACTATTAATTTTTTCAAACTCCTCACCAGATAAATAACGCATCAAATCAAGCATATGAATTCCTTGGTCTATAAGTATACCACCGCCTGATTTGTTTTTATAATTGCGCCAATTTTTATTATAATCTATACTACCAGCTTTTCCATAAGTCCCCTTCATCCATAAAAGCTTTCCCATAGATTTAGAATCTATTATTTTTTTAGCCTCCATAACTGAATAATGATATCTATGATTAAATCCATATTTTAGAATCATTTTACTATTCTGTTCAACCTTAATAACCTCTTGAAGCTCCTTGCTTGTTTTAGCAGGAGGCTTTTCGCAAAAAACATGTTTTTTTGCCAATAATGCTTTTTTGGTATATTCAGCTAAAGAATCTACAAAAGTGCATATAAAAATAGCGTCAATATCTTGCGACAATAACTCATCAAAACTATAACAAAAAATTATATCGCTACCCAAATTTAAAGGTTTTTTAATATCATAAACAGCAACTACCTGTGCATAATTTTTCTCTAAAATTTTTTTAGCCCTCAATTGACCTATTTTTCCAAAACCTGCAATTCCAATCTTAATCATATAATTATGCCTTTTGCATATAATATGAATATATAATATGATCAAGAATCATGTGTATATCTTCAACTAATCCATATTCTCCTTTAGGAGTTTGTACATGAAATTTAATATCAGATAGTTTTAACAAGTCTCCCCCATCAAAACCAGTAGCTCCTACTACTTTTGCACCAATATCTTTAGCATATTTTACTGCATTAATAATATTCGGCGAAGTTCCACTACAAGATATGGCAAAAAGGACATCATCTTTAGTTAATATATCTTGCAGCTGAAGTTTGAATATATTTTCATATCCTATATCATTTGCTATAG
Organism: Campylobacter sp. CFSAN093249; assembly: GCF_011067895.1. NCBI lineage: Bacteria > Pseudomonadati > Campylobacterota > Epsilonproteobacteria > Campylobacterales > Campylobacteraceae > Campylobacter > Campylobacter sp. CFSAN093249. Next base: position 117,611 of record NZ_JAAMWM010000007.1, on the reverse strand, counting down.
CTGTACAAACCGGCGTGTTATCAGCTAAACTTTTCATATCAATACTTAAAATGTTTCTTCTTTTTAAACCAGCAGAAAAATCATTCACCCAATGTGATGCAGTAGCTGCACTACCTCCATTTCCTATAATATAAATCGTATTCTTATTTTTTGAAACTCGCTCAAATAAATCAACAATATCAACAATAACTTTCATATCAATTTCACTAAGCAATCGATTTAATTTTAAAATATATTCTTTTGCAAAATCTTTTACATTTTTCATTTTTTATTATTCCTTTCAATCTTCGCCGCAACAGAACAAGGACTACCATCCATGTATTCAAATTTTAAAGGCGATATTAGTATTTCTTTAATAATATCATTTTTTCTTAAATTTGAAAAATTCATATCCTCAATAACTAAAATTTCTCTACCATATTTTTTCGATAAAAAATTAAAATGACATCTCTTGCCTTCCTCCCTATCAAGCTGAGAAGTAAGAGAAATTATATCAAAACCAATGATTTTTATATTTGGAAAATTTTTTTTAAAATATAAAGGTATTTTGGAACTAATAATAGGAGAATTCCAAATATAACGCTCATCATTTCTAAGTGTATAAAAATTGGTATTAACAAGCAAAATTTCTATTTGTTTTGGTATTTTAACATTTTTATAAAAATATTCATAAGTTAATTTAGGTATTTTTTTTTTACTCAAATCAATATTAACCACAAAGATTTTTCTAGAGTAAAAAAAATCCAAAGAATATTTTTCCCCAAAATTTCCATTCTGAATACAATGGGCAGGAAAATCAATATGAGTACCCATATGTGAATTTATAAATATTTCCGTCTCTCTATTAACTAAATTATTTGAATATTTTTCTTTCCTTGTTATTAAAATTTTACTATCTTTGTAAAATTTTCTCCTAGAATCTAAACTATAAGATAAATCACACCATTGTTGTATATTATTTTTCTTCATTTCTTCCACTTAATATAAATATTTACAAAATAAAATATAAATAAAATAGGATGTTTTAAAAAACACTCACCCAATTGATAAGCTAAGTGTTGTTTATTTTTTTTACCCTCAATAAAATCATGCTCTTCTACTTTAGGAATTTTAAAATTAATATTCTTAACCTCAAGCTCACTTTTAATTTTTTTATCAATATAATCTTGATAAATAATATTAATCAAAGAAAAAGGGAGAGTTAAAATTTTTTTTAATGTTTTTGATTGCATTATTCTCAAGCCTATTCTATAAGATAAGCTATTTCTTACACTATCAGTTGCACTAGCACATTGGTTAAAAATTCTTACATACTTAGTATGGGCACTATTTTCAGAGTGATATATATCTTTAAAATAATATCTATCCTTATAATCTATATTATCAATAAAATAATTTATTATTCTAACCACCTCATCGCTTCTAAAAAATATCCTAAAATCGCCAAATGTTAGAATTAAATCTTTTGAAAATTCTAATTCAAATTGAGAAATAATTTTATAAATTTCAACCTTGTATTGTTCATGTATATTATCCATTCTATTTATTTTTCCATCCTTAATAAAACTTATCGGGAGCTCAGGTGCTGTAACCAAAAACTCTCCAATAAGATGATTTTTAAAAAATATTGTCGAATAAGATTGTGCATTAGCAATATTAGATAAAAAAAAATTTTTCGAATTTGGTATTATATAAAAATAATATGCATAAAAAAATTTTTTTTTCAAAACAGATTGTAAAATATTCAAAGAACTAAACTCAAAAGTAACAAAATCAAAAAGCCCTATTTTATTTTGCTTAAAAGAGTATTTTTTTATATACTTAACAAACGATTTTTCTATCTTGCTAGATAAATAGTTAATTTTATCAGAATACTGTTTAAGCAAATCTAACTGTATTTTTTTAGATATTGATTTGCCTTGATATTTTTTAAAATCATCTAATGCTTTAGTACACAAATCAAATAAACTCGATATTTTATCATCCCAAGGCAAATGATTTGAATTTAAATCAATTTTTGATAGAACCTTTAAAGCTCTAGAGGCATATATATATTCGGTTTTTATATTTGTCTTAAACTGCTGTTGTAAAAAATTAAAAATTTTTTCAATAACATAGCCATCTCTAGCAACAAAAATAAATTCTTTTAAATCGTTTTTTACAGCTTCATTGTATATAAAATTAGCCAAACCATAGCAAAGTGGGCCACCATAAAAATATCCAAAACTTTCCCAATAGTTATCAATATGTTTATCGCTTAAAATCCATTTTTTAATATACAATCCCAAAATAATACTTGATTCCAAACTTTCATTACGGTAAATACCACATAATTTAGGATTATACCTCACAAATACATCTTTAGGGTTAACATATCTAAATCGATACTCTTTCTGATTTATATTTTGCGTCTCAAATAAAAATTTTCCAAAATATAAAAAATTACTATAATCTTTTCTATAAAAATCTTTATAGGAATAAATATTTTCATAAAAATCAATGTTATTTTTCTGTAAAATATCAATAATATATTTCATAGAATAAACATTATTATGAATCAAAATTATCTTTTTTCCTAATTTTTTTAAGAATCTTAAAATTTGATATAATTCTTGGTTTACATAGGCACTCTGCTTAATTAATTGTTCTTCTATATTCTTAATATATGCATTTTTTTTTGGCATAAAAAAATAAATCTCATCAATATTTAAGAGAAAAGATTTTTTTTTATAATATGATTCCGCTTGAATAATTGCATTTTTTCTATATAAAGCAAAATTTTCAAGATTATATAATTGCTCAATATGCTTATACAAATCATCAAAATTAAAATAAGGAAGCAATAACAAGTAATCTAAAATATCAACATATATACAATTATTCTGATTTAAATTTACATAACTATTTTGAATCATTAATTTTTTACATAATATCTCCCCATAAAACAAATTTTTACGAGGAAATTTCCACCATTCTACAAAAAAACTATTTTTATCTTTCCAAGGCTTTGTTTCTGAAATATAGTGAATTATCTTAGGTTTTGTTTTAGCTTTATAAATCTCGTTTATAATTTTCTTAGGCAAATACATAAAATTATCCTTATATTCTATGTATGTTGTCCATAAAAAGTTCCATTCTAATGGTAAAAAATGAACATGGCCACAAAATACAATATTTAACACATCTTGATCTGGAAAATATAGATTGTCGATATTTTTAATAACTGTGAGACATTTTGAGACGGTTTTCATTTGAATACACTTAACAATATCAAATACAATAACCCCTGAATTAAAATAATCAGATATAGATCTAAAATTTATTTTATCAAAATTATTGCGAATATTTTGTTGCCATACCGTTTCTCTTTTTCTATATGCATATAATGCTGCAATATCTCTACATGCACCAATTTCTTTATTATTTAAATCAATAAAAAATAGATGAGAAATATCTGCTTTAAAAATAACATCACTATCGCAATAAATTACTTTTTTAAAATTACTAAAAATTTCAGGAATGAAAATCCTATAATACATAGCTGTAGTAAAATAAGACCTTTCATAAAATATATTACCATATTCTTTAAATATTTTCTTTAAATATTGATTTAAATTTATAAACTCAATAGTTACATTATTGTTTCTAATATTTTCTTTAAGCCTATTTAGCCTTTCTAAATCTATATTTAAATGCATAACAAATATATTATATTTATAACAATTACTAACTCTATCTACCAATGAATTTAAGGCGATAGACATATAAGGTAAATAATTATCATCTACGGCAAAAACAATTGGGATATGATAGGGAAAAATCATGCTATTATCTTTTTCCATTTTTCTTCCAATTTATATAAATCTTTATAAAATACAATATAAAAAAAAACGGATGTTCTAAAAAACACTCTCCTAGCTGATATGCTAAATGCTTTTTCATCTTTTCACCTTCAAGATAATCATAACATTCTTCAATATTAGGCGTGGAAAAAATAGGATTTACATATTCAAGATTTTTTCTAATTTTTTTTTCAATATAATCTTGATGGATAATATTACATAATGCAAAAGGAAGAATTAATATCTTACTTAATGTTTTTGATTGTATTATTCTCATTCCTATTTTATAAGATAGACTATTTTTGATAATATCAACCGCACTAAGATAGTTTAAATCATTGATTAAATTATCTTCAAAAAAATCTTCAATACGCATGTAATGATTTTCTTTTATATAATCAATATAAATTTTATTTCTCACATCTTTTAGCTTTTGATAACTAAACAAAATAGGATGCAAATTATCTAGAAATTTTAAATTACTCTGGACATTGTAACGTAATGAAATTTTTTTCCAATTATTTTTAAAAATTAAATTCATAATTATTTCTTCCTTAGAAAGAATCTCATTATGAAAATAAAAGGTTTTATCATAAAATAATATTTCTTTTAAAAAATTATTTTTCAAAAGATACTCCAAATTAATCATTATTACATTACTTTCAAAATTTTCCTGAATCAAAAATTCATCACGGAATAATTCCATTTTTTCCAAATTACAACTACTTGTAGCTACAATTATTTTTTTTTCAAAATCAGCATTCCAAAAAAAATTTAAACTATCCATAACTACAAATCTAGAACTAATCAAAAGACATTTTTCAATTTTCAATTGCGTTAAAGCAAAAAGGAATTTAAAATATAATGTTTTATACTGACTAATATTCTCATTGTTAATTTTACAAATATCAATAATACTAAGTTCAAAATCTTTAATTCTTCTAAGCTTTAAAATGCTAAACTCACTTTGAAAACTCCCATTATGTAAAATATAAAAATGAAAACGGTCTAACTCTGAAGAATTTTTTAAAATAGAAAAAATACCATTAATTAAACCTTGCAGTTGAATATTGTCAAATATAAAACAAATGTGAATATCAGAAAATACGCCACAAAAATACTGTAATATCTTTTGAACACTATCCCGATTACCTTGATATGCTATTTGTATTCTTTGTATTTTTTTATATATTTCTTGTTTTTTACTAAGCTCCATTGGAATATTACAAAAATCTCTCAATAAATTTTTCGACTTTGTATCTAAAAATAATTCTCTACATTTAAATAATATCGATCTTGAGCGAATTTGTTGTAAATTAGAAGTTTTCTTATTTCTACTAATACTTAAATTAGTTGCTCTATATAATAATAAAATTTCAGGAATATTAATAATTTTTCCACCATTTTGAAGCACATCTAACCATAATTTATAATCTTCTGCATATTGATACTCTTGAGAATATTTTAAATTATATTTTTTAAAAAAATTCTTCCTCATAATGACACTAGGGTGACAAATTGGGCATTCAAACATCATTTTAATTTTAACCATATCATGTTCATAAACATTCACCCAGCTAGCAAAAGAATCAGGATTTCTACCTATATACTTAAAATATGTTCCAGCGACAATAATACTATCATCTTTCTCCATAATTTGAAATTGTTTTTCTAATCTTGTGGGCATAGATATATCATCATCATCCATTCTTGCAATATACTTACCCCTAGATAATTGCAAACCTTTATTTAAAGAAAAAACTATTCCTTTATTTGCTTTATTTCTTAAAACAATAATTCTTTGATCAATTTTAGCATATTCCCTAATAATATCATAAGTTGCATCATTCGAACAATCATCTATAATAATAAATTCAAAGCTTGTAAAAGTTTGATTGAGAATAGATTCTATAGCAAATTTTATATACTTTTCTCTATTAAAAGTAGGCATAATAACGCTAATTAGAGGATATTCTAAATTTTCCATATCTTGCCTTTAGAAATTATATTAATAATTTTAAAAATTTTCATTTTAAGACGTATTGCTTTTTGATAATCTTTATAGAACTCTAATGGTAATTTTTGATTCTTAATACTTTTTTTATATTTTTTATTTATTTGATGTTTTAAAACTATAAAAATAATATCAAAAGGTAAAAAAATTTTTTTCATACCTTTGACAGATAATATTTTTTTGATTACCTTATAAGAAAGATATTGTTTTACCCTGTAAACTGCACCTAAAGGTTGATTTTCTATATACAATTTCAAATATTCTAAATACTTTTTCAAATGCAACGGATCTTTATTAATTGTTTTTAAACTCAATCCTTTATTACATATAACTGGCAAAAAATGTTTTTGGATATCATAACTCAAGCAATGATTAGTTTTGCTAAATTCTATAAATTTCAAAGCTATTTGTAGCCAACTTATAGCTTCATAATAGACTTTAGTTATATCTGAATTTCCAAAAATATCAATTTTTTTTAGATATGAATTGGGAGAAATTGAAAATTTTGCATTAGTAAAATTCATCAAACTTGACTCGCGTATTCGATAGATATACATTTTTTTTGAATAAACAGAAATCTTTTTACTAAAAGCAAATAATATGACTCCAAAATGGCAATCTTCAGCAAAAATACCATTAATAAATTTTAAATTAATTTTTTGTAAAAAATTAAAATCAATCATACCTTGCCAAGAAAACCAAAAATAAAAAATACTTCTCTCTTTGGCCCTATTTACCCAATCTTTAGATTCTATAATTCTTTCATCCTTAAAACCAAAATATTCCATTTGAGTCTTACAATTTTTCTTTTTAACCCCTTGAAAAACAGTTTTATAATCAAACCAAACTACCTCTACTCCATCCATTCTAAGAACACATTCTTCTATGGAATTTAATTCCCAATAATCATCAGAATCTAAAAAAATAATATAATCTATTCTTGGAAAAGAGAAATTTTGTATTTGCTCTATATCATAAAAATTTTTAGAACTTTTGTATATTTTATTTATTTTATAAAAATTCTCTTTATTTTTTAATTCAAATTCAACCAAAGAGTCTGACTTATATTTTTGTGTTTTGATTTCAAAGATATACTTATTTTCAAAAAATTCTATGCCTACATTGCGAGCGGAAGAAAGACCGCCGTTTTCCTTATCAATTAAAATAAATCTTTCATCTTTTAAAGTATATTCTTTGGCTATACTTAAAGAATTTTCATCTGTGCTTCCATCATTTACTAGTACAATTTGTAAATTTTTATAAGTTTGATTAACTACACTATCCAAACATTCTCTTAAATATTTTTCTACATTATAAATAGGAATTACTACACCTACAGTTTTAATTTGATTCATTGTTTAACTTTTTAAAATTTATTTTCCTAGAATCTTTAAAAAAACCCTTTGGATTGAAACATAATTTTCGTACTAAACGATAAAATTTGGTTTGTGAAATTATACTTTGTATAAAATATATACCCAAAAATTCTAAGATTTTAGAAAAAATATTCATACTTTTTACTTCATATAAATAAGGTTTATAGACAAATGATTGTAAAGAATAAAATGTTTTATCACAATTATTCAATGTTAATAATTTTTGCTTATTGAAAATAATTTGATAAAATTTACCAAACTTTGCAAAACTATAAAGTTCATTTTTTAGAAAAAAAATGAACTTATATCGATCATTATCATTTATAATTTCATTTTTTTTCAAAAAATCTATAATTTCATTTTTTTTCTCAAGACTTAAGGAATTAAAATAAACTCGAGTTTCATCAATTTGGGTTGCACTTAGATCAAAATTCCAATATTTTCTTTTATAAATTTCATCGCTATTTTCATCAAAAAATAACCATGAGTCTGGCAGAATTCCTTTTTTAAAATAAACACACGAATAATCTTTTAAAAAATGTTTTAAACTATCATATTCATTCACATCAACTAAAATTTGAGAAATTTTCTCCTTATTTAAGTAGTTTTTAAAATCTTCCTCTTTAATGGTAATAATCTCATCTATATTTTTATAGATAAAATCCCCTAAATAAATACTCAAAGAATCAAAATCATACTTTTCTCTTATAAGAGCTAAATTTTTCACATTTTTTACATTTGCAATTTTTAAAGGTTTTAAATGGTAGTCTTTTAAATTTTTCAAATGCTTATAAAATAACTTGTGATTTTTGTGTTTTCTATCCATATAGCCATTTTGATTAGGTTCAATATGCCAAAAATGGTACATATAAATCCCATAAAAACAAGCCTCGTAGCCGAGCAATGAAAACCAAGAACGAAAACCCTTAAAATTATAGAAGTTCCAATTTCTAGAATCATAATTTAAATTAAAAGGCATTTTCTCAAACTTAATACAAGACTTTAAAACTCTAACAAAAAAATCAAAATCTTCATAACCGTGACCAATAAAACTTTCATTGTTTCCACCAAGCTCTAAAAATTTATGCTTATTGATAATCAAACTCGAAGTCGAACTGGGAGCAAAAAATTTAACAAAAGTTTTTTTTCCACTAATTAAATCCTCTTGAATTAAAGCATCCCAAAAATCTATCTCATAATTTTTTAGAATTTCATTAGCTTTTTGCGTTAAATATACAACTGGCAAAACTACAAGAGCATTTGGATTATTTGTAATATTTTTAATTTGTATAAGTTTGAGAATTTTTTCAAAATTCTCAAAAGAAATAAAGCAATCAAGATCTAAAAATAAAATTACTTTGGCATTAGCATAACTAGCACCTAAATTTCTACATTTTCCTTGTGAAAAAACTTTTTGGTCTTGATCTTTTAAATAAATATGATTTTGTTTTAAAATATAATGTTTAAGATTATGATTTTGCGAAGAAAATCCTTCCACAAAAATAAATTCTATATTTTCATCGCTTTTAAAATATTTTGCTTTTTCAATAACCCTTTTTTTTATATAAGGACGCTCCTTGCTTAAACCAAAAGGGATAATAACAGATAAAAGGGCCATTTTAAACATTCCCTATCGCATAAAGTTGAATAATACCTATAATCTTATTTTCCTTAGATACAACAATTTCTTTGATTTTATGTTTTAGCATGATCTCTTCTGCTTCACTTGCCATAGCATCAGCATCGACTACTTTAGGATTTGTACTCATGATTTCTTTGGCTCTAAAATCAAATCTTGGTTTATCGCTTGTCTTTAAAGCACGACGCAAATCTCCATCAGTGATGATACCCACTAATTTTTCATTCTCAAGTACCACACAAAGCCCTAACTTTCCACTAGTCATCACATCAACAAGATCATTAAATTCAGTATCAGGATGCACTATAGGAAGGTTGCTTGAAACCATAAGATCTTTTACCTTGGTTAAAAGCTTACGCCCCAAACTCCCCCCTGGATGAAAAAGGGCAAAATCATCAGGCTTGAAATTTCTTACCTTCATCAAAGCAGCAGCTAAAGCATCCCCCATAACCAAAGTTGCGGTTGTCGAAGACATAGGAGCAAGCTGCAAAGGACAAGCTTCCTTTTCCACAGCTATATTTAAAAATATATCGCTTTGCTTTACAAGGGTGGAATTTTTTTTACCACACATTACTATAAGTGGAATTTTACGCTTTTTTATAGCTGGAATGATTTTTAAAATTTCTTCAGTTTCTCCTGAATTTGAAATAGCAATTAAAACATCTTCAGGAGTTAGCATTCCAAGATCTCCATGCAAAGCCTCTCCTGGATGGATGAAAAAGCTTGGCGTTCCTGTACTTGCTAAAGTAGCTGCTATCTTAGCACCTATATGACCCGATTTACCCATTCCACTGACTATGCAACGCCCTTTGGTATTTAGCATCAAATTCACAGCTTGATTAAAATTTTCATCTAAATTTTTAGCCAAATCCAAAATAGCTTGTGCTTCTTTTTCAAAGACTTCTTTGGCTATTTCAAGAGTATTCATTTTTAAACCTTAAAGATTAAGCACGACATTGGTTGCAATAGCAATTTGATAAAGAATTTGAGTTAACATTGAAAAAATTTGCAAATTCTCACTATCTACTTTTGGCAATACCAACACAGAATCGCCTGGTTTCATATCTATACCACTATGATATTTTTCAGCTTTTCCATTGCTTCGTATAACCAAAACTTTTGAAGTATCCGCTCTTTCTCCATAACCTCCTGCAAGATTGATATAATATCTTAAATCTTTGCCCTTATCATACACAAAAGCTCCAGGTAAAGAAACCTCACCTTGAACTATGATGAGATTATTCTTACTTGGTACATTAATAGTATCACCATCTTCTAAAATAACCGAATTATAAGACTTTGGATTATCAATGACAATTTGACCCTTAGGCTCTACTTGCTTAGCTCTTTGGATAAATTCTAAAATCGTTTTTGCTTGTTGAGCTCTTATAGCTGCACCTTGAGCTGTAACAGAACCACTAGTTAAAGCTAGAGTTTCAAGCTCTTTAAGCTGAGCATTGATAAGTTCTTTTTGAGTTCTAGCTACACTTTTTCTAAACACTTGTAAAGCTTGCATGTTTGATTGTGGATTGGCTTTAATTAATTTAGAAATATCTTCTAAAGTCGTTCCTTTACCCACAACTAAAGTTTTTAAACCATTATGCTCGCCATTTACACTTATAGTTATATTTTCAGAAACATACTCAGGGTGAAATTCTACCTCATCTCCCGTTCTAAGTAAAACTTTTGAAAATTGCATTTTATTATAAGCACTGACATCAAGTTTATGATCTTCACCATAACTTTTTACGATAGCATTAGTCACGATAGGTTTAGCACCTGATACTCTAGCTAAGTCAGCTAAAGTTTTAATATCATTTGAAAGTTCAAAACGAAAAGGTCTTTGCACATCACCGTTAACAAAAGCGTAATTTTGAACATTTCCTACTAAAATAACATCTCCGCTTCTAAAAGGAAAAAGATCCATTTGCCCCTTTAGTAAAAAATCATATAAATCAATATTTTTTATCACGCTGTTATTACGCAAAATTTGAATATCTCTAAAACTTCCATATTCTAAATTTATACCCCCTGCTTTATCAAGATACTGGATCACTGAATCCGAACTAAGTCCTTGATAAAGTCCTGGAGCATTAACACTTCCTGTTACAAAAACACTGACATTTTGATAAGCATTCATATCTGCATAAACAAAAACATTGCTTTTATAGATTTTATTAACATGTGCTTTTATAACACTTACAAGGGTACTATTTTTCACACCTAGTAAATTTACAGCTCCTACTTTAGGGATAAAAATATTTCCTTGAGAATCCACCACTAAAACTTGCGAAAACTCAACAGCTCCCCAAATTTTAAGACTGATTTGATCACCAACTGCGATCTTATAATCTGGGTTATAAACTCTTTGATTGTAATTTTTAAAATTTCCATTAAAAAGATGAGCGCCAAATACTAAAATTTGATGAATTTTTGTAAGATTATTTTCTTTATTTACTATATCATAATTTGAGCTTAAATTTTGATCTATGCTAGTTGTAGTAGAACCTTGATCCTCTGCTGAAATGATTTGTGAAACATCCACAGCTCCAAAACATAAAATACAACTAAAAAGTAAAATTAATATTTTTTTCATTTTAATACTTATGCTCCTCTATTATCATTTTAATAAATTTAACAATCCCAAAAATCAAAGATAATACAATAAATGCTGTTAAAATATCATAAATTCTTTCAGGATATTTTGCGCTTTCTGGAATATCTGGACTTTGAATGATGACAAGTTGTTTTATTTTTCTTAATGCTTCTATTCTAGCACTTTCATAAGCTTTTAAAGCTGCTTCATAAGCTTTTTGCGCAAAAGTAGCTTCTATAGTTAGATCTTGAAATTTAGCAGCCAAATCATTAAGCTTTTGAGAAGAATTGTTAGCTGAAATTTTAGATTTTTCCCTTAAAAGCTGTTTTTTAATCGCTTCAATTTCTGCTTTAAGTGCTACTACTTCAGGTGCTGCATCATTCATATAGCTTTGTAAAGTTAAAAGTTTAGCTTCTTTTTGAGCTAAATTAGTCTCAATTTGCGCAACCAAACTTGCTTTAGCTTCAGCTTGTTTCAAGGGATCAAAAACCCCATATTTATTTTGAAAAGCAATCAAATCATTTTGTGCTTTTTGATATCGTTCTTTGTATTTTTGTACTTCATTTTCAGCAAAAGCCATTTGTTCCCTAGCTGCTTTATGAGAGATTTCGTTGATAAACTTTTCGCTTTCCTGCATAATAGTTTGAGCAATCAAATGAGCTGATTTAGGTGTAAAACCTTCTACTTCTACCTGCAAAAGCTTAGTAGTTTCATCCGTATGCACCTTAACTCTTGCTTGGTAATATTTAAGATAAGATTCTATCGAACTTGAATCCCAAATTTTAAAAGGCAAATCTATATGTTGTTCTTGATAAAGACTTTTAAGTTTAATTTTCTCATCCAAAATTTTTAACATATCACTTGATTCTATATAACCTTTTAGATAATTTAAATCTTCGCTTGCTGTAGAAGTGCTACTAAGCAAAGACAAAATTCCACTTGTTTGAGCACTTTCTCCACTTGTTGATCTAACATCTAAAATCATCGTGCTTACATATCTTGGTGCTGCAATCAATGTATAATAAATCACAACAAAAATCATTATAAACCAAACAATTTTAAAAGAATCAAATACACTTAAATCTTTGATTTTTTCTAATAAAGTTTTATTTTCTTCCATTAAGCTTTTCCTTGATATACAGCTATTCCTTCATCTACATCATCATAAACCGTAATTTGACCATTTTTCATATAAATTATTTTATCACACCATTCTTTAATTTCAGCTACATTATGAGATACCATAATCACCTTTGATTTGCTTAATCTTTCTCTATATAATTTCACGCTTTTTTCCCTAAAAGCAGGATCTCCAACAGCTCCAGCCTCATCGATCAAATAATAATCAAAATCAAAAGCCATACTAAGTCCAAAAGCTATCCTAGCACTCATTCCCGAAGAATAAGTCTTCATAGGCTCATCAAAAAATTTTCCTATTTCAGCAAAATCTTCCACAAATTTTACTTTTTCTTGAAGTTCTTTACCCTTGTATCCATACACCCTAGCTACAAATTTAGCATTATCTCTGGCAGTTAAAGAACCTTGAAAAGCTCCATTTAAACCCAAAGGCCAAGATAATTTTTTATTAGTAATTATCTTGCCACTATCAGGAAGCTCTGCTCCGCTTAAAAGTCTCATGAGAGTGGACTTGCCTGCGCCATTATATCCCATTAAACCTATGCTACAATTTTCAGGAAATTCAAAAGTAAAATTTTTAAAAACATAATGCCTTCCACCACTAAATAAAGGATAAGATTTAGTTAGATTAATTAGCTTTATCATTCTTTTTTTGCCGCCGTTAGAGCTTGTCTATTATAGTAGTAAATAAAAAGCCCTATAAATAAAACAAGTAAAATCCAAAATATAACATAAAAATAACTATATTCATCTTGCAAAGGATAATTTTCAAAAAAATTAAATCTTAAAAGCTCCATTATGTGAAGCAAAGGATTGTAATAAAATATATCAAGTAAAGGACGAGGAGTTAACCAGGTGGGAAATATAATCCCAGAACTCCAATAAAATACTATACTAAAATAAGCTAATAAAGTTCTTAAAGGTTCTACAAAGTGCCAAACAATAGCAAAACAAATCCCTAAAGCAAAAGCTGAGCATATGAGTAAAAAAATACAAAATAAAACTCCAAGTAAATGAACAGGAAATACATCGAGTCTAAAGAACCACCCTGCAAAAAAAAGCACAGTGATAAAAATCACAAAATAAATACAAAATTCAAGCAAAGTTCTAGCAATAAATACATGTATAGGTTTTACAGGTTTATAGGCAAACAAAGATAAATTTGCCCCTATTCCATTCATAAGCTGAGTTACTATACTTCTAAACATAAAAAAAGGCATAATGCCTGAAATCAAAAACATAAAAATAGAAATTCCTTCAGGCATAACTTGATGATGATATTCCCTAATAACAGTTCCTATAATAGTCACCAAAAGCACAACACTCATAGGCTCTCCAACTACCCATATATATCCAAGATACCTATTTTTTCCAAATCTAGTTTTTAACTCTCTAAAAAATAAAGCGTGAATTACATTTAACATTTATTTTCTATACCTAACAATTTACATAAACCATAATCATAACTCATTTTTTTAAACAAAATCATAAAAATTTATTTTTTACAAAACTCAAGCTTTTTACTAAGTCCTAAAGCATTGTTAGTAAATTTAAGCCAAAAAAGCTCTAAGGCATAAATTTTTGCACTTTTATCAAGTTTAGCAAAGGGAAATTTAGAAAAATAAATTTTCATTTGCTCCTTGCTTGCCATTTTAAACTCGGCCTTAGCTTGCACACCTTTTAAAAAGGCTATTTTACTTTCTTTGGCTATATTAAGTGCTATACTTGAATTTTCACTGGCTAATCTTATATGCTTAGTATCTTCATGAGAAGCGATAATAAAAGCTAAATTCTTCTCATCAAAAGCATAAAAAGCACTAGCTGTATAAACACCTTTTTCATCAATCATAGCCCAAGATAAAAGCTGCTCATTTTTTATAAATTCTAAAATTCTTTCATCCATATTGTAAAAATTATACTAAAATATTTTTAAAAATAACCGATTTTTAATTTAAACTATAAATATAAGGGGAAGAAATGCAAATTGATGCTAGCAAAAACCAAAGTTTTTCGATGGATTATACAACAAAAAGTGGCAAACATTTAGCCTTATCTATGTATGACAATCAAAGCGTGAGTTATGCAAATAATGAAGAAGGTAAAACTCTTAATCTTAAGCGTCAGTATGGCTTTAGCTTTACTTTTGAAGGCTCTAAGCTCACACAAAATGATCTTGATGAGATTAAAAATGCTATGAAAGAAGTTGAACCTATGATCAAAGACTTTTTAGCAAATTCTAAAGTCGGAGAGTTAAAGCCAAAAGAAATTATAGAATCAGCTATGCAAATGGCAAATGTTCTACCAACACCAAATGATGAAAACCATCAAAATGCTATTATGAATAATTTTACAAATAAACTCAGTGATTTACTAAAACAAAATCAAACAGATGATAAAGATATCAATGCTTCCATGCTTGAAGATAGCAAAAAACTTCTTGATGAAGTTTTAGAACAAATGAAAAAACAACTTGAAAAACAGCAAGAAAAAGCCAAGGAAAATCAAGATAAGACAGATGATAGTTTAAATCTTTACGCTTAAATCATATAATATTAAAAATTATCAAGGAGTTTTTAAATGACAAATATCGAAATTTTAGAAAATATGCTCAAACTCCAACAAAAACTCAACGATGAAACAAACGGCTTAAATTGGGAAAATGGCTACACCAAAGAAGGAAAACTGATCAGTTGGAGACGCTGTATTTATATGGAATGTGCAGAACTTATAGACTCTTTTACATGGAAACATTGGAAAAATATTTCAAGTCCAACAAATTGGGAAAATGTGCGTATAGAGATTGTCGATATTTGGCATTTTATTTTAAGTCTTTTACTTGAAGAGTATCGCGATAAAAACAATAAAGATTTCAAAGCTATAGCCACAGAAGTTAATGCTGTAAGCGTGTTTCAAGATTTTTGCAAAGAAGAAGAATACCCTAATGAGGGTGATATTTATGGCATTTTAAATGATATAGAGCTTATTATCCATAAATGCAGTGGTTTTGGATTTAATCTTGAAGAATTACTTTCAACCTATTTTACCCTAGCTATTAAATGTGGGCTAAATCTTGAAATTCTTTATAAGACCTACATAGGTAAAAATGTTTTAAATATTTTTAGACAAAACAATGGTTACAAAGATGGCAGCTATAAAAAAACTTGGAATGGCAAAGAAGACAATGAAGTTTTAGCTCAAATTTTAGAACAAGAGCTTGATTTTGATACTATTTATAAAAAACTAGAAGAATGCTACAAAAAGGCATAATTTGGATATTTTAAAACTTGCAATCAAAGATTTTTTAAGTCTTAAATTTTTAAAATTTGCCTTAATTCCTTTGATTTTTAGCCTTATACTGATGCTTTTTTTAGGAGTACTTGGCTTTTCGGCCTTGCTTGATTATTTTAATTCTTTATTTAGCGTTGGAGAAGATTCGTTTTGGGCGTGGTTTTATGCTCTTCATTTTGTACAAATTTTAATCACCATCATAAGTTTTTTATTTTCAGGTTTTATTGTTGTTTTTGCTTCGGTTTTTTTAGCCCTTTTTATCACTTCTTTTCTTACTCCTTTTATCGCTAAAGAAATCAACCAAAAATATTACCATTATGATAATACAAACGAAGTTTCAACCTTAAAAACTATCTTTGAAATTTTTAAAATATTTATAAAATTTATAGGGATTTTATTGCTTTGCACCTTGGCTTTATTTTTACCTTTTATAAATATTTTTGTATATTATCTTGCTTTTTATTATCTCTTTCACAAACTTTTAATGATTGATGTTACAAGCACGATTTTAGACAAAGAAAGTTTTAAAAATTTTCATTCTGATTTTTCGCCTTTAGAGTTTAAATTTAGCACTCTTTGTTTTTATCTACTCTCATCAGTACCACTTTTAGGACTTTTTTTGCAAGTATTTTTTGTGATTTTTCTCACACATTTAAGCTATCAAAGAATTTTAAAACTAAAAGCTAAGGCTTGAAATATCGATTTTGTGATTGTATAAATAAGCTCTTAAAAGTCTTGGAATTTTAGCTATTCTACACTCTTCTTTGAAATTTTTAGGTAATTTTTGACAAGTTTCATACTCAAAAACAATAGCTTGTTCGTTTTTATATGCAAGTGCTATTTTACCACCTAAAACACAATCACCCTTTAAAAGCTCTTTTCTTTGTGCCGTGCTTAAAAGCAAACCTTTCATTTTCACCGCTCTAGCAATCAAGCTTTCATTTTTAGGGCAAATAAGAAGTCCTTGAATTTCTTTGATATTTTCAAAATCATAAAGTTTTTTCCTGTCTTCATCAAGATAAGAAAAACTTCTTTTTAAACCCTGATGAAATTCACTCACAAAGGCATTAGAGAAATTTTTTCTTATATAATTTCTAAAATATTTTTCATTTTCATTACTTTCATCATGGAAATAAAAAATATCTTTTTCTTTTAAAAAAGATGAAATTTCATCTTTACTTATAAAGAGTAAAGGGCGTAAAAGTGTATAATTTGAGCGTTTTTCACACTCTTGCATACCTAAAATTTCAGCCAAACCTGCGCCTCGTGAAAGTTGCATCAAAAACCATTCAAATTGATCGTTTAAATGATGGGCTAAGATAAGATGGTCATAACCTTGCTCAAGACAAATTTTTTCAAAAAAATCATAGCGAAAATCTCTGGCTTTTTTTTCAAAGTTACTTTGAAATTTAGGAGCGTGTTTTATGAAAATTTTTTTATGAAATTTTAAAGCAAGTTCTTTGGCTTTTAACTCTTCTAAATCACTATTTTTTCTAGTTTTGTAATTTATCATCACAAGATCAAAGTCGATCTTTTCTTGCATTAAAAGATAAAAAAGCACACTAGAATCACTTCCATAAGAAAAAGCGAGTAAATTTTTACCCCTTTTTAAAAGGGCTAAAATTTCATCTTTAATTTGCATCTACTTTTCTTAAAGCCTTAGCAAGGAGTTTTTTATCAAGGTTTTGTAAAATTTCACATTCATAAATTTGCCCCATTTCCAAATTTCCACATTCGCTTTCATTAATAAGAATTTCCCCATCAATCTCTCTATCCCATCTTAAATCTTTAGCTGCGATAAAAAACTCTCCCTCGCTACTTTCTCCTGTGCAAACTACTAAACGCTTTTGCCCTACTTCTTTTTCAAAACTTTTTTCTATCACTTCATCAACAATTTTTTCTATGATTTTAAGCCTTTTATTGATCACTTTAAAAGGCACTTGCTCCATATCAAAAGCGGCTGTATCTTCTTCCTTAGAATACGCAAAAACACTCACCCTATCAAAACCAAAGTCTTTAACAAACTCACAAAGCTCTTCAAAATCTGCCTCACTTTCACCTGGATGCCCTACGATAAAGCCCGTGCGTAAAAAGCTATTTGGCGCACTTTTCATTAAATTTAGCATTTCTTTAAGTCTTGTGCTATTTGCCCCACGCTTCATGATTTTAAGCATATTATCACTTATGTGCTGCAAAGGCATATCAAAATAATTTACAAAAATTTCAGAAGCTATAATGCGTTTGATCAAAGCTTCACTCGCGCTCGTAGGATAAAGATATAAAATTCTAGCCGCTCTTATGCCTTTGATTTTTTCCACCTCATCGATTAAGCGTATAAGCCCATCTTTTTCACCCTTATCAAACAAATAAGAACTCGTATCTTGTGCAATAAAAGAAAAGTCCTTATAACCTCTAGCTACCAAATCTTTAAGCTCAGCTATAATGCTACTTATCTCGCGAGATTTTAACTTGCCTTTAAAACTTGGGATAGCACAAAAAGAGCATTTTTGATTACAACCTTCGGCGATTTTTATAAAAGCATGGGAATTTGAACCTGTGATAATACGTTTAGAATTTTCACTTTGCAAATAAGTCGAATTTGAAAATAAATTTGTTTTTTTAAGTATCATTTCATCGATTCTTTCATAATCACCCACACCTGTGAAAAGATCAACCTCAGGGAGTTCTTTCATAAGTTCTTCGCGGTAACGCTGCATCAAACAACCCGTAACCACCAAAAGAGAATCTTTTTTTCTTTGTTCGTGCAAATCCAAAATCGCATTAATACTTTCTTTTTTTGCACTATCGATAAAACCACAAGTATTTACGATTATAACATCAGCTTTGCTTGGTTCATCGCAAAGTTCATAAGCACTAAGGCGCCCTAGCATGATCTCACTATCGACTAAATTTTTATTACAACCTAAAGACATAAGATAAAGTTTTGACATTTTTTTCCTATATTAAAGTTTTCTTTTGATATAATTTTTGACTTTAAAAATATAATTATAGCAAAGAAATTTTATGGATAATTACGAATTTAGCGAACTTTTAAAAACTTTAAAAAACAAAGTCGGCAACATAGCCTCCATCATCAAGCCTGAAAATATCCAAACAAGGCTTAAAGAAATCGAAGAGCTTGAAAATTCTCCTTCTTTTTGGAGTGATGTTAAACAAGCAGGAATCATAGGTAAAGAAAAAACTAAAATCACCAATCTACTTAAAAACTATGAAAATGCTTTTAATGCGCTAAATGACGCAAACGAACTTTTCGATCTAGCCAATAGCGAAAACGATACAGAAACGCTTGAAGCTTTATTTAATGACGCACCAAAACTTGAAGATACCATCACAAGTCTTGAAATTTCCATGCTTTTAAGTGGGGAAAATGATGGTAAAAATGCCATTGTTTCCATTCATCCAGGTGCGGGCGGAACAGAAAGTAATGACTGGGCAAGCATACTTTATAGAATGTATTTAAGATTTTGTGAAAGAGAAGGTTTTAAAGTCGAAACTCTAGACTTTCAAGAAGGCGAAGAAGCAGGGCTTAAAGATGTGAGCTTTTTAGTTAAAGGCGAAAATGCTTATGGTTATTTAAAGGCTGAAAATGGTATCCATCGTTTGGTAAGAACTTCTCCTTTTGATAGTGCAGGACGCCGCCATACAAGCTTTTCAAGTGTTATGGTAAGCCCTGAACTTGATGATGATATAGAAATTGAAATCGAAGAAAAAGACATAAGAATAGATTATTACAGAGCAAGCGGTGCAGGCGGACAACATGTCAATAAAACAGAATCGGCTGTGAGAATCACGCATTTTCCAACCGGCATAGTCGTACAATGCCAAAATGACAGAAGTCAGCACAAAAACAAAGCCACCGCTTTTAAAATGCTAAAATCTCGCCTTTATGAACTTGAACTCATGAAACAACAAGATAGTGCTAATGCTGGAGAAAAAAGCGAGATAGGCTGGGGGCATCAAATCCGATCTTATGTGCTTTTCCCTTATCAGCAAGTCAAAGACAATCGCAGTGGAGAAGCTTTTTCTCAAGTGGATAATATCCTTGATGGGGATATTAAGAAAATGATAGAAGGCGTTTTAATTGCCTTAAAAGCGGAGTAACAGGCTTAAAAATAAGTAATTTCTGCAAAATGTCGGTATAAAAAAATTAGAAAGATAGCGGGATTTTCCCGCTTGTTTTATTATCTTGCATAAAACCTAAGAGCATCATTCACAGAATAATAAACTCTTTTCTTAAAATCTTTATCGCAATAAACACTCACAACTTTATAGTCTTTTTATCGTTTGGATTTAATAAGAAAACATAGTTTGAGTATGGAGTTTTATCTATTTCTAAATCACGCTTCATTTCTTTAATTTTGCCTTCTGGATTGTTAATATCACTAATTGTTCTGACTGAAGTATAATCATAAAGTTTATAATTTTGGATATTTTTTCATAATCTCTTGATTACCTAAATCAAACATAGCTTGATCGTTGCCATTGTTTTTTAACTCGACTAAATCGCCATCGCCACAATCTACAATCAAAGTCATAGCTCCTAAAGCCAAAGCACTTGTTAAAATCTTTTTCATTATTTTTGCTCCTAGTTTTAAAATTAAATTAATATAACTATACCTAAATTTAAAATTTAAATATCATTTTTGCAATAAATTCTAAAGTAAAAATCACGTAAAAATTTAACTCATAATTATTTCACTCAAACAAATTTTTATGCAAAATTTCTTCTAAAACCACAGTAGCATAAGAGCCTTTTTGCAAGAAAAACTCTATACAAAAATGAGCTTTTTCTTCATCATAACGCCATTTTAACTCTTCTAAATATCCCCACATAAAGCGTCTTGAACCTTGCATTTTAGCCTTAAACTCCAAAGTATCTTTAAAAATTTCATTTTCTAAATTTAAGGCCAAACCTTCTCCTGTTTCATAAGCCTTAGCACCGATTAAAAGCCCCATGGCGCTTATATCTCTTGCCTTAAAACGCCCAAGCTCAGCACTTAAATCCTCGCATAAAAAACACTTTCCAAAAGGATAATGCCCTAAAACCTCACCTTTTAAAAGCTTAAAAAATTGTTCTTGTTTTTTAAGTTCCTTAGCTTCTTCTTTAGAAATTTTATAAATTTGGATCAATTCTTTTTCGCTAAAATCATTTGCAAAATGTGATAACTCCACTCTTTTACTCAAATAGCGATTAAAAAGCTCACTTTGAAAAGCTGAAATTAAAAACTCTTTCATTTTTACATTTTTCATTTTTTTGCCACGCAAAATTTCAAGCCCTTCTTTATAATTATCCCCAAATTTTCCAAAACGCTGATAACCAAAATAATTCGCAAAACCTTGTTTATCCAAATTCATCAAAGCTTGTTCTAGCTTTAAAGCATCGCTTGGCAAAACTTTTTTTAAGCGTATGAAAAAAGAATTTCCTTTTAAATGCCCTATTCTTAGCTTGTTTTCATGGGTAAAAATTTCTAAAATTTTAAGTTTAGAATGAGAAAAATTTGACAAAAAACTCTCAAATTTTTTAGGCATAGAAAGGTATTGAAAGGTTGATCCTTGCTTGTCTTTAAGCCCTGCATAACCAAAATCTCTTATTTTAACCCCGCTTGCTTCACTTAAAATTTTTAAAGCTTCATTTGTGGTTAAATCTTTTTTATTGATATGCAAAATAAGATGTTCACCCTTGCCGCTAAATTCATACAAAGGCTTTTCACGCACTACAAAATCATCGCTATTTTTACTAAAATACGCATTAATAGGACTATGTTTTAAGCTATACAAAGGCTTAAAAATGGTGTTCTCTTCCGCTAAATTCATATTTTCCTTTCACTGCTTTCCCAAAGATATTTAATTTCACGCCGTGTTTTTTGGCTATTGTTTCTATATTTTGCCGTTCTTTTTCATCAAAAGCAAACAAAATTTCATATTCTTCTCCGCTATAAAGCGTATAATCATCAAGTTTTTTAAACCAAGAAATACCGCATTTATTTAAGGCTAAAAGTCTTGATAAATCTTTGCTTAAACCATCTGAAATATCCATAGCACAAGAAATTAAAGGTGCGACTTCATAAAAAAAACTAGCTCTTAATTTTGGCTTTATAAATACATGGTTTGGTTTTAAAGTGCCCCCATTTTGTAAAATTTCAAGCCCTTTTAAACTTCGCCCTAATTTTCCTGTATAAGCAAGTAAATGTCCTTTTTTTAAACCTTTTCTAAAAACAGCTTTATCGTTAATCTTTGAAATGATAGTAAGACTAATGTCTATTTTATCATTGCTTATAGTATCGCCGCCTATGATTTTTATATTAAATTTCCTAGCTGTTTTTAAAAAACCTTTTTGTAAGGCTTTGATCTCATTTTCGCTTAAATTTTTTGGTAAAGCAAGTCCTAAAAGTGCGTATTTTGGCACAGCATTCATTGAAATAGCATCTGAGATATTGACAAGCATTGCTTTTGTAGCGATTTGCTCTAAACTAAGCCACGCTCTTTTAAAATGCACATTTTCAAAAAACAAATCCTTACTAAAACACCAATCATCAATAACAGCTCCATCATCGCCATTTTTTTCATTTAAAAAAGCTTTGATAATAAAATCTTCTTTGTTCATAATGCGTGATTTTATAAAATTTCCTTTTAAATTCTAGTGAATTTTAGAATAATTTTATATAATATAAAAATATTTAAGGAAAAACCATGAAAAAATTAGAATTAAGAATTTTTAGATTTGATAAAACCAAGGATTATGAGGCTTATTATAAACCTTATATTTATGATAATTATGAAAATTTTGCAAGTTTTTATGATCTGCTTTTGCAAGTTCAAGATGATGATATTTATTTTGATTTTGATAAAGATGAAGATACTTACATAGTTGTAAATAAGCAAATCATACCACTTTTTACACCTTTAGAAAAAATAGCAAAAGAATTTGATTTTAGTCTTTGTATCGAGCCTTTAAGCACAAAAAGAGCCATTAAAGATCTTATCATCGATAAAAATGATTTTTTAGACAAATACAAATATCTTGAAAAATTTGGTGATGAAGAGGATAAAAAACTTTATGCAAAATATGATTATTTATATTATGCAAGTGAAATTTTAGACTATCTTCCTGAATATATGGGCGATGGAGTGTTTTATTTGGCTTCAAAAATGATAGAAAAATATCCTGAAAAAAAGATAGAAATTTTAAAAACTCTAGCAGATAAAGAAAAGGGTATTTTTTATCATCTTGAAAGCAAAAATGAAATTTTAGAAACAACGATCAAAAACCTACAAAATGAAATTTTAAATTTAGGGCTTTTTGATAAAAATATTTTACACTTTGATTTACCTAAAACCAATGCTTTTGATAATGAGATCAAAGAACTTAAAGAAATTAAACATAATTTTAAAGATTTCAATATAGCTTTTTATGGTTTTAATGCTTGCGATACTTTAAAATCGAAACTTAAGGCTAAATTTATTTCCTATGAAAACAGTATAAAAAATAATGGCTTTAGCTTGCTTAATCTAAATCCTACGCTAAGCTATAAAATAGCCGCAGATATTGTTTTGGACGCTTATGATAGCGGGGCTGATTTTATGGTAGTAAAAGAAGAAAAAGATTTTTATCTTTTTGATACTTGTGCTAAAAAACTTATGCAAACAAGTGGAAGGGAATTTGAAGACTTTTATATTTTGAGCCGTTTTGAGTTTTTAGCCCTTATCGAAGGCATACAAGCTCCATCATTAAAAAATCACACTTTAAAGGTTAGTTTGATATGAAAATCTCTTTAGAATGCAAAGATCTCATCATAGAAAAAACTTTAGAACTTTTTTTAAAAGATCATTTGGTAATGAAAAAAAATTGTGATTTCATCATTAGCGATGAAAAAATTCATACCGCAAAACCCTTATTTATCATCTCTAAAAACTCTCCATTTTTAAGCATACCATTTAGCAAAGAAGCCTTGTTTGAGTCTTTAAATGAATTTGATAATGCCTTAAAAGCAGCAGCTTTGCAACTTGCACTTGAACAAAAAAGACTGCTTGAAGAAAAAATTGACGCTATTGCTTTGGAATTTAAAA
The DNA here is from genome assembly GCF_011067895.1 of Campylobacter sp. CFSAN093249. NCBI lineage: Bacteria > Pseudomonadati > Campylobacterota > Epsilonproteobacteria > Campylobacterales > Campylobacteraceae > Campylobacter > Campylobacter sp. CFSAN093249. Next base: position 93,631 of record NZ_JAAMWM010000007.1, on the reverse strand, counting down.
AAGATTATGAAAATAAAATCGATCTTGCCATAAAAGATCTTAAAAACAAACTCGTAAAAGCACTTAATGATGAATGATGAATTTATAAGCGTTAAAGACTTTTTTAATCACAATGAAAAAAGAAAAAAATTTCTTCAAAAACAAGAAATTAAACCTCCTAAAGAAAAAACAAAAAAAACTAAAGAAATAAAGCTTTATACAAATATAGAAAGTGGTAAATACAAAGGGAAAAAACTACTTTTACCTAGTCTTACAACAACAAGAAGTACTAAAAGCATAGTCAAAAGTTGTGTTTTTAATGTAATAAGAGAAGATTTAAGAAGTAAAATTTTCATTGAAGCCTTTGGAGGAAGTGCTTTAATGGCGGCTGAAGCACTAAGTAATCATGCTTTAAAAGCTTATGCTATAGAACTTGATGCAAAAGCTTATAAAATTGCTTTAGAAAATGCTAAAAATATAGATCCAAATTTAGAAGTGATCCATGCAAATACTTTTGAAATTTTACCTAAACTCATAGAAAATTCAAAAAATGAAATCATATTATATCTTGACCCACCTTTTGATACCAGAGAAGGTTTTAGCGATATTTATGAAAAAATTTATCATTTTTTAGAAAATTTAGATTTAAAGACTTTAAATTTAATCATTTTTGAACACCACTCAACCATAAAAACTCCCGAAAAAATCCAAAATTTTCAAAAAGTCAAAGAAAAGAAATTTGGATCAACTAGCTTAAGCTTTTACGCTTCTTAACTTACTTGGAACACTTCTTGCTTGATCTATCATCAACAATAGATTAAAGGAAGAATCCATGAGAGTTTTAACGATATTTTTACTCTTTATGACAAGCATTTTTGCAGTGCAAATCAAGGATGTAGCAAACACTGTAGGTGTAAGAGATAACCAACTTATAGGTTATGGACTTGTTGTAGGGCTTAATGGAAGCGGCGATGGAACAAGCTCTAAATTTACACTACAATCCATCTCAAACCTTTTACAAGGTATGAATATCAAAGTAGATCCTAACGATATCAAATCAAAAAATACCGCAGCTGTTATGGTTACAGCCAAACTTCCAGCCTTTGCAAAAAGCGGAGATAAACTTGATATTACCGTTTCATCTATGGGTGATGCAAAATCTTTACAAGGCGGAACACTTTTACTGACTGCACTTCGTGGGATTGATGGTGAAATTTATGCCATAGCACAAGGCTCTATCTCAACAGGAGGTTTAACACCTAGACCAGGAGGAGCAGGTTCTCACTCAACTGCTGCAACTGTAATGGGCGGAGCTAATGTAGAAAGAGAAATTCCACAAAATTTTAGCCAAAACAATGATCTAACCTTAAGTTTAAAAGTAGCGGATTTTAAAACCGCAAACGATATAGAAAGAGTTTTAAATACTGTCTTTGGCGAAGAAGTAGCTAAAGCCATCGACTCTCGCACAGTAAAACTCAAAAAACCTGAAGATCTTTCAAATGTTGATTTTATGGCAAGAGTTTTAGAACAAGATATAGCTTATAAACCACAAAGCAAAGTTATCATCGATGAAAGAACAGGAACAGTGATTGCTGGAGTTGATGTAGAGGTAGAACCTGTTTTAATCACTCATAAAGATATCACTATAAAAATAGATCCAAACAATAACGCAGTAGCTAATCAAAATGAAATCGATATGAAAGATGGTGGTTTTGTAGATCCAAGTTCAAATACCTTAAGAATCAACAATGCAAAAAGCACAGTTGCAAATATAGCTAGAATGCTTAACAAACTTGGAGCAACCCCAAATGACATTATCGCTATTATGGAAAATTTAAAGCGCGCAGGTGCAATTAACGCGGATTTGGAGATCATCTAATGAAAGTGGATAATTTTTTAAATACTTATAGTATGAATAGCGCTTTACTTGATCGTGCAGCCAAAGCAAGAAGTTTAGAATCAAGCATCAAAATAAATGACAATGATATAGTTACAAAGAGCAAAGAAGATGAAGCCTTAAAAGAACAAACGGATGCTTTTGAGGCATTTTTTTTAAAGCAAGTTTTAGATGTATCTTTAAAAAGTCAAAATTCACTCTTTGGAAAAGATGCCAGCGATGAAATATACTCTTCCATGTATAATGATACCATGAGTAAAGCTTTAAGTGGAGGTATGGGTTTTTCAAAATTATTATACGATTTTTTAAAAGAAAGGGGTTAAGTTTTTTAAATTTAGGTCGATATGGTTTGTAGAGGATTATAACTAAGATCAAGGAGGCAGAAATGATCAATCCTATACAACAAAGTTATGTGGCAAATACCGCATTAAATACAAATAGAATAGATAAAGAAACTAAAACAAACGATACTCAAAAAACGGAAAATGATAAAGCGAGTAAAATCGCAGAGCAGATTAAAAATGGTACTTATAAAATCGATACAAAAGCTACGACTGCTGCGATTGCTGACTCTTTAATCTAAAAACTTTCATTCTCCTTTTTTTGAGAGAGAAAAGGAGAAAATATGCTTAAACAAAGACTTGATGAAGTAAATGCTATCTTAGCAAAACTTATTGCTTTAACCGAAGAAGATATAGAAAATATCAAAGTGGCTAAACATGAGAGTGTAACGCCAAGTGTAGAAGAAAAAAACAAACTTATCGCGGAATTTATTACAGCTAAAAAACAACTTGATGTTGCCTTGGTTGAGCTAAATAATAGCTCTACAAAAGGGCTTAGTGAACTCTTAGATGATGAAGATAAACAAAAACTAGATCTACTTAAAAAAAATCTTCAAAACCTTCATAGTAAAAACAAAGAGTATGCTAAATTTGTTCTTATTGTCAAAGATTTTCTTGATGGCTTAGTAAATAAAATGTTTGATATCAATGATGGAACAAATAATGCTTATGGAGATAAAAAGACAAATCCAGAGTCAATTTTCAAGATCAATGTATAAGGATTTATAATGGGTATTTTTGGAACATTATACACAGGTGTTACAGGCTTAAAGGCAAGCGAAGTTCAAATCGCAACAACTGGAAATAATATCTCAAATGCTAATGCAACTTTTTATACACGCCAAAGAGTGGTGCAAACTACAAATGGATATATTACAACAGGTGGAGTTCAAGTAGGCACAGGAACTGCTGTAGAAAGTATAGTGCGTTTGCATGATGAGTATTCTTACTATAAATTAAAAGGTGCATCTACTCAACTAGAATATACTAAATATATAGCTTCCACTTTACAAGAAATTGCGCAGCGTTTTCCCGACTTACAAAATACTGGAATTTTGCAAGATTTAGAAAATTATAACAAAGCTTGGAATGATTTTGCATCTAACCCCAACGAAAATGCCACAAAAATAGCCCTTGTAAAAGCTTCTCAGACCTTAACAGAAAGCGTTAATAACACTTTTGCAACCTTAGATAAAATCCAAAAAAAAGTAAATGATGATATTAAAAATACAGTTGATGAGATTAATAGAATTGGCGAAGAAATTGCTACTATAAATAAACAAATTTATGGACAAGAAGCCTTACCAACAGAACACGCAAATGAACTTAGGGATAGAAGAGATGAACTTGAGCTTACTCTTTCAAAGCTAGTTAGTGCAGTTGCAAGCAAAAATGAAATCAATCAAGACAATCGCCTTGATACAACCATCACTGATCCAGGACATCAATACAATCTAAGTATAGAAGGTTTTAGTATAGTAGATGGAATAAATTTTCATCCTTTAAAGCTTGATTATGATGATAAAAATAAATCTTATAGCATTTATTATGAAACTCCTGATGAAAAAGTTCGCGATCTTACTGCAAAAATTAGCGGTGGACAGCTTGGTGCTCAACTTGACTTACGCGGTAGAAACTATAGCAAAAGCGAAGGAAAATATGAAGATGGAATTATCCAAGGTTATATGGATTCTTTAGATACTTTTGCTAAGACCATGATCAATGAAACTAACAATCTTTATGCAAGTTCTGCGAAAAGTTCTGTTACTTCTGATTATCTATCTGGGCTTAAGGGAGATATTCCTTTAGTTAATTACGACAGAACCATACAACCAGGAAGTTTTGATATAGTCATTTATGATGATAAAGGCGATAAAAAACTCACCAAAACCATCACCATAGATGTAAATACAACCATGAATGATATCATGCGTCAAATCAATGCTAATACAGATGATAATAACAATAAAAATTCAAACGATGATGTTGATGATCATATCAATGCAAGTTTTAGCTACGATGCAAAAACTGGAGATGGTTTATTTCAAATCAATGCAAAATCAGGTTTTAAGGTAGCCATTGAAGATAAGGGCACAAATTTCGCAGGTGCGTTTAGTATAGGTGGTTTTTTCAGCGGAACTGATGCAAGTAATATGAAAGTAAAAGATTCCATCTTAAATGATCCAAGCACAGTAAGAGCAAGTTTAAGTGGGGTTGATAGTGGCAATGACATGGCAAATAAAATCATCCAACTTCAATATGAAAAAGTTAATTTTTATAATGAAGATGGCACTATCGATAATCTTACCATGGAAGAATATTACCGCAAACTTACAGGTAAAATAGCCTCAGATGGTGAAAATAACAATGTCGTCAATTCAAGCAATGAAACTCTTTATAATTCTGTTTATAGCGAGTACCAATCTAAAAGTGGCGTAAATACAAATGAAGAATTAGCCGCCCTTATACAATATCAATCAAGTTACGGTGCAGCAGCAAAAATCGTCTCAACCGTAGATCAAATGCTTGATACCTTACTAGGGCTTAAATCTTAAGCTCTAGTAATATCAAATGAAAAATTTTATCCATCTTAAAGCTAAGCTCGATTTTTTAGCCAATCAAAAAAATACCAATCATTCCCTTTTTGAAACTCCAGATCCTTTGCAAATTGCTAAAATTCACAATGATGAATTTATTGCCTTAATTTGTGCTTTATTTGCCTATGGAAATGCTAAAAATATAGTAAATTTTCTAAAGAAACTTGATTTTTCTTTATTAAACCTTCAAGAAAAACAAATAAAAAAAGAACTTAAAAATTTAAAATACCGCTTCCAAAATGAAAAAGATATACAAGAAATTTTTATCACTCTTTCAAGGCTGAAAAATGAAATTTCACTCTACGAACTTTTTTATCAAGCCTATCAAGAAAGAGAAAATACCACAGATGCCATCTTAGCTTTTATGCAAAAAATCAAAACCTTAAATTCATATTCAAGTTATGGATATGATTTTTTCTTTGGAAAAATTTGGCAAAACACTCCTACTTCACCTCTTAAACGCTATAATATGTATCTAAGATGGATGGTTAGAAAAGATGAACTTGATCTTGGACTTTTTACCAAAATTCACACCAAAGATCTTTTAATTCCACTTGATACACATGCACATAAAATTTCCTTGACTTTAGGACTTCTAAAGCGTAAAATATATGATTATAAAAGTGTTTTAGAACTCACACAAAATTTAAAAAAATTAGATGCAAATGATCCCATAAAATATGACTTTGCACTCTATCGTTTAGGGCAAAGTAAGGAAATTGACAAATTTAAGGAGTGAAGAATGGGTTTTGAGCACTTAAATACGATTTATTATTTCATACTTTTTTTTGTAGCTCTTTTTGCTGGTTTTATAGATTCTATTGTAGGTGGAGGAGGACTTATTACTCTACCAGCACTCATAGCCTGTGGAATTCCTGCGCATTTATCCTTAGCAACAAACAAACTCCAAAGCGTCTTTGGTTCTTTTACGGCTACTTTAACTTATTTTAAATCCACCACTCTACCTCATCTTGCTTGGGGTGTTTTTTTCACAGCCTTAGGAGCAGCTATAGGAAGTTATAGTGTTCTTTTTGTAAAAGATGAGCAATTAAAGCTTATTATCTTAATCTTTTTAACTCTTACCTTCTTATATACAGCCTTACGTCCCAACTTAGGCAAACACGAAAGCGAACCTAAAATAAAAAATATCAAAATTTTTCATTTAATTTGTGGCTTAACTTTAGGATTTTATGATGGATTTTTAGGGCCTGGAACGGGTTCATTTTGGATTTTTGCTTGTGTGATGCTACTAGGTTTTAATATGAGAAAAGCGAGCATTAATACTAAAATTTTAAATTTCACAAGCAACATCATTGCTCTTGCTATATTTTTATGGCAATATGAACTTTTATGGGCTGTAGGTTTGCTTATGGGTGTAGGACAAGTTTTAGGAGCTTATTTGGGTTCAAAACTTGTGTTAAAAACTAATGGAAAGTTTATAAAAACTTTATTTTTAATCGTTGTAGGAGCTACTATTATTAAAGTAGCTTGGGATTATTTTAGTTAAAATTGACCCCTGAGCTAAGCTCCCACATAGGTAAAAATATACCTAAAGCCAAAAACAAAACTAAAAGCGCTACAAATAAAGTCATCATAGGCTCTAAAAAAATCAAAAATCTATCCATCAAATTTTCGCTTTTTTGTTGATAATATTTGGCAATTTCTTCACTTAATACTTCAAGTCTTCCACTTTTCATCGCAACGCTAAGCATAGAAAACACCAAAGAATCAAAAATATCAATCTTTTTAAAAGCCTGACTTAACTCAAGACCAGAATCTATAAAACTAAAAAGTTTTTTATACTGAAAAATTAAAAATTTATTTTCAAGCCCTATAATAGCTAAATCAAAAGCTTTAGATATTGAAATTCCATTTTTTAAAAGCAAAGAAAAAACCATAAAAAAATAATAATTTTGATTATAAATAATCAAACGAGAAATCAAAGGTACTTTTAAAAATAAAAAATCGCAAGAAAAAGCAAAAGAATGAAAATTTTTATAAGCTAAAATAAGCATAACAATAAAAATAACAAACAAAAATATGCAAAAAATTCCATAGTCATCTAAAAAATTATAAATTTCTAACATTACATGCGTGATAAAAGGCAAACTCGCGCCTAAATTTTCAAATAAATCTTTAAAATTAGGCACTACAAAAAGCATTAAAAACAAAAATGCTCCGATAATACTTAAAAAAACCAAAGTAGGATATCTAAAAGCCTTTTTTAATTGTTTTTGACTCTCTAAGCTTTTTTCTCGAAGTTTAGAAATTTGACTAAACACTTCACTGATTTTTCCTGTCTTTTCAGCCGTTTTAATCAAAGCTAACTCCGCACGATTTAATCCAAAATTAGCATTTTCAAAAGCTTGATTTAGATTTTGGGCTAAAATTAAATTGTCTAATATTTTTTTCATAATCTTGCAAGAGTGCATAAGATATAATTCTCTAATCGCCTCTTGAACACTTAATCCAACTTCACACAACAAAGCTAGCTCTTTAAAAAAGAGTATAAAATTTTCATCTTTTAATCTCTGAAAATTAGATTTTTGAATTTCTTTTATATCAATGATTTTCCAATTCTTTGATAAGGCTTTTGCTTGTGCTGTATTTAAATTTTCAGCTTTTATAGTTTTTGTATAATTTTGATTGTTTTTAAGAAATTCTACTTCATAAAATTTCATCTTACAACCCTTAAAAGCTCATCTATACTTGTAAGACCTTCTTTGGCTTTTTTTAAACCTTGTTCAAACATAGTTTGAAAGCCATATTTTTTTGCAAGCTCCATTAAAATCGTTTTATCTTGATTTTCCCTAATTGCACAAGATAAATCTTCATTGATCTCTAAGCACTCAGCGATTAATTCTCTGCCAAAAAATCCACTATGATGACAACGCTCACATCCTTTTGGTTCAAAAAATTCACCTTCAAATTCAATATAATGTTTTTTGCTTTTTTGCTTACACCAAGGACAAAGTTTTCTAACCAAACGCTGTGCTATAACAAGACTCAAAGCCGATGCTATCAAGTAACTTTTTGCTTGCATATCCAAAAGCCTATCAATGGTACTAAGAGCATCATTAGTATGCAAGGTGCTTAAAAGCAAATGACCTGTTAAAGAAGCTTTAAGTGCAATATCTAAACTTTCTTCATCGCGAATTTCTCCTATCATGATAATATCAGGATCTTGCCTTAAAATTGCTCTTAAAACACTATTAAACTCGACTCCAACTTTTGAATTGAGCAAAATTTGCTGCACTAAAGGAATTTTATATTCTATAGGATCTTCTGCGGAAATAATCTTTTTTTCAATACTTTTCAACTCATTTAAACACGCGTATAAAGTTGTGCTTTTACCACTACCTGTAGGACCGGTTAATAAAATCATTCCATTGGGACGATGTAAAATCTTTTTTAAAATTTCTAAATTTTTATCTCCAAAATTTAGTTTATACAAATCCAAAATTTCTTTATCATGTTTTAAAATTCTTATAACAACACTTTCACCATAAATCAAAGGCAAACATGAAACACGAAAATCATATCTTTCATTTTCAAAATCTAATTCAAAACTTCCATCTTGCGTTTTTCTTGATTCAGCTAAATTCAAACAAGCTAAAAATTTGACATGAAAAACCAAAGCTTCATAAATATCCTTCTCAAAAATAGCAAATTCACGCAAAATTCCATCAACCCTAAATCTAATCAAAGCGTCATCATTCCTTGCTTCTATATGAATATCACTCGCATGAAAAGATAAAATTTCATGTAATAAAAAATCAAAAATTTGACTGATGCAACTTTGATCATCTCTTTTGTGATTTTCTTGCCATTCAAGTCTAAGCTTAATGCTTAATCTTTTAATCTCCTCTTGAATGCGAATTTGATTTAAAATTTTAGCTATCTTTAATTCATCGGCAATTGCAGTGTCGATTTTTTCACAAATCATAAAAGTCTTAACTTGCTCTAAAAGCTCTAAAGAACAAGGTTTGGATCTAATAATCATAAAGCCGTCATTGTTTTTAATAAGCAGAAATTTAAATTTTAAAAGTAAAGAAAAAGGTATACCTTCATAAATAAAATCATTATCTTCATCTAAATCAACAAAATGCAAATTACAAAAATTTGCTAATTTGTTAAAAAAATCCCAAGAAGTGATATTAAATTTAGTGCAAATTTCATCAAGACTTATTTCATTATCAATATAAGCTTGAAAAATTTTATCCATTCTACTTTCCATCTAATTCCATTAAACCATAATAATTTATATAAGCATCTAAAGCACTTTGAGCTTCTTTTTCTTCGCCTAAAGCTCTTTTAGCCTGAGCAAAAATCAGCCAAGAATCTTGTTTTTGCTTGTCAAGTTCATTGGCTTTTAAAGCCCAAAATATTGTCTTTTGATAAGCTTTAATATCAAAATACTTCTTAGCTAAATTTAATGCCTTTTCATAGCTTGGATTTTGATAAAAAGATTTTTTTAAATCAGAAATATTTAAAATTTTAGAATCAATTTCTATCTTGCTAATATGTGTATTTTCCTGCACCGCTTTAACTTCTTCTAGTTCTTTATATAACTTTTCCCTAGAAATCTTATTTTTTTCTTGTAAAATTTGCGCTTGAAGAATCTTTTGCTCCAAATGCTTTTTATGTTCAATAGCCTGCAAATAAATATTTTTTTGCTTATTATATTTTTGCATTAGCACAAAAAAACAAAATGCTATTACTGATATTAGAATAATTAATAATAAATATTTTAAATATTTTTTAAGTAAAAAGTATTTATACCTAAGCTCAAGCTCTTTAATTCTTTCTTGCATATCTTACCTTAATAAGCCATTCTCTAAAGCACTAAGCTTTAAAATATACTCTTGACTTTTGTTTTTATCAAAAAAACTATTTATCTCATAAAAACTTTTTAAAGTTTTATCAATATATCTTAAATTTCCTTGAGAAATTTTTTGTAAAAACTTAAGACATTTATTTGAAAAATTCATTCCAAATTTCAATTTAATATAATCATCAAGTTCTAAAAGACTAATATTTTTCAATTTAAAACAAGCACTTAAACGACTTTTAAAATGCTCTTTTTTAAGTATATTTAACTTTTTATGAGAACTTAAAACAAAACTTATAGAATCACTATAAATCCTGATGCTTTCTAGCATTGCATAATCATACATTCCCACTTCATCAAGAATGATTAAACTCTGACCTTGTGAAATCAAAAACTCAATTTTTTCTTTTAAGAAACTCTGATCTTTAAAATTTTCATTAATAAAATCAACATTATATTTTTTTGCCAATCTTTGCAACAATACACTTTTACCACTACCACTTTTTCCCCATAAAAAAATAAAAGCTTTTTGGCTTTCTAAAATTTGATTGATTTGATGAAAAATTTCTTCTCTAAATGGAATAATTTTACTCATAATGCTTAAATCCTAGATCTTTAAGACTTGGAGCATTTACACTATCTACTATACTTGGAGTGATAATAAAAACAATTTCGGTTGCTTTAGAATTTAAAACTTCTCCTTTAAACAAAGAACCTAGGATTGGAATTTTTGATAGAAAATTGATAGAATTTTTCTCATTAGATTTATCGTGAGAAATCAATCCACCTAAAATTAAAGTTTGATTATTCTCTACTTGCACAACACTAGAAAGCTTTTTTTGTATGGTATCAGGAGCAATAGTTCTTGGTTCTTTTTGTCGTTTATTATCTTCTGGATACTTAAAATCACTTAAGCTTGGATTAATCCTGAGCATTATTTTTCCATCATCAGAAATTTCAGGCAAGATATTGAGTAAAATGCCTACAAAAATAGAATAATTGTTATAACTTTCACTAACAGTAGTCCCATTTTCAGTGCCTTTAGAACTTTCTTTAACTTGATAATTTATAGTATCACCTACAGAAATAATGGCTTGTTGGTTATTTAAAGCCATAAGCTTTGGATTAGAAAGCACGCTAGTTTTTCCATTTTGAGAAAGAAAGTTAATAATAGAATCAAAATTTAAATTCGCCCTTAAACCCAAATTCTTAACAAAACCTTGCCCATTTTGAAACTGAATAAAAGAATTTTCATTATTTACTTGCGAATTTAAACCTATATTAAAATTTTGCCAATTAATCCCACTAGAATGGTTTTCATTTAAACTCACAGCAAGTATGCTAACATCGATAATAACTTGTTTTTTAAGACGATTTTCTAGTTTTTGCAAATAATTTTTCACACTTTTTAACTGAGAATTTGTTCCAGTTACTATAATAAGACCTGCATTGGGATTTATAATGGGAATTTTAGCCTCATAATCTTCATGAGAATTTTTTAATAATACAATAATCTCTTTTTCTATATTTTGCCAAAAATCAAATTTTTCCATACTTTTAATCATATTGTCTTCTGCGTCATCAAAACTACCGCTATATTCACTTTGCCTTGGTTTAGCGTCTACAGACGCTTTAGTTATGCTTTGTCCTTCTCTGATAGAAGTGATATAACTTATCTTAAAAATCTTCGTATTAATGCCTGAAATTCTTAAAATTTTACCATCAAAATCATAGCTAAGATCATGCTCTTTGATAAAAAAATTAAAAATTTCGTCTAAACTCATTTGATGAATATTGACAGAGTTTTGCAATATTTCTAATTTTTCTTTGGCAATTTTATCTTTAACAATAATACTAAAAGAACAATATTTTGCAAGCTCATCAAGACTTTCTTGTATGCTTAATTTTTCATTAATACTGATATCAAAAAGACGCTTTTGACAATCTAAAGCATAAAGATAATGGCAAAAAAGAATGTTAATTAATATTAATCTTATCATTTTTATTTATTTGGATTGCAATTTCTAAATTATCATATTGGAATTTAATCTCTTTAGTATTTATTTCATATATTATAGCATCATCAATCATATCACCTTTTTTATACCATCGATCATAAATTTTTACTTTATCAAGCATAATTGCAGTAATTTTAATATGTCTTAATTTTTCAAAAGTAGGATTCACAAATGGGTTTTGAAGAGTATTAAAATTTATACGATTTTCTTTATCTATAAGTTTAAAATACTCTTCAAAATTATCTTGTGCAAACAAAGTGCTAAAACACAATGTAGCACTAAAAATATATTTTATCAGCTTTCGACCTCATTGCTATAATCAGCCATAGCGATACGCTTAAGCTGTCTATAGCGACGTTGAGCGTCTTTTTTATTGCGTTCAAAAAGCTCAGCAGCGTGTTCAGGATTTGCTTTTTTAAGTGAATTATAACGCACTTCATTCATCAAAAATTGCTCATATAAATCCCAATCAGGTTCTTTTCCTGTTAGAGTTAAAGGATTTTTTCCTTGCTCTTCTAAACGAGGATCAAAGGTATAAAGTGGCCAATAACCACATTTTGTAGCAAGCTCACCTTGCTCTCCTGAGTAACCCAGCCCACCTTTAATACCATGAGCTATACAAGGAGAATAACAAATCACCAAAGATGGTCCATCATAGGCCTCAGCTGCAGTGATAGCTTTGATAAGATGAGTATAATTTGCCGTTGAATTTACTTGTGCTACAAAAATATAACCATAAGTCATAGCAATTTGACCTAGATCTTTTTTCTGTATAGGTTTGCCTGCTGCTGCAAACTGTGCTACAGCTCCTGTTCTAGAAGATTTTGAACTTTGACCGCCTGTATTAGAATAAACTTCTGTATCAAGCACTAAAATATTTACATTTTCTCCACTTGCCAAAACATGATCAAGTCCGCCATAGCCTATATCATAAGCCCAACCATCACCACCAAAAATCCAGTGAGATTTTTTACTTAAATACTGTTTAAGCTCTAATATATCTTGTACGGCTTTAATATTTTTATTTTGCTCTAAAATAGGGATCATTTTATCTTTAATTTCCACAGACATAGCACCATTGTCTTTATTTGCAATCCAATCTTTAAAAAGAGCTGATAAAGCATTTGGAACTTCTTGCATACTTTCATTCATGATATGCTCAATGCGGTGTCTTGTATTTTCAGTTGCAATTTTCATACCCAAACCAAACTCAGCATTGTCTTCAAAAAGTGAATTTCCCCAAGCAGGACCGTGTCCATTTTTCACACTTTTTCTATAAGGAGTTGATGGAGCTGAACCCCCATAAATAGAACTACAACCTGTCGCATTAGCCACAATCATTCTTTCACCGAACAATCTTGTAATTAAAGTAATATAAGGAGTTTCTCCACATCCAGGACAAGCTCCATGGAATTCAAATAAAGGTTGGGCAAATTGTGCTCCTTTTGTAGTTTCTTTATTTAAAATATCATCTTTGTATGTGATTTCTTTAAATAAATAATCCGCATTTTCTTGCTCACCAAAATCCATCTCTTCTTGAAGTGGTACCATAACCAAAGATTTTTCTTTAGTAGGACACTCATGAACACAAAGCTCACAGCCTGTACAATCAAGTGGAGAAACTTGAATTTTAAAGCTTAATTTTTCTCCTTTGGTTCCTTTAGCTTCTAAAGCATGATCTTTTACACCGCGAGGTGCATTTGCCATTTCTTCATCATTAATCAAAAATGGCCTGATAACAGCATGCGGACAAACTGAAGCACATTGATTACATTGGATACAATTTGCCTCTATCCATCTTGGTACCATAACCCCAACACCGCGTTTTTCGTATTCGGTTGTGCCGTGTTCAAAACTTCCATCTTCATAACCTAAAAAGGCTGAAACAGGTAAATCATCACCCTTAGCCGCATTCATAGGTTTTACGATTTTTTCAACAAATTCAGTACCTTTATAGGCATTGGTTTGTTCTTTTTCTTTAAGCTCTAAATTTTTCCAATTTGGATCCACTTCAACTTTTACAAGTCCATCAGCACCCACATCAATAGCCTTGTAATTCATTTCTACAATAGCATCGCCTTTTTTACTATAAGATTTATACGCAAGCTCTTTCATGTATTTTTGTGCGTCTTCATAAGGAATGATTTTTGCAAGTTTGAAAAAGGCTGATTGCATAATGGTATTTGTACGATTTCCCAAACCTATATCACGAGCTAGTTTGGTTGCATTGATGATATAAAAATTTACTTCTTTTTCAGCTAAAGTTTTCTTTACTGCATCTGGAAGTTGTCTTATGGTTTCTTCAGCATTCCAAATACTATTTAAAAGGAAAGTTCCTCCTTTGCGAATTCCTGCTAAAACATCATAAATTTCCAAATAAGCCGCTACCGAACAAGCGATAAAATGCGGAGTTGAAACAAGATAAGTTGAACGGATAGGTTTTTTAGAAAATCTTAAATGGCTTCTTGTATAACCCCCTGATTTTTTAGAATCATAAGCAAAATAAGCTTGAGCGTAAAAATCCGTTTTATCTCCGATGATTTTAATCGAGTTTTTATTTGCGCCCACAGTTCCATCAGCACCAAGTCCGTAAAATAAACATTCGATCGTACTTTCATCTCCAAGTGAAATTTTCTCTCCAGTACTCAGTGAAGTATGAGTTACATCATCAATTATACCTACAGTAAAGCTATCTTTTGGATTATCAAGTTTAAGATTTTCAAATACTGCTATCATTTGAGCAGGATCAACATCCTTTGAAGAAAGTCCGTATCTTCCACCCACTATAACAGGAGCATTTTCTCTTCCATAGAAAGCTGATTTTACATCAAGATAAAGTGGTTCTCCGAGACTTCCTGGTTCTTTGGTTCTATCTAAAACCGCGATTTTTTTCACTGATTTTGGCATAACATCAAAGAAATATTTTAAACTAAATGGGCGATAAAGATAAACTTTTAAAATCCCTACCTTTTCACCCTTGGCATTAAGATAGTCCACCACTTCTTCAAGTGCTTGAGTTACAGAACCCATAGCAACAATCACACACTCTGGCTCTTTGTGACCATAATAAGTAAATGGTTTGTATTCTCTACCTGTAATTTTTGAAATTTCTTGCATATATTCATTAACAACATCAGGTAAAGCATCGTAAAAACGATTGCTTACTTCTCTAGTTTGAAAATAAATATCATCATTTTGTGCTGTTCCGCGTGTTTTTGGATTTTCTGGATTTAAAGCATTATTTCTAAATTCAAGCAAAGCTTCTCTATCTAATAATCTATCAAAATGCGCATAATCCATTACTTCAACTTTTTGAATTTCATGGCTTGTTCTAAAACCATCAAAAAAATGTAAAAATGGCACTCTTCCCTTAATTGCAGCTAAATGTGCTACACCAGCTAAGTCCATGGTTTCTTGCACAGAATGCGAACAAAGCATAGCAAAACCAATTTGTCTTGCTGCATAAATATCTTGATGATCACCAAAGATAGACAAAGCTTGAGCAGCCAAAGAACGCGCTGCTACATGGATTACACAGGGGAGTAATTGACCTGCTATTTTATACATATTTGGAATTTTAAGGAGTAATCCTTGAGAAGCCGTATAAGTTGTAGTCAAAGCTCCAGCTTGTAAAGATCCATGCACACTACCTGCAGCTCCTGCTTCACTTTGCATTTCTACGATTTTTACAGGAACTCCAAAAAGATTTTTTTTTCCTGCAGCTGCCCACATATCGGTATAATCAGCCATAGGAGAACTAGGTGTAATAGGATAAATTCCAGCAACTTCAGTAAAAGCATACGCAGCGTATGCAGCAGCCTCATTTCCGTCCATAGTTTTCATAATTTTACCCATTGAGACCTTCCTTTATATTGATAATTTTTATAATTTTTTAGCTATCAATTTACTATAAATTCTCTTAAAAGGCGTTTAACGAAAACTTGAAATTAGTTTAATCTAGCTATATAATTAACAGCCTCATATGCATTTAAAAATACCATAGAATGAGCTTTTAATTCATTTTCATTGCCATAGCCACAAGTTAAGGCCAAAGGAGTGATATTAGCAGAAATTGCAGCTTGAATATCTAATATTGTATCGCCTATCATATAGGCATTTTCTTGAGTTTTATTGAGTCTTTTTAAGGCTAAAATTATAGGTTCGGAACTTGGCTTTGGATTTATGACATCTTCAAGAGTAATTAAAGTTTTAAAGAATTTTTTAACTCCCAAATAATCAAGCAGAATCGGAGTGAATTTACCTCCTTTTGTTGTAACTATACCAAGATCTGCAATTTCGCTTCCAAGTTCTAATGCTTCTTTTGCTTTAGGCAAAAGAGTGGTTTGTTCTAAATAAATTTGCGCATAAATTTCACGATAAGCTAATACAAATTCTTTACTTAAATTTACTTTATCTGGATAAAGCATTCTAAACATTTGCTCTAAAGGATAACCTATGAGATTTTTGATTTCTTCATTATTTTTAGAAGTTAATCCAAGGGCTTTAAAAGCTCCTTGGAAAGAATTTAAAATAGCATCAGTAGAATCAATTAAAGTGCCATCTAAATCAAATAAAATAGTTTTATTCATTATCTTAAAATAAATTTAGCATCCACTCTTCTATTATCCGCTCTACCTTCTTTAGTGTCATTGCTTGAGCGAGGATTATCTTGACCATAACCTACTGTTTTGATGCGACTTTTTTCTACACCATATTTTTCAAGTTCATTAGCAACACTTTTAGCACGTCTTTCAGAAAGCTTTTGATTATAAGCTCTTGAACCGATATTATCTGTATGTCCTTCAAGAATAGTATCATATCTTTCATTTTCATCTAAAACTTTTGCAATTTCTTTGATTTTTTCTTGAAAAGTTGGATTTATAGTAGTTTTATCAAAACCAAAATGACCTTCCAAAGAAATAGTTTTTTCGCAACCATTTTCATCTAACAAAGCACCTTCTCTTGGTTCAACAGGACATTTTGCTTGTGGAGTTGCACGAGTATCAGCAACTTCTTCTACAGCTTTTTCCTTTTTGCCACCAAAACCAAAACTAATACCTAAAGTTGAAACCCAATTATGGTTTGCATGATTGAAATTAATTTGATCTCTAGTTTCAAGTCTTAAAGCCAAAGAATCACTAAGACGGAATTTTACACCCGCGCCATAATGTCCAAATCCACCGCTTTTATTATCATAAGCAGCATTTGAAAAATCCTCATATCCTCCACCTGCTAAACCATAGAAATAAAATTTCTCACCTACATCAATACCTTTAATAGCACTCAAATAAGTTCTTGTAATATCTGTAGTTTTATTTGTATTTGTATATTTAACATCAGAATAATGCTCTAACCCAAATTCTAATTGATCAAGCCAAAAATCGTCAAAATGATAACCAAGTCTAATCCCTGGTGCATAACGATTATCCATATCTAAATTACCTTCAAAGTAATTATAGTTTAAAGTTGGAGTGATTTCAAATTTTACATTGTTATCAGCACCAAATAAAACACTTGCCAAACCTAAACATAAGAATATTTTTTTCATAGAAAAAACCTTTCATTGTGTTATAAAATAAAAATTTAAATTTTGCAATTATAACATAAATGATAGAAAAAAGGATGAGTTTTATAAAAAATTGTAGAAAGGTGGGAAAATCCCACCAAAAATATTAACGTTTAGAGAATTGTGGGCTTCTTCTTGCTTTGCGGCGTCCATATTTTTTACGCTCAACAGTTCTACTATCTCTAGTAAGAAGTCCTTTAGGTTTTAATAAGGCTCTAAAATCAGCATCCATAGCTGCTAAAGCTCTTGAAATTCCATGTCTTAAAGCTTCAGCTTGAGCACTATAGCCCCCGCCTAAAGTAGTTGCTTTAATATCCATTGAAGTTTCTTGTTTAGTCACAAGTAAAGGTTGAACCACTTTAAGCTTAATCGCCTCGTGTCCACCAAGCCAAGTGTTTAAATCAACACCATTAACACTAATTTTACCACTACCTGGTTTTACCCATACCTTTGCGATAGCAGTTTTTCTCTTACCTGTTGCGTATGTTGTTGCCATGATTATTTTCCTTCTTTAGCAATTTGTGCAGTGTGTGGGTGCTCACTACCCGCATAGATTTTTAATTTTTTAAGCATAGCTCTGCCCAAATTTGTTTTAGGAAGCATACCTCTAACTGCTAATTTATATAATTTTGCAGGATTTTTTTCAAGTAAATCACCAAATTTTTCGCTTTTTACACTTCCAAAATATCCTGAATGTCTATGATAAAGCTTATCTTCTGCTTTATTAGCACCTGTAAATACAGCTTTTGAAGCATTGATGATAATTACATAATCACCACAATCAACATTTGGAGTAAAGCAAGGTTTGTTTTTACCTCTCAAAATTGTTGCTACTTCAGTTAAAAGACGACCAAAGCGTTTGCCTTCTGCGTCTAAAACAATCCATTCTCGTTTTACTTCGTTTGGCTTTGTTATCTTTGTCATAATTTTTTACCTTTGCCAAAAATTTAAAATGTGATTGTATAAAAAATAATATTAATTTTTACTTAATTTAAGTAAAAATAAAGTTTATATTTCCAAAATTTGAATTTCATTTTCCAAACAATAAACTATAAAAGCACGCACTTTATCTTTTTGCAAAATTTCACTAATGGCGATCTTATAAGTTCCTACCTGCTCTTTATGTTTATCTTGCATAGCAAGACCTGTTTTATAATCAATTATAAAAGCTTCTTCATCTTTTAAAGCAAGCAAGTCTAATTGTTTAATTTCTCCATTAAAACTCAAAGCTTGTTCTTTTAAAAGCTTTCCATCACCAATCAAATTTTGAAATTGAATATTTTTAAGTAAAATTTCAATTCTTTTAAAAAGCTTTTCAAAATCACTCTCATCTAAAAAATGTCTAAATTTACTCTTGCATCTTTGAGTAAGTATTTGAAAATTTTCACCCTTAGGAAGTTTTAAATTTTGCATAAAAAAGTGAAAAGCATTTCCAAAATATAGTTCTTTACTATCAAGCCTTTCTTCGCTTTGAATTTCTTGCAAGGTAATTTTTTCAAATTTTTGCAAAGTTTGAATGCTTTCTTTTTTAACACTTAAAATTTGTTCTTTGCTTTCTAAAAAACCTCTCTCTTGAGAATGTATATTTAAAAATCCCCCCTTAAAATAACTTGGATAATTTCCATTTACACTTTCTTCATTTCTTTTTATGATGATCAAACTTTCCTTAGCTCTTGTAAAAGCCACATAAAGTTTATTAATATCATCTTCATAATTTGCTCTTGTAATATTTTCTTTAAAAAGAGTATAAATAGGCTCTTTAGTAAGCTCTCGAATTTTATCTTTAATATGGAGTTGCCAACCTTGATTGATATCATATTCAAGCATGATATCTTCATTGTTTGAATTGTTTTTAGATAAACTATCAAGTAAAATCACATGATCAAATTCCAAACCCTTAGATTTATGCACACTCATAATACTAATTCCCATATTTTGTTCGCTTACTATTTTCAAAGCACAAGGCTCAAATAAAAGCTTTAAAAAATTCTCCTTAGTTTTAGCATATTCGATAAATTGTATTAAAGCGATATCATTTAAATCAAGTTTTAATTCTTTTATTAAAAAAAGTACATTTTCCATAGCATTTTTTGAAAAATCAAGGGTAATTTTTCTGGGCTCAAAACCTAAAAGTTCCTTTAAAAATACCAAGTAAAACTCATCACCAAAAATACAATATTTAGCATATTCTAAAACAAGTCTTACACTTGCTTTATTTTCAAGCAAAACATTACTTTGAGTAAATGCAGGAATATTTTGCTCTCTTAAAAAATCCAAAACCATATCTGCATCGCTATTTTTCCAACACAAAATACAAATATCATCATAAGAAATATTTTTAGATCTTAAAAAATTAATTTGCTCAAATAAAGTTTCTAAAGTCTTTTCCTTAATTTCTTGGGCTTGGTTTTTAACCTTTTGTTCCTTAGACTCCACAATACGCACAAAACCGCCTTTTTTACTTTCTAAGGCAAATTGTTCTTTATAATCTTTGATTTTTTCTTTAAAAGTTTCATTAACAAAATCAACCAAAAGCTCTTTAGAACGATAATTAGTATTTAAATTATCACTTTTAATTTGACTAAATTCTTGTTTTAACAAATCAAATAATTCTTTTTTTCCTTTACGAAAGCGATAAATACTTTGTTTTTTATCTCCTACATAAAAAAAAGTGCGATTTTTCTTAACCCCTTCTCCTGAAACAAGCTCAGCGATCAAAGGGCGTAAAATTTGATATTGGATCACGCTTGTATCTTGAAATTCATCAATAAGCAAATGCGAAATAAAACCATCTAAACGAAAATAAATCATATCCTTAAATTCACTGGTTATTAACTCATAAACTTTTTTACTCACATCTTGGAAATTTAAGGTATTTTTATCTTTATGAAATATATTTTTAGCTTCACTATAATGATTTAAAAGATTCATTAAATTAGCAATTTTATAATTTTCAAGCTCTATGGCATAGGTATTTAAAGCATTTATAAACTCCATTCTTTTTGCACTAAAATGCAAGTTAGTACTTTCTAAATCTTGTAAATATTTTGTACTTTCAAATTTTGTCATAAAACTTGATTGCATAAACACGGATAAATCTAAAACTTCACTTTTGAAATTGTCACACAAATTTTTATAATTTTTTACATGAGTAAGACCCAAACAATAACTTCTTAACTCACTATAAGCTTTATTGATATAAGCTTTAGTTGGATTTAGAATTTTAGGACGATTTTGAAAATAAGCATTCTCATAAAATTTTTCAAGCTCGTTAAAAAAATTTTCTTTCTCATCAACTAAATTAATATAATAAGCCAAATCTTTTAATTCATCTTTTTTAAGAAGTTTTAAAAAAATCTCTCTTACATCAAGCCTCTCTTCACTCATTGTAAAATCACTACTTAAGCCCAAATTTAAAGCAAAAACACGCAAAATTTTTCCGAAAAAAGCATCAAAAGTACTGATTTTTAACTCTGTTCTTAAAAATTCTTCTTTTTTAGCATCTCTTAAAGAAATAAGCTCTTCTTTATCTTTACCTAAAAGCTTGCAAAGTTCATTGCATTCACTGGTTTTATTTTCTTTTTCTAAGTTTAAAAAAGTCTCAATAATTCTTTTTTGCATTTCATTAGCAGCTTTTTTGGTAAAAGTTAAAGCTAAAATTTCATTAATCCTAGCTCCTTTTAAAATAAGTGCTACAAAACGCACACTCAGGGCAAAGGTTTTTCCGCTTCCTGCACTCGCTTCTAATGCCAAAAAAGGCTCAAATTGACTCATTTTAATTCCTTTTTATAAATGAGTTTATAAGGACAATACTCATCTTGTTCATTTTCAAACTCTATTTCTTCCTTACTCATAAGAACTAAATCTTTAAGTCTTTCTCTTAGCTCATCTAAACTTTTGGCTTTTTGATGCAATATTTGCATACTATTTAAATCATAAAAACCCGCGCTTGCATTTTCATCATATAAAGCTTGGTAAAAAGCAAGTTGATAAGAATTACTTGGCACTTTTCCACTTTTATAATCAATAATCAAATTACCTTCTTTTGAACTATCGATACGATCTATAGTACCCTTAAGTTTTATACTATCTGTTCCGAGCTTTAAAATATTGTTTAACTCAAGCTCTGTATGTGCGACATAAAAGCCTTTTGAAAAATGCTCTTTTTCATTTTTAGCAAATTGTATAAATTTTAATTTAAATACTTCAAGATCAAGTTCACTGATATTGTATTTTTGATATTCTTTATCCAACAAATTTGCAAAAACTTTTATATCAAAATCATTATTTGCATAATTTTTATAATAAATTTCAAGCATTTTATGGATAAAATTTCCTTGATTTTTCGCTTTGCTTTCCTCGCTTAAAACCCTAGGTTCTGCTAAATTTAAAATATAACGATAATAATAAGTTCTTTTTTGATTTTCCAATAAATTAAAACGACTAAAAGAAAGCGGAAACTCGAAAGGATTATGCTTTAAAATAGGAGCTTTTATAGGAGTTAGATTAGGTTTTATGCCTTCATAGTCTAATTTTAAAGCATTAAGATAAGCTTTTTGGTGGATATAAGTTTCATAAAAAAAGTCAAAATCAAGTTCATCTAAAAAACGTGATTTGCTTTTTTCTTCATTTTCCACAAAGCAAATACTTACTTCTAAAGCATTCTTCATCAAGCTTTCATAATAAAATCTTTGTAAATTTTCTCTTCTATCATAGCTAATCAATCCTGCTTTTTTACGCACTTCATTGTTTAAAAAAAGCTCATTAACACTTCTTTTAGGAATAAATTCTTCATTAAAATCAACCAAAATCACTCCATCAAAACAAAGCCCACGACTTTCTAAAAGTCCCATTACCGTAACCTTACCTCCACCTACATCACTAAGGGAAAGTTGTGAAATTTGCATGAAAAAAAGATGGATCAACTCTTTAAGAGTTAAAGACTGATTTTTCAATAAATCTTTAATAAAATAAAGTTCTTTTCGTATCAAATAAATAAGCTCTTGCTTTTCATTTTCTAAAAACAAAGCAAGTAATTTTTCAAAATATTCAAAATCACATTTCTCATCAAAATACTTTTTAAACTCTATAAAATCAAGTTTTAAAGAATGTAAAAGCGTATTGTGATAATCAAAAATCATCTGCGTGTCTTCAAAATAATCCTCTTGATTTTTATAAATAAAAGAAGCACTACTAGCACTTTCATAAAGTGCTTGAAATTTTTGATAAAACAAACTCTCTTTAATACTAATTCCACTTGCAAAGTTAAGCATATTGTCTTTATCAAAAAGTCTTAAAAACTCACAAAAACTTTCATCTGGAGTTATAACTACAATATTTTCAGGCTTTAAACCTTTGCGTACAAAATGTGAAATTTCATCCATAACAAAGGCGCATTGTAAAGCCCTTAATTCAAAAGATTTGAGTTTAATTTTTGAATTTTTTGTTTTAAAAATTTCTTCTTTTAAAATCTCTTGTTTTGAAAGATTGATTTCATAATGAGTGTTTATTTTTAAATCAAATGTTTTTAAAAAATCAAGTTTTAAAAGATATTCAAGATTAAATTTACTTGTTTTAAAACTTAAAACCACTTCTTTAATCTGAGAAATTTCACTTAATAAATTTTCTTCAAATTTACTCAAAAAACCTTGCAAATCATAAACTATAGCTTCATACTCATCTAAAAAATCTTTATTAAGAGTGTAATTTTTAGGCAAAGAAAGATCATCATAAAAAGAATTCTTTTCAAGCAAAGCAAGATAATTCTTATATACCTCATCTAAAATTTCCAAATGTTCATTATAGGTAGCATAATAATCATTGTTTTTAAGATCTTCTATGCTTTTTTTTTCTAAACTAAGTTCTTTAAAAAAAGAAAAAAGATATTCGTTATTTTTCAAAAAAGCAAAAAATTCTACCGAAATTCCTAGTTTTTTTTCTAAATCCTTACTTTTTAGACAAGCTTCTTGCATTAAAAGCAAACTTTCATAAGAACTTGCCTTATGAAAATTGCTCAAACAAACTTTATCTAAAAATTCACCTATATGAATAGCACTATCTAATAAAGCATTTTGCTGTTTTTTTTGGTTATAATACTCTCTAATTTGTCTTGAAGAACTAAAAATTCTTAATTTCATTGAGCATTTAATTCGTAGCTAAAAAAACCCACTGTTTCTTGATTTGCATAAAACTTTAGCTTAAGCTCCCATCTACCTTTATCTAGTTTAGGTAAAGCGATACTTAAAATTCCATTTTTAACTTGTCCTTCTAACTTTTGATCAAAATTTTTAGTGAATGGTCTTGTAAGAAGAGCTTGAACTTTTAAATCATCAGAATTTATATTTTGTAATGCAGAAATTTTAAAATTTGCAACATAGGAATTTTGATCCACTTCATAACTAGGAATTTTTCTTTTACCAATAAAAGTGATTTTATCATTTTGAAAATTTACTTTAAAAAATTTATCAAAATTTACTTGTTGTTTTTGTATTTGATTGTAATTATTTTCAACATTTTGATAAGAGTCAAAATAAAAATCATCCTCATACACAGGATGGTGACTTGCTATAAAAATCGTTACAATACAAGCAATAATTATAGCCAAAAGTGAAAGCAAAATACCATAAGGCCAAAAACTTTTTTTAGTTTCTAACATTTTTTTTCCTCTTTATTCTTCTTTGTGCATAGTATAACAATGCAAAGCAAATAAATCCATAGATAAGTATTCTTAAGATATTGATAGTATCACGATTTGCATTGCCTATAGAATGTTCTAATTGTAATCCCAAGGATTTTGCCACACGATCTACAATATCTGCATAACCATTAAGTATAGCAGCATTATAAATATCACCTTTATTTGTAGCTAATATCGGCAAAATAGATCCTGTTCCAGGATAAGGACTAAGTACAGCTTCTTTATCAATCAAAGCTAAAGCACCTTTTGAGCCCACTATATCAACTTTGTGAGAATTTTTTGACAAAAGAAGCAATATATAAGATTGAGGAAGTTCTTTTTGTTTATTTAATAAAGTTTCAATTTCAGTTTTATCACCAACCATAACACCGATAAAAATATTACTTTTTTGGTAAAGCTCTTTTCCTATAAGATTAATCTCATTGCTTACTTTTTGACTTAAAATATTTTCATTAAAAAGTACAGCATCAAGAGCAAAAACCCTAGAAGGCAATAAAACAAAGAAGAAGATGGCTAAAAAGCCATCTTGTAATATTTTTTTCATCCTATATGAAGATGATTTACGGTCAAAACCGACCAAGCGGTGATTGCAGCAGCAGCAACTAAACCAATAACAATTAAATATTCCAAAGCCTTACTCATTGTGCTTCCTTTATACTTCTATGATCTTGTTCTTTTGAACCAAACATCTTTACACTTTGTACATCTTTAAGACTATATGGCTTTTGCATCACTTCTTGCTGAGCTTTAAGACCCCAAATAGTTAAAACTACTAAGATAGCAAGTAACAAAACCGTAGCAATTAACATACCTGTAACACCTGAAAGAGAAAACACGCATCTATTATTATTTTCCATCATTCACCCCTTGAAAGAGAAATTACATACTCGCCAACAGCTTCTTTTTGAATATCATTAAGTGTTGGAAAACTCGGCATTGTTCCTATAAAACCAGCCTTACCACTATGTAAAACATCTACTACAAAAGCTGCAGAACCGTATTTTGTAAGATCTGGGAACATTCCATCTTGACCTTTTCCATCTTCTCCATGGCATGCTGCACAAGTTGCATAAGCTTCTTTACCTTTTGCTACTAAATTTTCATTTGCAGTTTTCTTAATAGCTGAAAGATCTTTTGCTACATAAGCAGCAATAGCAGGGATATCTTCTTCTGCCACACCTAAATCAGCAGCACCAAGCATTTCTCCACCTGGAAAATTCATACCTTTTGAACCATGTTTAATTACATTGATTATACCTTCTTCGCTACCCCAAATATTTAAATTTTGAGCTTTACCATTGATACCATCGCCTGTAATTCCATGACAAGCTGAACACTGAACTAAAAAGATATTTTGACCCATTGCTATTTTATCTTCAGGAGATAAATTTTTAAATTTTTCTTCAAATTTTGTATTATGAGTTGCTACTTCTTCATTGTATTGACCTATACTTGAAAAAGAATTTAAAGGATATCCCCATAGAAAATACCAAATAGCCCAAACAATAGTCAGGAAAAATACCACAGCCCAACCAGTAGGAACAGCATTTTTATACTCTCCTATTCCATCCCAACTATGTTCACTAAGCTCTGACTCGCCTTTTTTTTCTTTCATTTGCTTAAACATTCTACCCACAATAACTAGTGTGATTAAAATGATAAGAATAGCTCCAATTAAAGATAAGAGATTAACATTATCTTCTAAATTTAACCATTGCATTAAGCACTCCTTTTACTTTCTAATACACTATCATCAATATCATCTTTTAAGGCAAGGTTTGCATAATTTTCATAATTTCTCTCACCTTTTTTTTCTGTTCTATATAAATGATACCAATACGCATATAATACTATTGACAAAAACATCACGAGTGCAAAAAAACCATAACCTTGGAAAATCTCCCACTCATGTTTTTGAACTGTTGCTAAATCAAATGTGATTAAATTTTTAATCACATCAAAAACTATTGATAAATGTTCCATCATCTTACTTTAAGCTATTTAAATAAGCGATCAAAGCAACTATTTCTTTGATTTCACCTTTAGCAAAAGCATCTTTTACTTCTTGATTTTTCATTTGATCAACTATAGCCTGAGCTTCAGCTTTTACTTCAGCTTGCGCATCCTCCCAAGAACCAAGTTTTGTTCCATTTTCTGTATCATAAGGAACATTGAAAACTTTTTTCACAGTTAAAGCCTCAGCATAAGCAGTTTCAATATCTGCATTATTTTTAAACATATGCTTATATGAAGGCATAATAGAATCTGGAACAACAGAAGTAGGATCCCACATATGATTTTCATGCCAATCAGCTGTTCTATAATTTCCTACACGAGCAAGATCAGGTCCTGTTCTTTTTGAGCCCCAAAGAAAAGGTCTATCATAAGCAAATTCACCACTTACAGAATACATACCATAACGATCTGTTTCTGATTTAAATGGACGAATAAGCTGTGAATGACAAGCATTACAACTATCTTTAATATATACTGCACGCCCTGCAAGTTGTAAAACCGTATAAGGTTTTTTACCTTCAATTGGTCTTGCATTTTCTGCAAAATTTGGTAAAACTTCAACTATGCCTGCATAAGCAATCACTACAAAAACAGCTACAGCAAAAAAGAATGGATTTTTTTCTAACCAACTAAACATATTTTCTCCTTTTTATGCTGCCATAGGCGAAGCGCTTTTTGGTTCTTTATCAAGCACTCTTCCACAAGCAATTGTTTTGTAAATATTATAAGTAAACATAAAGAAACCGATAAGATACAACAATCCACCAATCGCTCTAATCCAATAATAAGGAACAATAGCCACAACAGTATCAATAAAGCTATAAAGCAAGTTACCATACTCATCTGTCGCTCTCCACATCATACCTTGAGTAATACCCGCAATCCACATTGAAGCAAAATAAAGAACTATACCTGTGGTTTGGATCCAAAATTGAGCTTCCATTAAAGATTTGCTATAAAGCTCTCTTTTGAAAACTCTAGGAGTCATATGATAAAGCGCAGCCATAGTCATAAATCCTACCCAACCTAATGTTCCATCATGAACATGTCCTGGAATCCAATCTGTAAAGTGTGCTAAAGCATTAACAGATTTAATTGAAAGAATTGGCCCTTCAAGTGTTGAGAACATATAGAAAGTTGATGCCAAAATCATAAATTTAATCAACGGACTCTCGCGAAGCTGACTCCACTCACCTTTCATAGTAAGCAAGATATTAATCGCTGAACCCCAAGAAGGTAAAATCAATACTACAGAGAAAACCGAACCCATAGTTTGCATCCAATCAGGTACAGTTGAATAAATCAAATGGTGACCACCTGCCCAAAGATAAACAAACATTAAGCCCCAAAATGCAAATAAAGAGAGTTTATAAGAGAAAATCGGCTGACCACTTTCTTTTGGCAAGAAGTAATAAATTTGAGCAATAATACCCACAGTAAATACAAATGCCACAGCATTATGTCCATACCACCATTGTACTAAAGCATCATTTGTTCCTGCATACATTGATACACTATGCCACCATTTACCCATTCCAGTAACAAAATAAGTTGGTACTTCCATGTTGTTAAAAAGATAAAGCATAGCTATACCTAAAAATGTAGCTATATAATACCATAGAGAAATATAAAGGGTTTTTTCACGGCGAATTCCAATAAGTCCAAAAATACTTACACCCCATAAAACCCAAACAAGAACAACAAGAATATCTAAAGGCCACTCAAGCTCTGCATATTCTTTAGATGTAGTCACACCCATAAACAAAGATATAACAGCTAAAACCATAGTAAGCATATAAAGCCAAAAATGAAGCTTACCAACAGCCATTAAAAATCTTGACTCAGCCATACTCACTTTAAGAACACGCTGACCTATATAATACCAAGTTGCCCAAATCCCTGAAAGCATAAAACCAAAAATCACACCTGAAGTATGAAGTGGTCTAAGTCTTGAAAAAGTGGCATATTCTCCTGCTAAATAATTTAAATTAGGATATGCCATTTGAAAAGCTATAAGAGTTCCTATAGCCATACCAACAATGCCGAACAATATGGTCGCAAACATAAAATATCTTGTAACCGTATAGTCGTAATTTAATACATTACCTGGATGCATCGACTTTCTCCTTAAAATTTTGATAACAAGAGAATATTATAGAATATTAATTATACATTTTTTCTTAAAAACAACAATTTTGTTAATCATTTGTTATGCTTTATATTTTAAGGTTAAATCAGTCTTATTTATTGATATTTATCTTATAACCTAAACTTGGCACATTTTTTATAAAATCTTCACCCACTTTATCTCTTACTCTTTTTATAAAAGTTCTAACAGCAGTATCGCTCACATGTTCACCTATCCAAACATTTTTCTTAATATCTTCATGCAAAACCAAAGCCCCAGGTTGCTTTAAAAGCAAAGAAATAAAAGCCAATTCTTTTTTAGTTAAAACAATTTCTTCACCACTGTAAATTAAAGTTCGTTTAGTTTTGTTAAATTGATATTCTTCAGAAATTTTTACAAGCATATTTGCTTCAATTTTTTCACCTATCAGATAATCTAAAACTTTAAACAACTCTTCTATATCAACAGGTTTAATCAAATATTTATCTATACCAATATCAATAGAACGCAAAAGTCTCTCTTTCTCTGAATACGCACTAAGAACAACAATTGGAACATCATCTGAAATTTCTTTAATCTCTCTTGCCATATCCAGTCCATCCATAATAGGCATAGCAATATCTGTGATAACTAAATCTGGCTTAAATTTTTTAAATTTTTTAAGCCCCTCATCTCCATTTTGAGCTCCGATTACTTTACTAAAGCGTTCGCTTAATATATTAATCATTGATTCTCTAGCCTTAACCTCATCTTCAACTACTAATATTATCAATTCTTTACATTCTTGTGACATTTCTACTCTACCCTCTCTTTTAGTTTTAAAA
Source organism: Campylobacter sp. CFSAN093249 (assembly GCF_011067895.1). Taxonomy (NCBI): domain Bacteria; kingdom Pseudomonadati; phylum Campylobacterota; class Epsilonproteobacteria; order Campylobacterales; family Campylobacteraceae; genus Campylobacter; species Campylobacter sp. CFSAN093249. The sequence goes on along the minus strand of NZ_JAAMWM010000007.1, from coordinate 64,737 downwards.
ATATCTCAAAACAAGCCCCGTCTTTTCCATTTTTAACTTTTATTTTTCCTTGGAAACTTTCGATAATTTGTCTACTTATATAAAGTCCTACTCCTATACCTTGACTAGGATGTTTTGTTGTAAAATAAGGTTGAAAAATTTTATCTAAATTTTCTTTATCAATCCCACCAGCATTATCTTTTATTGTAATTTTCAGATAATTTTTTCCAAATTTTGAAAAATTTATTGTTATGATTTTCCTTTTTTTGTTTTTAAATGCTTCTATTGAATTTAAAATCAAATTAAGAAAAACTCTTATTAAACCATTCTCATATGCCAAAACTTCATAATCACTTTTCGAAACAATATTAATATTTACATGATTTTTTTCTATAGTTTCAAAAGCAATTTCCAAGGCTTTATTTAAAGTCTCTTTTATAAATACACACTGCTCTACTCCTTTGTTAAACAAAGTTCTAAACACATCAATTGTTTCTGACATATTTTTAATCATATCTTTTGATTGTGAGTAAATTTCAGCAAATCCTTTTTCATCTTTAAGATTTTGCTTCATTTGAAACATGGCAATACCGAGCTCATTTAACGGTTGTCTCCATTGATGTGCTATATCGCTAATCATTTGTTCTAATGAAGATTTCAAAATCTCTTCATATGCTATTTTAATATCTTTTTCATTTTTTTCCAAGGCAATTTGCATTTTTTTCTCAAATTTTTTACCTAACTGTATAAATTCTTGTTGGTGATTTTTAACTGTATTTTCAAGATTAATACTTAATTCTCTTAATTTAGCGTGATTTAGAGCAAGCTCTTCATTAAGCTTAAAAGAATTACTAACATCATGAGAGAATGCTACTATTTCTATTAATTCATTATTTTTATCCAATATGGGGATTAATAAAGTTTCAAGATAGAAAGTTTTGCCTAATTTATCAATATTTTTAAAAATAACTTGATAAGGTTTTTTATATGAAAGTTTTTTTAAAAGTTCTTCAATATAACATTCCTCAACATCTGGATGTTTAAATATTGAATGTTTTTTTCCTATAAGCTCTTTTTTACTATATCCACTTATTTGACAAAGTTTATCACTGACAAAAATTAAATTTCCTTGAACATCAGCTCTTGAAAAAATTGTATTTTTTTCAAGAGCTTTAAAAAACTGATCTTTAAAAAAATCTTTCATTGAAAAGCCTTAAAACCTATATAGGCAAGATTTATACCGTAACAAACAATAACGCCATACGATAAATAATTAAATAAATTTTTCAAAAAATCACTAAAAAACTGTGAAATTTTAGAAAAAAATAACATCGCAGGTAAAGTTGATATTCCAAAAATCATCATTACCAAAATACCTTCAAAAATATTTTGCTTACTCATTGCATTGGCTATAAAAAAATACACCAATCCACAAGGAACAAAACCATTTGAAAATCCTAAAAATATGGCTGATTTTAATCCTTTAAAATTTTTAGATTTTTTAATAATTTTCTTTACAAAACTATCAAAAAAAACATTATTTTCAATAAAAGATAACATATTGCCTCTAAAAATAAGAGCAAAACCCAAAATCATCATAAATATACCAAGAATAAAAAATGACAAACTTTGAACCTTAGCATTGATTGCCAAGATATTCCCAAAAGTCCCAAAAATTATCCCTAAAACAATATAAGCAAAAATTCTAAACAAATGATAAATAAAAGTTAATAAAAATAAATTATTGCTTTTTGAATTCAAATTTATAAAAAGTAAATTAAAACCACCACACATAGAATAGCAATGTCCAAAACTAGATAAAAAAGCAACGCTGATAATAGCTAAAAAATCTATACTCACATCAAATTCATAAATTCTTTAAAAATATACTTACTTTCATGAGGACCTGAAGAACTTTCTGGATGATGTTGTACTGAAATAATAGGATAGTCTTTATATCTTACTCCTTCAACATTATCGCCAAATAAATTTCTATGAGTGATATGAGCCACTTGAGCTAATTCTTCTGGAACATTATAATTATGATTTTGTGCGGTAATTTCTACCGTTTTTGTATCAAGATTGATCACAGGATGATTTGCTCCATGTTGTCCAAATTTCATTTTATAAGTTTCATATCCAAAAGCATTACTTAAAAGCTGGTGACCTAAGCAAATTCCAAGCATAGGAATTTTAGCTTCTGCAAGTTTTTTAATCTCTGCAATCTCTTGTTTTAAAATCCTTGGCTCACCTGGACCATTAGAAAGAAACACGCCTTGAATTTCACCTTTTTTATACAGAGTAATCAACTCATCTGCTTTAACATTATATGGATAAACTTCTACTTCAAAACCTACTTCTACAAGTTCATTTAAGATATTTGTTTTAACACCATAATCTATAACAGCAACTTTTTTCTCACTTCTTTTAGCATCATTAAATTTTTGAAAACTAGCGTTCCAAACGCCTTGTTTATGAGAATAATTTTTCTTAGTGCTAACTTCTTTTACAAAATTTACTTCATCAATTTTTGCTGATTTTTCTAAGGCGATTTTTAAATCTTCTTTATTTGAAATTTCAGTTGAAATTACAGCTCTTAAATTGCCATTATTTCTTATCATTTTTACTAGATATCTCGTATCAAGTTCATAAATTCCTATTTTTCCATGTTTTTCAAGATAATCTTGCAGACTTTCTTTAGCGCGAAAATTTGAAAAACTGGAACTTAATTCACGCATTAAAACACCACTTGCAAAAATTTCCTTGCTTTCATTATCATTTTCATTGGTTCCCACTATACCAATTTCTGGCATGGAAAATACGATAAATTGCCCTGCATAAGAAGGATCTGAAATAATTTCTTGATACCCTGTTAAAGAAGTATTAAATACAAGCTCTCCAAAAAAAGTACCGCTCTTTCCAAAAGCCTTAGCACTTAAAAAAATATCATTTTCTAAATAAATATAAGCCTTCATTAAAACATACCTTTTTTTCTGAGCTCTTCTTGATAGAGTTTTTCAAAGATAAGATCGTATTCTTCGCTACCTGGAATAGGTTTTGTTTTATAATTGCTAATTTTCTCATAAACCTCATCTTCAAGTTTTTCATAAATTTTAAGATAAGACTCTATGCTTGAAAAGATTAAATTTTTAACTCTATTTTCACTCACTATAAAATTAATATAATCATTCTCTACAAGTTCTTCTAAAATTTGATGCGCTAGATGATTATGTCTATCTTCAGAATCTAAAATCACATTAAATTCAGGAGCTAACTTTTTCTTCACAAGCCAAAACATATTTTTACGATCTACTTGCATAAGCTCCATTTCATCTTCTTGTTGCTCTAAAAGCTCTTTTACTCTTTCATCTAATTTTCTTTCATTTAGAATATCTTTCTCTAAAACTTCTATTATACATACCTTAAGCTTTTCTAATTGATCTTTAATTTCTACAAAAGAAGAATTAGCTATATCTAACATCATTTTATTTGCGATATAAGGAATATGTGGTAATTTTATACGCATCTTAAAAACCTTTTATTTGATAATGTTTGAAATAATAGCTTATTTTTGGTAAAAGAATGTTAAAAATGAAAAATTTTCATTATTTTAATCACCTAATTACTAGCATTATTATCTAAATTTTTCAAAAGCAAAGTAAGCTCGCTAGCTTTTTTTGGATCCATTTTAGATAAAACACCTGAAATTTTACGCGATTCCAAAGAAAGCATTATTTTGCTTGCATCCTCTGCATCCATTTGACTTAAAACATCTGCAATGGCTGCATCTTTCATTTGGGAATAAATTTCTTTAACCCTACCTTGTGTTTTATCATTGATTGAATTTAAAATCTTTTGTTGTTCTTCTACAAGCCTTGCGTTTTCAAGCTTTAATTCTTCAATTTTTGCCAAAGTCGCATTAACCTCAGCCTCTTTTTTTTCTAAATTTTCAAGCCTTTCTTTTTGCAAAGCTTCAAAAGAGGCTTTATAAGCTTCTAAAGATTGTCTTGCTTCATCAAATTCTCTAGTTTGCAATTCAATTTGAGCTTTTCTAGCTTCAAAATACTGCTCACAATCTTGTTCAGCTCCAAAAACTACACTTGAAATAAAAACTAACAATATAAATTTTTTAATCATCTTTTTCTCCTTTGAAAAAACGACTGATTGCAATTTCATCTAAAAATTTTTCTTCAGCCTTAGCAAGTTCTTTTTGCTTTTGTTTAATTTCCTCGGCTTCTAAAACCTTCATTTTTTCATAATCTAAATGTGCTTTTTGATATAAAAACTGATAATGATTCATTTCTTTTTTAGAAAGTTCTACTTTCTCCTTAGCTCTTGCCAAAGCCTCGCGTCCTACTTGTGCCATACTTAAATTCGATCTTAACTCTGCTATAGATCCTGATTTTGGCAATACGCCTAAACTTTCACACTCTTGGCGTGAAAGTTCATAAGCTTTTTCATGTTCAAGCTGTCTTTGTTTGGCTTGATTAAGATTTGATTCTGCTTTATCAAGTTGTTGTTTTCTTACCTTTACAACAGAATTATATTTACTTTTCATAAGATGATAGTATCATCTCTTTCAGGGCTAGTAGAAATATACTTTACCTTAACCCCTGCAAGCTCTTCAAGTCTTGCTATATATTTTTTAGCATTTTCTGGCAATAAATCATAATCTTTTATACCAAAAACTTTATCCCAACCATCCATTTCTTCATAAATAGGTTGAACATTTTCTAAATCACTTGGTATATAGTCGATTTCCATACCCTTATATTCATAAGCACGACAAATTTTTATCTTTTCAAAACCATCTAAAACATCAAGCTTCATCAAAGATAAAGCATCAAGACCATTAAGCCTTGCTGTATATCTTACAGCAACCGCATCAAACCATCCACAGCGTCTTTTGCGTCCCGTGCTTACGCCAATCTCTTTTCCAATTTGCGCAATTTTTTCTCCATCTTCGCCCTTATCCTCAGTAGGAAAAGCTCCATTTCCCACACGCGTTGCATAAGCTTTTACAATACCTATAATATTTCCCGCTTCTTTAGGATTTAACCCAAGTCCTGTTAAAGCGCCTGCTGAAATAGTACTTGAACTTGTAACATAAGGATAAGTTCCATGATCAATATCAAGCATAGAGCCCTGAGCTCCTTCTAAAAGTACTCTTTTATCTTCATCTAAAGCCTTCCAAAGCATTCTTGTAGTATCTGTAATATAAGGAGTTAAAATTTCATTAAAACGTTTTAAATCAGCAAGCAATTCTTCAGCACTTGGAATTTCAATTTCAAGCATTTCAAAAAAAGTTTTATTAGCTTCAAAATCTTTTATCAAAGCCTCGCAAAGTCTTTGTGGTTCTAAAAGCTCTCCAACTCTATGTCCTGTACGATTAATCTTATCTGCATAAGAAGGTCCTATACCCTTACCTGTTGTTCCTATGGCATTTTTGCCTTTGAGCTTTTCTTTTGCAATGTCTATTAAAGAATGATGTTTTAAATTTAAATGAGCTCTATCGCTGATATATAATCTACCTTTTAAATTTTCAAATTGAGCCATTTCAGCAATCAATACTTCAGGAGAAACCACAACTCCATTTCCGATAATATTAATACATCTTGGATGCAAAACTCCACTTGGCATAAGATGAAGCGCATATCTTACACCATTTACCCAAATCGTATGTCCTGCATTGTGTCCACCTGCACTTCTGCAAACAAAATCATAATTTTCACATAATTTATCAACTACCTTACCTTTTCCTTCATCGCCCCATTGAATGCCGACAATAATATCTGCTTTGCTCATAAAAATTTCCTTGATTTTACTTAATATTGGCGAGAAGATGAGAGAATCGAACTCCCCAAAGAATAGTCAACTATCCTTTCATCTGATTTGAAGTCAGTGGCGATCACCAGATACGCTAATCTTCCAAAGTGATAATTATAGCGATTTTTAATGAAAAACAAAATAAATTTATCAATATTCTTTTTGACTTCATATTAAATTTAAGCTATAATCTCACTCTTTTTTAGCATCAAGTTTTGATGATTACATTTTTAGGATCTTTCTTTGAATTCTTTTAAACAAAAATATTTAATCAATTTTTGGGACAATTCCCGTTCTATGATTGCACTTGGAATTTTAAGTGCAGTGTATTTTGGGATTTTTGGTGGCGTTTGGGCTGTTACTGGAGAAATGACACGTTGGGGTGGCGAGTTTTTAGAGCTTTTAGGTATGAATTTAGATGGATATTCTTATTACCAAAAGCAAAATTTAAATGGAACCCCTTTAACAAGAACTGATGGTATTATGCTCATAGGTATGTTTATAGGTTGTTTAGTAGCCGCACTTTTAGCTAACAAAGTCAAATTTCGTCTACCTGCTAGCAATATAAGAATTTTTCAAGCAATAGTAGGTGGAATTCTTTCAGGATATGGAGCAAGACTTGCATTTGGATGCAATTTAGCTAATTTTTTTACAGGTTTACCTTATTTTTCTTTACACACTTGGCTTTTTACTGTTTTTATGGTTTTAGGAATTTATCTAGGAGTGAAAATTTGCAACACTTCCTTTTTTAAACCTAAAGCTAAATTAGAACGTGTAAATAAAGAAAACTTGCCGTTAAACAAGCAAAGTTTGCGTACAAAATTATATTTTAACTTAGGCATATTGCTTTTCATAGCCTTTTTAGTTTGGGTGTTTTATCTTGTTTTTACAAATGGCAATATCAGCACACAAAACAAACAAAGTCTTCTAGCTTTAGCACTGATTTTTGGTTTTGTTTTTGGCTTTGTTATTTCTAGAGGGCAAATTTGTTTTACTTCTTGCTTTAGAGATTTATTTTTATTTGGTAGAGATAATGCTATAAAAGGCGCATTAATCGGTATGATTATCGCCTCTTTAATCGCTTTTGCTTTTATCTTGCAAGGTCATACTAGCAAACTCATAGAACTTTCTCCTGCTGTAGCTGTGGGAGCATTTTTGTTTGGTTTTGGTATAGTTTTTGCCGGAGGTTGCGAGTGTGGTTGGACTTATCGTGCCTTTGAAGGACAAAGTCATTTTATAATAGTAGGAATTGCAAATATAATAGGAACTATGATTTTAGCTTTAAGTTATGACTTTTTACCAAAAGCTTTTAAAGAAGGTATAAAAATCAATCTTTTAACTGAATTTGGCAATTTAAATGGATTTTTTATCAACCTTATTTTATTCATCTTAATGTTTGTTTTTGTAGTATTTTACAAAAAACACTTTTTTAAAAATCAACTTAAAGGATAAACAGTGAAAATTACTTATAGTTTAAATTTACAAGGTGAAGCTTGTCCTTATCCTGCTATAGCAACACTTGATGTCTTACCTAAGCTTAAAAGTGGAGAAATTTTGGAAGTGCTTTGCGATTGCCCACAAAGTATCAATTCCATACCTCAAGATGTAAAAAACCGTGGTTTTAAAGTGCTTGAAATCGATCAAAGTGGACCCACACTAAGATTTTTAATCCAAAAGCCTTAAAAAAGGCTTTTATTCTCAAAGCTCTTTTAACATCTTTTCATAAGCTGCCTTAGTTCCAGATCTTACATTTGTAAACAAACTTGCAATAATAATCACCACCGAAGCTACTAAAAACCCTGGAACTATTTCATAAAGACCTGAATTTGCAAAATTCTTCCAAAGCACCACAGTAGCAGCTCCTGTTATCATACCTAAGATCGCTCCTACTCTTGTCATCCTACTCCAAAATAAAGAAAAAAGCATTACAGAACCAAAAGAAGCTCCAAATCCAGCCCATGCATAAGAAACTATACTCAAAACACTTGAGTTTTTATCAGTAGAAATCAAAAACGCTATTACAGCTACCAATAAAACACCTAATTTACCTAAATTTAATACAATATGACTTGGTGCATCTTCTCTAAAAATCTTTTTATAAAAATCTTCCGCTATAGTAGAACTTGAAACCAGCAATTGTGAACTTGCCGTACTCATAATAGCCGCTAAAATAGCACTGAGTAAAATACCTGCTATCCAAGGATTAAATAAAAGCTGCGACATCACGATGAAAATCTTTTCAGGATCTTGCAAACTTAATTCAAATTTATGCACATAAGCTATACCTAAAATACCTATCATACAAGCACTTAAAAGACAAACCGCCATCCAAGCAATACCTATAAAAGTGGCCATAGGAATATCTTTAGTAGAACGAATCGACATAAAACGCACTAAAATATGTGGTTGACCAAAATAACCCAAACCCCAAGCAAGTGCAGATATAATGCTTACAATTCCTACTCCTTCGCCCATAGATAAAGCTTGTGGCTTTATTTCTCTTACTATATTCATCGCTTCACCAAAACCACCTAAATGATAAAGCATAACCAAAGGTACAATAATTAAAGCCATCATCATTAAAAGCCCTTGTATCATATCCGTCCAACAAACCGCCTTATATCCACCTAAAAAAGTATAAGCAACAATAATAATCGTTCCAGTAGTTAAAGCATAATCGTATCTGATACCAAAAGTACTTTCAAAAAGTTTTGCTCCGCTTACAAGCCCTGATGAAACATAAAAGGTAAAAAATATCAAAATTACCACCGCACATACAATGCGCAGTATATGTTTATCATCATCAAAACGAGTTTCAAAATAATCAGGAATAGTCAAAGAATTTGCAATCACACTGGTATAAATTCTAAGTCTTTTTGCCACAAAAATCCAATTTAAACTAGCTCCTATAGTAAGCCCAATTGCAATATAAGAATCTATAAAACCACTTACATATAAAGCTCCTGGTAAACCCATTAAAAGCCAACCACTCATATCAGAAGCCCCTGCGCTAAGTGCAGATATCATAGGCCCCATAGTACGCCCACCTAGAAAATAATCCTCTGAATTTTTATTTTGCTTATAAAAATAAAAACCTATATAAAGCATTAATAAGGCATACACTACAAACATCACTGCTATTGGGGTATTAATTTGAACCACTTCCATCAATCTCTCCTTGATCATTAAGATATTGCTCTAATGCCTAAATTTCCATAACGATGAAAAGATATACTTAAAGCTTTTTCATTAAAATAATTTAAAAGTTCAAAACGACCATTTAATAATGGCTTTTCTCTTATAATGATTTTAGCAAGCTTTGCAGCCTCTTTATAAATCTCATCATTTACATCTGGCTTTGCTAAATAACGCACTCTTTCATATTCTTTAATACTCTTGATAAAATTTTCTTTATTTTCTTTTAAAAACAATACTTTTGCTCCTATGCTTTGAACAATTCGTTCTATCATACTAACATCTTGTTCATCATAACTGATACTTAGATCAATATTTGCAATATTTGCACCTAAAACCACACCTAAAACATCTTTTAAGCTTTCATTTCCACAAAGTCTTAAAACCATATTCTTTATTTTAGTATAAGAAAAAAGATTATCTTCTCCACGAATATTGACATAATCTTTTGAAACACTAAACTCGTTTTTATAATGATAAGCATAAGATTGAGACATTTTAATTAAATTGTTTATAAAATCTTGTGCTTCTTTTAAATCTATTTGTGCTAATTTTTTTGAAAATTTATCTTCAATTAAATGATCATCAAAATCTTCTTGCTTAATCTCTAAAAATTGAGTGATATAATTATAAATTCCCACTTTTCTACCCAAACCTATAGCTGATTTTTTAATCCCACCAAAAGGTTGACGCAGCACTATAGCCCCTGTGGTTGGTTTATTGATATAAATATTTCCTGCTTCTATGTGAGTGTGAAAATACTCCCATTCTCTTTCATCTAAGCTTTCAAAACCTGCAGTTAAACCATAACCTGTGGAATTTACTATATCAATAGCTTCTTTTAAGTCTTTAGCCTTCATCACACTTAAAATCGGTACAAAAAGTTCATTCATATGAGTAAAATCACCCTTTTTAGTGCCATATTTTATGCCTGGAGTCATCAAATAAGGATTATCCTCTAAAAACTTAGGTTTTAATGCCCATTCTTCATAAGGTTGTAATTCATCTAAGGCCTTTTGAACTTTAGAACTTGGCTTATCAGCTAAAGTACCTAATTTATTTTTAAATTCAAAAGGATTGCCCACTGCCATAGAACTCGCAGCATCCACTAAAGTCTTTTTAAATTCTTCATCATGATAAACCTCTTCTTCTAAGACTAGCAAAGAAGTAGCTGAACATTTTTGACCGCTATTGCTAAAAGCAGAATGAATGATATTTTTAATCGCACTATCACGATCAGCAAATTTAGAAACTATAGTCGCATTCTTTCCGCCAGTTTCAGCACTTAAAAGCAAGGTTGGATTAGCTTTTAACATGGCATAAGCAGTATCCTCTCCTCCTGTAAGAATTGAAAATTTAATCGCTTCATCAATAAGTAAATATTTAGAAATATCACTTCCTTTTGAAGGTAAGAAAATCAAAGCATCTTTTGGAATACCCGAATCCCAAAAACACTTACAAAGCATATAACCTGTTAGAGTTGAAAGTGAAGAAGGTTTGTAAATCACCACATTACCTGCGGCTAGTGGTGCAGCTATAGTACCTACTGAAATTCCTATAGGAAAATTCCAAGGAGCTATGGTAACCCCTATACCTTTAGGTGTGAATGTAACTTTTGGATTTTGTTTTTTAAGCTCTTCTAAAGAGTGCGGATAAAACTCTATAAAATCAATAGCCTCGCTTACTTCAGGATCGATCTCTAAAAAGGTTTTGCCCACTTCTAAAGCTGCCAAACCTATCAAATCCCCTCTTCTTTCTCTCATCAGTTTTGCACTTTTGGCTAAAATTTGATAAATTTCATCATGACTTTTTTGTGTAAATTTGGAATTTTTAGCTACTTCTAAAGCTTGTTTGATTTCTTTTTCTCCTGCTAAATAAGCCTTTCCTATAACTCTATCTTTGATCTTATCTTTAACTTCTAAAACATTTAAATTTTCTGCTTTAAAATCAAGTTCGCCTATAACAGGATAAACATCATAATCTTTTAAATTTTCATATTTAGTTTTAATTTCTTTAGCCCACGCTCTATTTTGTGCTAAAATAAAATCCGTATCGCTTTCATTGCTAAATTTTTTACTTTCATAAGAACTTATGATATTTGATTCTTTATTTCTATCTTGCTTACGATGTGTAGTATTATCAAGAGTTTTTATGCCTTCTAAAGATTTTAAAAAAAGTTCTTTTTGGATATTCCAGTTCTTATCTCCTACTTTAAGATTGAAAAAATAACGCATAAAATTATCTTCACTTGTATTTTCATCAAGGCGTCTTACAAGATAAGCAATGGCATTGTTAAAATGTGCTTCATCGCAAACTGGGGCATAAAGGATTAGATCATGCATTTTAGATAATTCATAAGAACATTGCAAACTCATACCTTCAAGCATTTCAAAAGTAAAAGAATCCAAAGCACCCACTTCACTTATGCGTGTATAAGCATAAGCAATCTCAAAGATATTATGACTTGCAATTCCTATGTTGATGTATTTATAATTATCTCCTTCAAGAATAAAATCAAGCATTTTATTATAATTACTATCAGTATCTATTTTTTTGTAAAAAGTAGGAAGCTCCCAACCCCTTTGAGACGCAATGGTTTCTTCACTTTCCATATTAGCACCCTTAACAAAACGGATCTTAATAGGCTTCATACCTTTTAAAACCCTCTCTTTTGAAAAAGCAAAAAGTTTTTTAAGATACTTATAAGAATCAGGAATATAAGCTTGCAAAACAATCCCTGCTTTAATATCAAATTTAGCCACACTTTCCATAAAAGCTGCAACGGTGAGCTCTAAATCCCTAAATTCTTCCATATCAAGATTGATAAATTTAGATACACCTTGTTTTTTCTCTTCTTCTAAGGCTAAAGCATAAAGATAATCTAGTCTTTTTACGACCTCTTCTTTAGAATAATTAAAATCTATAATATTAATTTGTGAAAAAATAGTAGTAATTTTTATGGAAATATAAGTGATATAGCTTGATTTTAAGGCTTCTTCGTATTTTTGCATACGATATTTACTCTCAGCTTCACCTAAAACCTCTTCGCCGATTAAATTCACATTTAAGGTAATTTTATCTTGCTCTTTTCTTTTCTTAATATGTGGTTCTAAAACACTAGGATTTGCATCTAGAACCATAGCTTTAGTATCTTCTCTTAAATGTTTGACAAAAAAAGGTACACTTAAATTAGGAGCAAATTTGCCAAAATTTAAAAAGCTAAAAAGTAGGAATTTTTCAAAAGTGCTAAAAAAATCCGCTATGCCATATTTACTCAAAGTATATTCTATAAGCTCAAAACTTGCATTTTTATCTTTACATCTAAAAGAACGATCTAAAAGCTCTATAAGCATAACTTTATTTTTGGGATTATTAAGAAGTTTTTGCATTTTAGCATGAAATTCTTTTTCAGAATTTGAAATATTGGCTTCTATTTGTCCTTGTAATTCTTCAGCTAAGGCTAAAGCTTTTTGTATCATTTCGTATCTCCTAAGATAAAATAAATTTTAATAAATAATATATAAATAAGATAAAAAATAATATTTTAAATCATAGAAAATGTATAAAAAATGATAAAAAAAATTTTAATGGGTATATAAGTAACAAAAATTAAGAAATGATAATATCATTTTCTTGCTTATTTACAACCTTAGCAATAATTTTAGCTTGAATATTTTCATCTTCTAGTTTTTTTAAACATTCTAAGGAATCTTTTTCACTTATAGAAATTAAAAGTCCTCCTGAAGTTTGTGGATCACAAAGTAATAATTTTTCTTCATTTAAATCAGGGGTAAGTTCTTTTATAAATTCTAAATTTTTATAAGCTCCAGCAGGAATTAAACCCATATTAAAATACTCTTTTACTCCATCTAAAAAAGGAAGTTCACTTTCAAAAATTTCAAAAGAAATATTTTTATTTAGCATTTCTTTTAAATGTCCTAAAAGTCCAAAACCTGTAACATCACTCATGGCACTTGGATGAAATTTAAGAGCAATTTGACTGGCTTTATAATTTAACTCCATCATGTTTTTAAGCATTATATCTAAATGTTTTTGATTTAACATTTGCGCCTTTAAAGCTGTACTTAAAATTCCTGTTCCTAAAGGCTTGGTTAAAATGATACAATCTCCGATTTTAGAAGTATTATTAGCAATAAATTTACTAGGATGTACTTTTCCTGTAACACTAAGTCCAAAAAAAAGCTCGGTGCTTTCTATAGTATGGCCACCCACGACTAAAGCATTACATTCTTTAACTTTATCATTTGCACCTTCTAAAAGCTCTTTTAAGATGTTTAAATCATGATTGCAAGTATCAAAACCTACTATATTTAAGGCATTAATTACCTCTGCACCCATAGCAAAAACATCGCTTAAAGCATTTGCTGCAGCAATAGAACCAAAATGATAAGCACTATCTACTATAGGAGTGATAAAATCAAGCGTTTGCACCAAAGCTAAATCGGGACTGATTTGATATACGCTTGCATCTTCATTATTTCCGATATCACTAAGTAAAGCAGGAGTTTTTTGCATGAAATTTAAAATTGTTTTAAGACCACCCGGGCTTAATTTCGCTGCTCAGCCTGCTGCTTTAACAAAATGCGTTAAATTTTGATTTTTATATTGCAGTGTTTTTCCTTATAGAGTAATGATTTTTGCTTTACCAAAAAGCTCGTTTAAAATTTCATAAGCATTGCCTATATTTCCTATTTTAAGTTCTTTGCTTTTATTAAAAAATTCTAGACAAGCTCCACAACTTATGATCTCAATACCTAAATTTTCAAGTTCTTTCATAGCTAAATGTGCTTTATGATTTTCATCAACATTGATTAAAACACTTTCATTTACGCAAAGAATTTTACTTGGAGCATGATCTAAATTTTTTAAGGTACTTAAAAATCCTACAAGTAAATTTTGTCCCAATTCACCCTCACCCACTTTGTCGGTTTTTAAAAATAAAACATTATAATCGTGAATATTTACTTTACTAGAATCAAAATTCTTTTTTTGTACTTTGATGCAAAACTCTTGTGCATTTTCATCTACAACAGGATTTAAATTTAAAGAGTTAAGAAATTTTACAACATTATTTTTTGAAATAATAGAATTTAAAACAATTTCTAAAATTTCATTTTCTTGAAGTTTTTCAAGAGCGTTTTTTGTTTCAACTATAGGCTGAGGACAAGATAGATTGCGACAATCAATTTTCATTATTTTTCCTTGATATTAGCTTTGAAAAATAATATTATTTTATTACTTGTTTTGTGTTTAAAAATTTTAAATAATATAGAAAAAATTTAAAAGCTCAAAAATGAGCTTTTTTAAAATCTTTTTTTATTCACATCTTCAAGAATTGCCGCAGCAATTTGATTGACTTCATTTGTTATATTATTGGTGACATTTGCAACTTCGACATTTTCCTTAGTTACAGTTTCAAGTTGTGCTATAGCATCGTTAATCTGTGTGATTCCTGCTGTTTGTTCTTTTACAGATTCTGCTACTTCATTTACGCTTTGAACAAGTATATTAATATTTGCCTCGATTTCAGATAAGGATTTTCCTGTTCTTTCCGCAAGCTGTCTTACCTCATCTGCAACAACTGCAAAACCACGCCCATGTTCTCCAGCACGTGCAGCTTCAATAGCTGCATTTAAAGCAAGAAGATTCGTTTGCTCAGCGATATCTTTAATCACATTGACAATATTTTTTATATCATCAGCTTGTGAAGCAACCTCAACTGTTTTTCCACTTACATTTTGCATAGAAGAATTAATCTCCTCCACAGCTGCAGCCGATTGTTCTAAAGAACTCGCTTGTGCATTAGAGCCATCAGCAAGTTTTTGCATAGAATTTTTTAACTCTTCTGACTGATTGGCTAAATCTTTAGCAAAATTTGAAGAAGCCAAAAGCATCTTTTTAATTTCTTTGCCTAAAATATTAGTTGTAATCTCAACTTCACCTTTAGCATTAAATACTTCTGTACTAAAATCAAGAGCCTTATAACTATCAAAAACTCTATTAATTTCATTCATATTAGAACCAATTTTACTTTGTAAAACATCAAGCATCCTATTAAGAACATTTTTAAGTTCTACTAATTGAGGATTTATAGGATTTTTAGTAATTCTTGCAGTTAAATTACCCTTTTCGATTTCTCTAGCAGTTTGCACCGATTCATCTACAGCATTTTGATCTTGTTCTAAAGATATTTGAATCTTTTCAATATTTTCATTTATGATTCTTCCCATTGCTCCTAGCTCATCATTAGCACGAATTTCAATAGCCTTAGGTTCAATTTTTTCATGATTTAAAAAACGGAAAAATGATTCTAAAGAACTAAGAATCACAGGCAATCTAGATGCAACAATTTTTCTTACGCAATAATAAACCACTCCTAAAACAACAAAAATAAAAATAAAAGATGCACCAAGAATAATTAATTGTAATTTTTTTAAGGGTTTAAATACCGAATATTTAGGAGCAGTTACCAAAACTGCCCAAGAACTATCTTGCACTTTAAAACTATTAATCGCAGCATAAGAATCATCACCATCAGAAGCTATATAGTTAAAAACTCCATTTTTTCCTTCACTTATGGCCTTATAAGTTTCTTGTGCACCTTTATTAGGATTGATATCTTTTAAATTTTTTAAAACTAGATTTTTATTTGGATGTATCGCCATAAAACCATCTGAATTTAAAAGAACTCTTAATTCACCATCATATTTTTGACCTTTAGGGTCTAAAAGATAAGTAGCAATATCTGAAAAATCTAAAGTCATGCCTATGACACCTACAACTTGATTTTTTCGATCAAAAATAGGCATAGCAACATTTACAGCATCAAAATCTTGACCTTCTAAATTCATCTTAATAGGACGGCCTATATATACTTTATTTTCCCCATATTTTGCTTTTTTTAATATATCTTGCACAACTTGCAGATTAGCTATTTCATCACTAGCTTGTATTGCTTTTATTCCGCCTTTATTATCCTTTTCTTCATCAGCGTAAAGCATAACAAATTTTCCACTTTGAGTATTAAAAAATTTACTCTCTTCTTTAAAGTATTCTGGCGGATCAATAAGATATAAATAAGTAAAATTAGAATAAGCACTATTATCAAAAGTATTGGTTATAATATTTGTTATATTGTCTATATCTAAATCTTCTTTAGAGGTTGATCTAAACATTTCTGTTAAAGTACCTGAAATACTTTTATTTAAAGCGATCATTTCCCCAAAAATTCCTTGAGTTTGAGTAGCATATTCTTTCGTGATAGAAGCAAGAATATCTTCTGTATTTTTGGTAATATTTTGACTTACTTGTTTTGTGATTAATGAAATTAAAATAACAAGTCCAATAACAACAACAGCTGCCACAGAAAAAATAAGTTTTAAACCTATATTTAAAGATTTAAACATCTTATAACTCCTAAAAAATAAAAAATTTAGATTCTAATTTTAACATATTTTTAAAAAAATAATATTAATTAATTATAAAAAAATTATGTATTAGTATTTTTTGATAGAAGATTTATTTTTTTCCTTTTAAAAACAATTCTTTAAAGCGTTTATTAGCGTATTCTTCTATGTCTTTTTGCAAAATAGAGTAATTTTCCATCAATTCCATAGCTCTAGGAGTAAGTTTTGTTCCTGATTCTTTAGAGCGTCCTTGTCTTGTGCTAACTAAAATTTCTTGAGAATTTTTTTGTAAGGTTTGTAAATGCATCCAAGCTTTTTTATAATTAATCCCCATAAGTTTAGAAGCATGTAATAAACTACCTGTTTGTCCGATAAGTTCTAAAAGTTCTGTTTTTCCTCGACCAAAAAGCAAATCTCCATCCGCATTTTCAATCCAAGTTTTTGTTCTTACTATAAATTGCTTACCTTTTTTTTCTTTAAAACAACCAAGTTGACAATACTTTACATCAACCTTATAAGTTTTTAAAGCTGAACGCATACTTTTAAGTCCACAACCTTCTTTAGCAATATCTCTTGCATCTTTACAAAAAATTCTACGCTTTTCATCTAAACTAGGTTCTATTTTTTTAAGCACTTCAATCTTTGCTTTTTCAAAATCTAAATGTCCAAATTGCCCCAACTCGCAATTATCAATTCTCATGTGATTTTCATCGGCTAATTGTCCGATTTTTTCTATATTTATATTAAATTTCTTTGCAATTTTAAAAGCCGTACCACAATCTAATTTTTCATTGCTATTTAACAATTCTCTCATGTATGAGATGATTTCTTTTTCTTGATTTTTATCCATGAATTCTAAATTCTCCACTATAAATATTGATCTTATTTTCTCTAGCAAAACCACAAAGCGTTAAATCAAATTTTCTTGCTATCATAACCCCTAAACAAGTAGGAGCCGTGCGTGAAACAAGCACTGGAATTTTATGCATAACTGCTTTAGCTACCATTTCAGAACTTAGCCTTCCACTAACCATTAAAAAACATTGACTTAAATCAACCCCAGCTAAACGTGCTTTTCCTAAAGCTTTATCTATGGTATTATGTTGAGCTATATCTTCACCTATAAAAAAAGTTTTCTCATCTACAAAAAGCTTAGCCGTATGCACACAGCCTGTTTTCTCGTAAAGCTCGCATTGAGTATAAAAAGTACTCATTTGTTTTAAAATTTCATCTTTGCTAAATTTTGCATCAGAACTAATTTTACTCGCTTCAATAGCTTCTGGATCGATATTGGCAGTATGTGCTCTACCGCAACCACTTATAACTACACCTTCAGCATTAAGCTTTGCTAAATTTTCTTTATCAATCTTTGCTTTAATATGCACACTCATACCATCATCTTTTGTTTCTATGCTCTCAATATCGCTTACTTTCGCAATGATATTTTCACTCATTAAATATCCTATTGCTAATGCCTGTTCATCTACAGGAGTTGCCATTAAAGCACCTACTTTTTCATCATTAATAAAAATTTCAAGCTTAATTTCACGCACTAAAGTATCATTGCATGTAAAAGATTCATCACCTTTATATTTTAAAATTTGAGTTGTAAATAACGGATCCATACCTTATCCTTTAAATATCTTTAAATAATATTATATCAAAAAAACATAAATAACAAATTTATATATGGAAAAATAGATTTTAGATTCAACTTATAAAAGAAAATTCGTTCTATTTATTTCAAAAAAGCTTAAAACTACCGCTATGCAATAACATAGCGGTTAAAGATTAAATTTTTACATTAGGATCATAAGAAAAACTAGGTTCAATTTGCTTTTTATTGCTTAATTCTTTATACCAATAAGAATGTAAAATATAAACCTCTTCTTCTTCTTTATAACCACTAATCATAGAATGGATACTGCCTTTGATTGCAAATACTGCCATATAAATATGCACACCAAAAAACACTGCACACACTATACCCAAGAAATTATGCACTATAGCTGAAATTCTTAAAAGTTCAATTTGAGTTAAACCAAAAAGACCTTGAATTGCCGTGGAATTAAAATCAAGAAAATACATAAATCCACCTGTAATTATCATCAAAAATCCACCAAATACAGCTATATAATACCAAGATTTTTGACCAAAATTAAACTTACCTGCAGGTACAGGACGTTTTACTTTGCTTAAATAACCACCTACTATCATCATCCATCTGATATCATAACTTGCAGGAAGCATTCTTTTAATCCACCATAAAAACATAGGGATTATAGAGATGATAAATAAAACCGTTGCAAAAGCATGTAAATTTTTACAAACCCTTACAAAAAGTCCGCCTCCAAAAGTCGCCCCAAACATCATCACAAAACCAGTTGGCACTAAAATCACCCAAGAAATTGCCGCGATAAAATGAAAAAGTCTTTCAAATAATGTAAAAGCATAAATTTTCTTTCCATCGTGTGAAAATTGCTTAGGTCCTATAACCATATAATGCAAAGCAAATGCAGATAATACCGCAATAACAGCGATTAAAGCTATAGTAGCTATATATTCACCTTGCAAAGTTGTCCAAAGTTTGCCAAAAGTATCATAATTTGGGATATTTGTAATACGATGAAAATCCCAAATTTGAGTATCTTGTCCCATTCTCTCGCTACCATAAGCAAATAAACTCACTACGCTTAATAAAAGCGTTACAAATACTTTTCTCATAAGCGTTCCTTTCCTGTGTAAGCAATCTTCCATTCCAAACTTTCCGAAGGATTTGGAATGCCATAATTTCTATTCATAAGTCTATTATGATAAATCTCTTCTATTTTAGAACTTTCACCTACTAAAAGTGCTTTTGTCGAACACATCGCAGCACATACAGGGACTTTTCCTTCTGCGATACGATTTTGACCATAAAGTTCTCTTTCTTTTTCTGAATTCGTTGCTTCAGGGCCACCTGCACACATAGTACATTTATCCATAATGCCTTTATTTCCAAAAACACTATCTTTTGGAAATTGTGGTGCACCAAAAGGACAAGCATAAAGACAATATCCACAACCTATGCAAATTTCTTTATCATGCAAAACAATACCATCAGCACGGATGTAAAAACAATCCACAGGACAAACGATAGAACAAGGAGCATCATCACAATGCATACAAGAAATAGAAGTTGAAACTTCTTTTCCTTGAATTCCTTCATTTAAAGTAATCACACGGCGGCGGCGAATATGAATAGGAAGCTCATGTGCTTCATCACAAGCTACCGCGCAACCATTACAATCAATACAACGCTCATTATCACAAAAGAATTTCAAGCGTTCTTTTTCTAAATTTGCAAAATTTACCTTACTCATTTTCCATCCTTACTGATTCTACAAAGTCCACCTTTAGTCTCTGGAATCTGACACATGATATCATAACCATAATTTGTTACCGTATTAGCACTTTCTCCGCTTGCATAAGGCTTAGTTCCTTCTGGGAAATTGTGCGTTAAATCCACGCCTTGCATAACTCCTGTAAAATGGAAAGGCAAGAAAATCATATCTTTTGCTACACCTGGATTAACCTTCACTCTTACATGAATTTTAGTACCTTCTGGAGAATGCACCCAAATCATATCTCCTGCTTTAATGTCTTGCTCTTTTGCTAATTGAGGATTGATCTCACAAAACATTTCAGGTGTTAAACGCGTTAGATACATAGATGCTCTATTTTCCATACCTGCACCATTTAAATTCACAAGTCTTGCAGTAACAAGATTAAGCGGGAATTCTTTAGAATAATCCTTAGCTTGTTGCACAGAAACAAATTTAGTATCCACGCGGTAAAGCGCTTTTTGATCTTCAAAACTTGGATATTTTTGCACCAAATCGTTTCTTGGAGAATGTAAAGGCTCACGGTGGAGTGGAATTTTATCTTTAAAAGTCCAAACTACAGCTCTAGCTTTAGCATTTCCATAAGGAACTATGCCTTTTTCTATACATTTAGTTGCTATGATATTGCTATCATCATAAGACCAAGTTGATCCCATTTTTTCTTTTTCTTGAGCACTTAAAGTAATACCTAAAACTTTTTCTATATTATCTTTAGTAATTTGTGGATAACCTGTATCAATAGGTGAATTTAAAGGTGCATTTTTAGCAAGTAAACTCTCTCCTTCATATTCAAGTCCAAAATTGTTTCTAAAGCCCATACCACCTTTTGCTACTTCAATGTCGGTATTATAAAGCACAGGAGAACCTGGGTGCTTATCACTCCAACAAGGCCAAGGAAGCCCGTAATACTCGCCAGCAACTTCGTCTTTTCCTTCTAAAGTTACCTCATCAAATTTATCCCAGTATAAAGTATGCTTTTTAAGCCTTTCAGGACTCCAACCATTAAGCCCTATACTTCTAACTGCTTTTGCAATTTCTCTTGTTGCATTTTCAGGCCAAACAATCTCACCTTTTTCATCGCGTAAAGTCTTGGTAAAGTCTTCATAAAAACCTAATTTTTTAGCAAGCTCAAATAAAATTTCTTGATCTTCCATGCTTTCATAAAGTGGATCTACAACTTTAAATCTCCATTGTCCGCTACGATTTGTTGCTGTTACACTTCCGCTTGTTTCAAACTGTGTTGCTGCAGGTAAAAGATAAATTCCATCTTTTCTTTCTGCAATAATCCCTGCTTCATTTACAAAAGGATCGGCTAAAACTAAAAGCTCTAAAGCTTCCAAACCTTCTTTAACTTTTACTTGTTGTGCAGTCGAAGTAATACCATTTCCCATAACTACTAAAGCTTTTAAAGGCGTTCCTGCATTATCGATAGCATCATTTCCATCTTTTCCATTTAAAGCCGCTGCCCACCATCTAGCAAGTGAAAGCCCAGTTTTATGCATCCAATCTTTGCTTACAAAATTTCCTAAAAGCCACTCATAATCCACACCCCAAATTTTGGCATAGTATCTCC
Source organism: Campylobacter sp. CFSAN093249 (assembly GCF_011067895.1). NCBI lineage: Bacteria > Pseudomonadati > Campylobacterota > Epsilonproteobacteria > Campylobacterales > Campylobacteraceae > Campylobacter > Campylobacter sp. CFSAN093249. Next base: position 43,354 of record NZ_JAAMWM010000007.1, on the reverse strand, counting down.
AAGTCGCTTCATTTAAAGGATAATAACCTGGTAAATTTTCGCTCAAACAAGCCATATCTGAAGCACCTTGAACATTATCGTGTCCGCGTAAGATATTAACTCCACCACCAAATTTACCTATATTTCCAAGTACCATTTGCACAATAGGTGCTAAACGTGTATTTGAAGTTCCTACAGTATGTTGAGTTAAACCCATAGCCCAAATAAGCGTAGTTGGTTTGTTTTTAGCTACTTCGTGAGTGATTTGCACCAAAAGTTCTTTAGAGATCCCTGTAACATTTTCCACTTCTTCAGCTGTCCATTTTGCTGCTTCTTCACGAATTTTATCAATTCCAAAAACTCTTTCATCAAGATATTTTGTATCTTCCAAGCCTTCATCAAAAATGATTTTTAACATTCCATACATGAAAGCAATGTCAGTTCCTGGACGAATTCTTGCATAAATATCCGCTTTTGCTGCACTTTTTGTAAATCTAGGATCTACAACGATAAGCTTTGCACCTTTTTCTTTTGCTTTTAAGAAATGTCTAAAACCCACAGGGTGATTTACCGCTGGATTTGCTCCAATGATAATGATACATTTACTTCTTTGAATGTCTCCAAGATGGTTTGTCATAGCGCCATAACCAAATGTATTCGCCACACCGGCGACTGTTGCGCTGTGTCAAATTCTAGCTTGATGATCTACATTGTTCGTTCCAAAAAATGCTGCAAATTTTCTTATATAATAAGCTTGTTCATTATTAAGTTTTGCAGAACCTAAAAACATAACACTTTCAGGATTTTCTTTACGATAAGCAGCTAGTTTTTCTCCGATCTCACTTAAAGCTTGCTCATAACTTATGCGTTTCCATTCTCCATTTTCTTTTTTCATGGGATATTTTAAACGCACATGTGAACGCACCATATCGATCATATCAGATCCCTTGCAGCAATGTCCACCTGAACTCACAGGATGATCTTGAGCAATTTCTTGACGCACCCAAACACCATTTTGCACTTCTGCAATAATCCCACAGCCTACAGAACAGGCTGTACAAACTGTTTTTACTTTTTTACTACCTTCATACGCTTCTTTAAGCTCATCAGCACTCGCTTCTCTTAAAGTTTCACTTCTAGCAAGCAACGGTGTTGCTAGGCTTGAAAGTGCTGCCATTTTAAGAAAAGAACGACGCGTAAGCTTGATATTTTCACCTACACTTGACATTACTCAGCCTTTATATAATATTTTTCCCAATTAGCACTTCTTTGAAAAAGCACTTCTTTTTTCTTACTTTTACCTTTAACCAAATCTTTTCTTTCTTCATCTTTAGCTAGAGCTAAAGTCGTGCTACCAAGCACTCCAGCAGCCCCTAAGGCAAAAGCGGATTTTTTAAGAAATTCCCTGCGATTTTTCACGAGTCCTCCTTTGTTTATTTACTTCTCTTCTTAAAAATTCTGAACGCGATAGATCGTTTTGCACTTTTTTAGAATTTATTTTTGCAGGTTTTTCCACTTCAAAGCAAAGTCTTTCAAATTCCATAAAAGCCGATGCAATACTTGCAATTTCCTTATATAAATTCGCATTTTTATTCATGAAAACATCGCCTAAAAACTCATCAATGCTTTTATTGATCACTTTTTCAAAAAGCTCTTTGGCTAAATCATCTTCATTTTGCCTTAAAAATTCACTCATCAACAATAAACAAAATCCAACACTATCTTCACTTTCTTTAAAAAATTTTTCATTGCGTCTTATTTTACTTTTGACTAAAATTTGACGCACGCAAAGTAAAGGATTTGAATTTTCAAAACCTTCTTCTATGTAAGAAAAAGTCGTTGGAATGCTATTTTTAAGACTTAAAAAAAGCAAATCATATTCTTTAAAAAATGCTTGTATAGAATTTTCATCATCTAAATGCTTAAGCAAGATATCAAAATTTGATTTTAAATTTTCATCAAATAAACATTCTTGCATTGTCTTTAAATACTCTTGTAATTTTGACAATCTTTCTTCAGAAAATGAAAAAACAAAAAGCTCTCCTAGACATTGATAATAAAGACTTCTAGCTAATCTTAATTTTTCCAAATCCATTAAAGCTCCCATGCATTCAAAATTTTCAAAAATAGCTTTAAATTTTGCTTGAATGAATATTATGCAAAATATACCTAATATTCATTTTAAAGCCGATTTTTAAATCGATTTATCTTAATACTATTTGATTTAAAAATCACTGAATTTCAATAAAATTCCACAAGGATTTAAAATATTAAAAAATCATACCAAAGTATTGAAAATTAGATATTTGAGTTGATTTTATATTTGAAAAAATAAAATACTTTGCATAAAATTTACATCTTTGATTCTCTTCCGAGTAAAATTAACATTTTATGCAAATTATAAATAATACTAATTTCTTAAAGAATAATCCTTATAAGAAAATTCTCTTATCATTTGAAGTTCATTTTTACGGTCTAAAAGCATGAGATTTGGAAGTCTTATACCATTAAAAGTTGTGTTTTTCACAATGGTGTAATGAATTTGATCTAAAAAAACAATTTTATCGCCGATTTTAAGCTTTTTATCAAAGGCGTATTCTCCCATTACATCACCTGCTAAACAAGTATTTCCAGTAAGCAAATAGGAAAATTCGCTTTCTTTTAAGTCTGAAATTTTTTCATTTTCTCTTGTGGCCAACATTCTAGCATTTAAAACTTCACTTGTATAAGGCATGATGATAGTATCTGGCATATGTGCTTCGCTTGAAGTATCTAAAATAGCAATTTGCTTTTCATTTTCTATGATATCTACTACACTAGCCACCAAATTTCCTGTTTGCCAACCCACCGCTTCGCCTGGTTCAAGATAAACTTGCACGCCATATTTATCACTGAAATTTTTACACAAAGCAATAAGTTTTTCAACATCATAGCCTTTTTTAGTGATGTGATGTCCTCCTCCAAAATTCACCCATTTCATTTGCCCTATCCATTTGCCAAATTTCTCTTCAAAAGCCTTTAAAACAGCTTCTAAAGCATCAGCACTTTCTTCGCAAAGTGCGTGAAAATGAAGCCCTTCTATGGTACTTAAATCCACATTTTCAAAATCTTTAGCACGAATTCCAAGTCTTGAGTATCTTCCACAAGGATTGTAAAGTTCTTTTGGGGCTAGAGAAAATTCAACATTACAACGAAGACCTAAGGAATTTTTTTGTGTTTTAGCTTGAAATTTATGAAATTGGGCTAAAGAGTTAAACACTATATGATGAGATAAACTGGCTATTTCACCTATTTCATCTTCTTTAAAAGCAGGTGAATAAGTATGAATTTCTTTATCCATGTATTCTTTAGCAAATTTTGCTTCCCAAAGTCCGCTACAAGTACAACCTTTTAGGTATTCTCCAACAATTTTCATCGCTCCTGAAAAAGCAAAACCTTTTAAAGCTAAAAGCACTTTAGCACCACTTTTTTCACCAACACTTGCTAAAAGCTCACAATTTTTTCTTAATTTATCTTCTTCTAAAATATAAGCTGGAGTTTGAATTTTTTCATAAAACATTATTTTTCCTTGATTAAATTGCTAAAATCATAACAAAATTAAACCAAATTTTCAAAATAAATATTTACTAAAACTAAAAAAATAATGACTATAATATAAAAAATCAAGCAAAAGGAAAAACTAATGAATAGAAGAAATTTTTTAAAATTTAATGCACTCACTCTAGCAAGTATGGGTGTAGCCTATGCAAATCCTATGCACGATATGCACTCCATGCATAAAAATCATTCTATAAATCATGACTTAGATACTTCTTTTATCAACTTTGCTCCAAAAAATTTAAAACTTTTAGATCCAAAACAATTCCCCCAAGGAGAAATTTTAAAAGCCTTGCCTTTACTCAAAAATGAAAGTAAAGAAAAAAATATTTTTCGTGCTACCCTAGAAATCAAAGAAAATCATATAGAGCTTATCAAAGGTAAAAAAACCTTATTTTATACTTACAATGGCCTCGTGCCTGCTCCAAAAATAGAAGTTTTTGAAGGAGATAAACTTGAAATTTTAGTCAAAAACAAACTCAAAGAAGCTACAACTATACATTGGCATGGCGTTCCTGTGCCGCCTGATCAAGATGGAAGCCCACATGATCCTATTTTAGCAGGAGAAGAAAGAATATATCGTTTTAAAATTCCTCAAGATAGCGCAGGAACTTACTGGTATCATCCACACCCTCATTATACCGCTTCTAAACAAGTTTTTATGGGTTTAGCAGGGGCTTTTGTGATCAAAGCAAAAAAAGATGCTTTAAGTCATTTAAAAGAAAGAGATTTGATGATTAGCGATTTGCGTCTTGATGAAAACGCTCAAATTCCGAACAACAACCTAAATGATTGGCTTAATGGCAGAGAAGGAGAATTTGTACTCATTAATGGACAATTTAAACCTCAAATCAAACTCGCCACAAACGAACGCATACGCATTTATAATGCTACTGCGGCAAGATATTTAAATTTACGCATACAAGGAGCTAAGTTTATACTTGTTGGTACTGATGGTGGACTTATAGAAAAAACTATTTATAAAGAAGAACTTTTCTTAAGTCCTGCTTCTCGTGCAGAAGTTTTAATCGACGCTCCAAAAGATGGGAATTTTAAGCTAGAAAGTGCTTATTATGATAGGGATAAAATGATGGTAAAAGAAGAACCTAATACCCTATTTCTAGCCAATATTAACCTAAAAAAAGAAAATGTAGAACTTCCAAAAAATTTAAAAATTTTCAAACCTTCAGAAGAACCTAAGGAATTTAAAGAAATAATCATGAGTGAAGATCATATGCAAATGCATGGTATGATGGGAAAAAGTGAAAGCGAATTAAAAATCGCTCTTGCGTCTATGTTTTTAATCAATGGCAAAAGCTATGATTTAAAACGCATTGATTTAAGCTCCAAACTTGGAGTAGTTGAAGACTGGATAGTGATAAACAAATCTCACATGGATCATCCTTTCCACATACACGGCACGCAATTTGAACTCATCTCATCAAAACTCAATGGCAAAGTTCAAAAAGCCGAATTTAGAGCCTTAAGAGATACTATAAATGTGCGTCCTAATGAAGAATTAAGACTTAGAATGAAACAAGATTTTAAAGGGCTTAGAATGTATCATTGTCATATTTTAGAACATGAAGATTTAGGAATGATGGGAAATTTAGAAGTAAAGGAATAAAATGGTAAAAGTGGAATTTTTAGGCCCCATAAATAAAGAAAATTTAGAACTTAAGGTAAAAAATTTAAAAGAATTAAAAGAAATTTTGCAAAAAGATGAGAGTTTAAAAGAATGGCTAGAACTTTGTGCGGTATCTTTAAATGATGAAATCATTTTTGATGAAAACACTAAGTTAAAAGATGGTGATAAAATAGCACTTTTACCGCCAGTTTGTGGGGGCTAAATGGAACATTTTACACTCTATCAAGGTTCTTTAGATATTTCTAAAATTTATAGCCAATGGTATGAATTTGCCAAGGATAAAAACTGCGGTGCTTTGCTGACTTTTTGCGGTATTGTGCGTGAAGAAGGAGGTATTGAGGCACTTAGTTTTGATATTTATGAACCGCTTTTAAAAAAATGGTTTGATGAGTGGCAAAAAAGAGTAGATTTTGATGGTATTAGCTTGCTTTTTGCTCACTCTATAGGCGATGTAGCGATACATGAAAGCTCGTATTTTGCAGGAATTTTAAGCAAACAAAGAAAATTAGGACTTAAACTTCTTAATGAATTTGTTGAAGATTTTAAAGCAAGTGCGCCCATTTGGAAGTATGATGTGATAAACAAAGAAAGAATTTATGCCAAAGAAAGATCAACCAAACTTTGCGGTGCAGGACTTTTAAAAGGATAAAAAATGTTAATGTCTTATGAAGAAAGTTTAAAAATTTTACATTCTCATATTAAAACTTATGAAAAGATTGAAAAAATAGCTCTTACAGAGTGTTTAGGACGCATTTTAGCTCAAGACATAAAAGCCCCTAAAAATCAGCCCGAATTTCCAACTTCGGCTATGGATGGTTATGCGATCAAATTTGAAGATCAAGATAAGCCTTTAAAAATTTTAGGTATCACACCTGCGGGTACTATGCCACAATTTAGCGTGCAAAATGGCACTTGTGTAAAAACCTTTACAGGCTCACTCATGAGCGAAGGAAGCGATACTTTAGTCCCTGTTGAAAATATATGCATAGAAAATGATACTCTTTTTATAGAAAAAAAAGTTCCCCAAGCTTTTGCCGTGCGTGCGGTAGGAGAAAACTATAAAAAAGATGAAATTTTACTCAAAAAAGGCACAAAGTTAAATTATAGTGAGATAGCTCTTTTAGCTGAACTTGGATTTTTTCACATTAGTGTGTTTATAAAGCCTATTGTAGGGGTTTTAAGTAGTGGAAGTGAGATCAAAGATCTAGGAGAAGCCTTGGAAAATCCTGCTCAAATCCGCTCTTCAAATCATATCGCCATAGCTAATTTAGCTAAAAATTTAAATTGCGATACAAGGGTTTTTCCTCTTTTAAAAGATGATGAGAAAGCCACTTTTTCCACCCTTGAAAGTGCTTTGCAAAGTTGTGATATTTTGGTTACAACGGGCGGGGTTTCTATGGGAGATTTTGACTTTTTAAAAAAAGCCATCAAAGAATACGAAATCATCATCGATAAAGCCGACATAAAACCAGGTAGACATATCAAAATAGCTAAGGCTAATGAAAAATTCATCATCGCCTTACCAGGTTTTCCTTACTCGGCTATGGTAATGTTTAATCTTTACGCAAGAGAGATTTTAAACTCTTGGTTACTTCAGCCTAAAGACTATATTTGCAAAGCCTTTTTACAAGGAAGTTACAAGAAAAAAACACCTTATTTGGAATTTGTCGCTTGTAACATAAAGTTTGAAAATGGACGCATTTTAGCCAATCTTGAAGGCAAAAAAGAAGGCTCTAGTGCGATTATAAACAATCTTAACAATAAAGCTGCCCTTATGGTGGCGCCAAAAGAATGTGAAATTTTAGAAAATGAAAGTTTAGTGGATATTATCTTTATGCCTTAAAATTATTTAAATAATTTTATTTCGATTTTAATCAACCCTAAATTTCAATAAGTTTCAAATTCGCAACCTCCTTTTAGTGGAGTAATTAGCCCTAGCGGAGTTTCAATCCACTAGGGTTTATTTTAGTCCCTTTTTAAATTTCTTTATGGTAAAATGAATTTTGATACATTGGGGAAATAGCCACATTTTAGTCCCTTTTTAAATTTCTTTATGGTAAAATAGATATTTACCAGATAATGAAAATTTCGGGGTTTTTTCATGAAAAATAGCAAAAATTATGCTATAATCTCATAAGAAATTTAAAAAGGGACTAAAATAAAGAGTTTGCGGGACTCTGCGGGGTTACAATCCCCTAAAACCGCTTTTAAAATTCAAATAAATTTTGCTGATGATATTTTTCTTGTTTTTTGTTTAGTTGTATTTCTTCATTATTTGAATTTTTGTATTTAAATTCTCCATGACTATCTATATCAAAAAGTGTTAAATTGGTTTCGTTATTAACTTTTTCATTAAAAACTATGCCACCAAGCAAAAGCTCCATTTTATCAAATTGCTTTTCAGTGATGATTAAAGCCCTTACATTTCCATAAGGTGGCAAAATCTTTTTTACATTTTCAATAGAACTTTTTGCAGAACTTAAACCCTTGCAAATACGCATATAAACGCTAAATTGCAGCATAAAATAACCTAATTTTATAAGATTGTTTCTAAATTTACTTGCTAGTTTTTGCTCTTTTTTACTTTTAGTAGGTACATCAAACATCAAAAGCACGCGCATAAATTTATCTTCAATCATCAAATTTCACTATCTTTAGTTCATCTTCATACAATAAAGCATTTTTAAAATTTGCCACATAATGATTTATCGCTCTGTTTAAAGGATAATTTTGCCCATCAAAATTGATTTTGCTTTGTAAATTGCCAATCAACGCTCTTTTGTCATCTTTGCTTAAAAACTCACTTTCACCCTTAAGCTTTAAAACACAATCATCAACACTAGCCCTAAACACTTCTATCAAATCATCACAAAGCGCAAAAGAATTATAAATATTATCGTGCTTAATGCCAAGCCAAGGCAAAAGCCCACTTATACAAACTGCTCTAATAATACAAGCCCTAATGATTGCATAGCCATAATTTAAAGCAGAATTTTCAAAGCAAAGCTCATCTCTTGAAAAAGAAGTCCCAAACAAAGTTTTAAAATAAAGCGCCGCTGCAACAGCTTCGATATTTTTACTATCATTTAAGCTTACTTTTTTGGCCAAATTTATAAGCTCATTGCTTTGCTCTATTTTATTGTGTTTTTTCAAAACAAAGGCTTGATTTAGGATTTTATTTTTAATGATTTTTTGCCATAAAATAGCCTTTTTTGAGCACTTACATTTATTTGTTCTTTTGCGATTTTTGCACTTTGAAAATGCCCTAAAAAAGGAGTAAAAATACCATTTATACTATGAGTTTCATCGCAGGTTAGCAAGATGATTTTATGCCTTGCAAAGGCATTAAAAAGTGCGGAACTAAGGCTTGCTTGTAAGCTTTCTAAAACGATGATATTTATATCTTTTAAAAACAATTTGGCTATATTTTCATCTTGCTTAATCACAAGATGATTTAGCTCTAAATTTAGCTTGGCATTAGAGCTAATAAGCAGTGTTTTAAAAGCTTCATCGTAACTCATTTTTAAAATCTTCTCTTTGTCTAAACTCAGCCTTTGTCACTTCTCCAAGTGCTGAAACTATGTATTTTTCAAATACTTTTAGATTTTGAATTCCTATGCTTTTTGCGATTACTTCTTTTTCATTTGCATTTTTAAACAATATTTTTTGATTTTTGCTTAGCGTTTCAAATTTATTATCGTGTTTTGAAACAATCAAACTAACAGTAGAGCTTGTAAAAGCATTAAAATAAACAAGTTCTGGCTCTTGCATATCTTTAGTTTGAATTAAAATCAAACTATCTTTGTATAAAGAAAAGCAAAACTCATAATTTTCATCCATTAAAATCCAGTCTTTTATCTCACCTTTTTTACTTCGTGCTACAGCTTTATTTGGTAATACTTTTAAAGCAAAATCCATAGTATAAATTGGCACAGCATAAAATTTATTTGTCTTTTTGTGTTTAAAAATATCCACTCTAAACATATCGCCATTTTTAACAATTTTACCATTTACTTTGCGGATTTTACCAAGCTCTAGGGCTTTTAAAACTCCTTCTTTTCCGCCGTATGATTGATAGAATTCTTCTTCTTTTCTAAATGTTTCTTCATGTAAGGCTCCGCTTGGCTTTTTTCTCTCAGGTTTTGAGACAAAAATTTCATCAATTTTATCTAAAACCTTTTGCCTAAAACCACTAAAAGGCTCAAAAAACTTCCTTTTGTTTTTATAATCTAATTCACTAATTTTTTTTGCATAAAGTTCTGCACTGTTGCTTTCTTGCTCTTTTTTAAAATCTGAAAAAGCCTTTACGATAGAGTTGTTTGCATAAGCAATAATTACTGCATCGATGGCGTGATGAAGATGGTTATTTCTATCCTTAGCGCTAAAGCCCCAAGTGTGTCTTAAAGCCGATGTAAGCATACCGCTTTTTGCTTCTACATGCACTTTTGAGCCTTTTTGTGTGTCGTTTAACTTTGTATTTTCATCATCGCTTAAAGGTAAAAAATCTAAATAATCTTTAGTGTAGTTTAAAACAAGCCTTGCGATGTAGCGAGTATCGTTTAGATTTCTATCTTTAAAGTCTTTTTGCTCTTTGTCTTTGTAATTTTTATCTAAAATTCTTTTTTGCTTTTTAGTAGGTAAATTTTTTGCTAAAACTTCAATTTTCTGCCATTTTGCACTATCATTGCCAAAGGCTTCAAAGGGGGTTTGATTAAGTTTTTCTTGATTTTGCTTGGTAAAAACTAAAACTTTATTCATATAAGAATCATCAAAACTTCTAGAATAAGGGTAAATGTGATCAATTTCAAGCATTTTTTCATCTTGCAAATCACTAATTTTAATCTTTTCTCCACTATAAGCACAAAATTCTTTTTGTTCTTTAAATAATCTTAATTTTAAAATATTTTTGCTATTTATTTTTAAGCCTAGTTTTTCACATTCAAGTTCGGCGTCTTTTTTGGCCTTGTAGTTTTCATTTTGCTCTTTTTCTATTTTAGCTCTTTGGCTGTAATTTTTACCTACTTCTCTTGCTAATTCAATGTTTATTTTATGCACTTTGCCGTATTTTTTAAGTAAAGCATTTAAGACCTTTCTGTATTCTTTAATCGCTCTTAAAACCACAGGATTAGTTACCTCATCTTTATAATAAGTTTCATTAAATGCGGGTAAAAAATCTTTTTTATCTTCATTGATTGCTACTTTTAAATTAAGCTCATTACAAGCTTCATCGTATTTTTTACCTTCAAGCATTAAAGGAGTGATAAGTTTTAAGGCTTTAAAACTTATATTTAAATGGTCTTTAAATTCCAATTTGCTTAAACTATCAATTTGATTTTGATTTAAATCATATTTTGCTAAAGCCTTTTTAAGCTTAATCTCATCTTTTATAAGGGTAATATCTTTTGCTATTTCATTTAAATCATCTTGGCTTAAACTATGATCACCTAGGGCTTTTATAAATTCTTTATATTTTTTAAACTCAATAAAATAAGTTCCTTTTTCCCCTTTAAATTCATAATCATCGCTTAAGCCCAAAAGCTTTTTTGTTTGTTTATAAGTTAGAGTGCCGTTTTTTAAAACTTCATTCAAAAGGGCGTTTAAATCATCTTTTGTATATAAAATTCCTTCAGTATTTTTAAGATTGTTTAAAAGATTGATAATTCTTGTAAGTGCTACAAACATAAAAGCTAAGGGCGAATTTTTTGGCGCTCTTTTTTCATCGGTAAAAAAACTACAATTTCCCACCAAATGAGAAAAATCTTTTAAAGCCCTTTTATAAAATGCTACACTAAGCACCTCTTCTTCAAATTTTTTTGAAAAAGAAAAGCCAAATTCTCTTTGTTTTTTAAAAATAAGCTTTAATTCATCTTTTAAAAAACTTTGCGCTATGCAGCGTTCATAACTTTCTTTTTTATTTCTAACATTTGTAAATTCTTTGGAATTTTCTTTGAATTTTTGAAAATACTCTTTATAAAGATACTCGCCCACACTTTGATAATTTGCTAGTTTTTCTTCATTTTGCTTGATAGCTTTTAAAATCGCACCTTTTTCTTTATCATCACTATTTTTAATATCATCATAGCCACGCCTTTTTGCAATATGTAAAATCACTCTTGCAAAATCTTGCTTACTTAAAAGCTCGTTTAAAGCTCTAAATCTTAACTCATAAGGGCTAATTAAAGATCCTTTATAAGCCTTGGCTAAACTTTCATCAAAGCTTTGATAATCTTCGTAATTTAACTTAAATTCATTTGCGATTAAATGTTTTAAGTGATTTAGCCTTGCTTTGCGTCTAGCAAGGCGTTTTCTAGCACTTCTTGCAAGGCGTCTTGGCAAGGCTAAGGATTCTCCTGTTTTGGGATTTTCAGCCTTTGTAAAAATCCTAACTCCACAATCTTTTAACTCATCATTTTCACTAAATGCCCAGCCAATAGAGCTTATTCCTATATCAAATGCCAAAATTCTTGCCACACTAGATCCTTTTTAATATTTATGATTTGTGTATAATTATAATACAAAAATCATTTTTTAAACAAACATAAACTTTTCAGTAACCAAACTATACATATTATTAATTTTATAATGTAAAAAATAAGTAAAATTTTAAATGAAAAATATTTATTAGTTAAATTTTAGCTAAAATAAAATAAAAGCTAATAATAACTTTAGGAGAAATCATGCCAATTTTTATGATATGTTCTACACTTTTAGCGGTAATTGTCGTTGCTTATTATATACTTAAAAAATACAATCCTATTTTTGTATTTTTTCTTTCAGGTATTATCTTGCTTATTTTTGCTTTTTACATCACAGGAACACCTATACCCAAAGCCCCGAGCAGAGAACATGCAAGCTTTTTGAATGTTTTACTTGATAGCTATGCTTTTATCACAGCGACTTTTAAAAGTCAGCTTTCTGGAGTAGGACTTATTATCATGAGTGTGGCAGGTTTTGCTACTTATATGAAACATATCAATGCTTCGGCTAAACTCGCTTTTTTAGCAAACAAACCTTTAGGAAAAATCAAAAATAAATATTTGATTTTAAGCGGAACTTTTATCGTTGGAATGGCCTTAAAAATTGTTATTTCTAGCTATGCTGGACTTCTTTTGCTTTTATTAGCATGTATTTATCCTGTTTTAATCTCACTTAAAATCCGTCCTATTACAGCTGTATGTGTGCTTTCTTTGATTGCGCTTGATTATGGTCCAAAAGATGGAAATTCAATCAATATGGCAGATATGGTAGGACAAAGCGATAATGTCGTGGGGCTTTTTTTAAATTATCAAATTTATAGCGTGATTGCTTATGTGATGGTTATTGCTATCTTAATACCTTTTTACTTTGCTTGGATTGATAAAAGAGATAAAGAAAAAGGTGTTTTAAATGATGAAGTTGAAATTCCGCAAATCATTGATCCTAAATGCCCTACTTTTTACATACTCTTTCCTTGGTTACCTGTTGTATTTTTATTTATAGCGTATTTTTTTACTATCAAGCTCGATGTTGTAACAGCAAATTTTGTAAGCATTTCTTTAGTTTTTCTTGTTGAATTTGCAAGACACAGAAATGCTAGAAAATTAGGCGAAGACATGATGGTGATTTTAAAAGCTATGGCTGAAATTTTTATCTCAGTCGTAAGCATAATCATCGCCGCTGGAGTATTTGCTGAAGGCATTAAAGCACTTGGTGGAGTTAATATCCTTGCCAACGCGGTTTCAAGTCTTGGAACAGGAAATTTTGCATGGTTTGGAATTCTTTTGAGTATAACTATTTTAAGCTTTTTAGTTTATTTTGCCACAGTGATTATGGGAAGTGGAATTGCCGCTTTTAATGCTTTTGGAAAACTAGCTCCTGATATAGCTAAAAAATTAGGCGTTGCACCTATTACTCTAGTTTTACCTATAGAAATTGCATCTTGTTTAGGTCGTGCAGCTTCACCAATAGCAGGCGGAATCATAGCTTTAGCTGGATTTGCAAAAGTAGCTCCAATGGATATTATAAAACGAACCACTCCTCTTTTACTTATCGCTATGCTTGTAAATGTACTTGTAGCCTTTTATCTAGCACAAACCAATCCTTTGCCAAAAGAACAAAACACTACAAAAATAGAACTTAAAATACAAAAATAAAGCGTATTGACGCTTTATTTTCATTCTAAAACAATACCTTCATTAATGCAAATTTCGCCGATAATAAAGGCATCTGAATTTTCTAAAACCTTACTTACATTAGAAGGATCTACAACCATTACTAAACCCACTCCCATGTTAAAGCTTCTATACATTTCGCTTTCTTCTACAGCCTGTCCTATAGTATAAAAAATTTCAGGAGTTTTAAGATGATGTTTGCGTATAGTTGCACCCATACCACGAGGCAAAACGCGTGGTAAATTTTCTACTAAACCACCCCCTGTAATATGAGCTAGAGCACTGATATAAGGCTTTAATGTAAGAAAATCACGCACATAAATCCTTGTAGGTTCTAACAAAATATCAATTAAATTTTTACCCTCTATCTTGTCATCAAATTTTAATTTTAAACTTTCAAAAAGTACTTTTCTAGCTAAAGAATAACCATTTGAATGAAGTCCTGAACTAGGAAGTGCCAATAAAATATCACCATTTTTAACAAATTTACTTCTATCAATCTCATCTTCTTCAGCCATACCCACTGCAAAACCCGCAAGATCAAAATCATCTTTTACATACATTCCAGGCATTTCAGCAGTTTCTCCGCCAATTAATGCACAATTTGCCATCTTACATCCCTTGGCAATGCCTGATACAACAGCCTTTGCTACTTCTACTTCGAGCTTGGCTGTAGCATAATAATCTAGGAAAAACAAAGGCGTAGCAAAATTACAAATCAAATCATTCACGCACATTGCTACTAAATCTTGCCCTATAGTATCATATTTTTTAGCATCAATTGCCAAGCGAAGCTTGGTACCAACCCCATCTGTTGCACCTAAAATCACAGGCTTTTTAAAACCACTTGGCATTCTAAAAGCACCAGCAAAAGAACCAATTCCACCTACAACATTATCATTAAAAGTTTCTTTAACCAAAGGTTTTATAGCCTCTACAAAGGCATTTCCATTATCTATACTTACGCCTGCATCTTCATATGAAATTTTCATTTATTTTCCTTTAAGAACTAAAAAGGTATTTTAACGAAAAAAGTTTTAATAAGGCATAAGATGAAAAATGCTTTTTTTGTAACCGCTTCAATTGCTTGTGGTAAAAGCACTTTTATAGAAATAGCGAATTCTTTAGACTTTAAAAGCATTAGCGCAGACAAAATCGCTCATAAAATTTTAGATGAAAATGCTTTAGAACTTGAAAAGATTTTTTCTCCCTTTAGTTTAAAAAATTTACTCACAAAAGAAAAGAAAATCGATAGAAAAATCCTTGGAGAAATTGTTTTTAACAATAAAGAAGCTAAAAAAATCTTAGAAAATTTCACTCATCCTAAAATTCGAGCTAAAATTTTAGAACAAATACAAATTCTAGATAAAGAAAATAAAGCTTTTTTTGTAGAAATTCCTCTTTTTTTTGAAAGCGGTGCTTATGAAAATTTAGGCAAAGTCATTGTAATTTACACACCTAAAGAATTAAGCCTTAAAAGAATCATGCAAAGAGATAAGCTCAGCTTAGAAGCTGCAAAAGCAAGACTTGATTCTCAAATAGATATTGAAGAAAAACTTAAAAAAGCAGATTTTATCATTAAAAATACTAATTCTTATGCCGATTTTAGGCAAGAATGTGTTAAAGTAATACAAGAAATTTCCAAAGGAAAAATGTGAAATTTTATAAATATTGTGCAAGTGGGAATGATTTTGTCATAACAAATGCTGATAGAAAAGAAGATAGAAGTACTTTAGCTAAAGAACTTTGCAATCGTTATGAGGGCATAGGTGGGGATGGCTTTATCGTGATATTGCCTCATGAAAAATACGACTTTGAATGGGAATTTTATAATAACGATGGCTCAAGGGCTGCTATGTGTGGCAATGGCTCAAGGGCTGCGGCACATTTTGCACATCATATTAACAAAATAAATCCTAACATGAGTTTTTTAACCAGTGCAGGAATAATAAAAGCAAAGGTAAATCAAGATAAAGTTGAAGTATCTTTAGGCAAAATAAAAAGCGTGCAAAATACTTTTGAAGAATTAGGAAAAACTTGGCAACTTTGCGACACTGGAGTTCCACATCTAGTGCATTTTTGTCAAAATTTAGATGAATTTGATACAATACTTTGTCAAAAAATGAGACAAAAATATAATGCCAATGTTAATTTTGTAAAAATTTTAGATGAAAATCATTTAAAAGTTCGTACGTATGAACGCGGAGTTGAAGATGAAACCTTAGCTTGTGGCACAGGAATGGGGGCTTGTTTTTATCTGGCATTTTTAAATAAAAAAGTACAAAATAAAGTTAAAATAACTCCTAAAAGTGGTGAAGAGGTAGGGTTTGCATATAAAAATGAAGAATTGTTTTTTGAAGGAAAGGTAAAGTATTGTTTTGAAGCCAATTATAATTTTTCTTAGTCTTTTTCTAATCCCACTTTTTGCTGATGATCTAAAAAATGGCTTTGGAGAGGAATATTACAAACTTGATATAGATCAAAAAAGACAAATTTTTTTTATAAAAATGAATGAAATGTTTGATCAAAGCTTTAAAAAAATTGAACAAGAAAGAGCTTTTATCGAAGCCTTTTTTAAAGATGCTTACAAAACAGGCTTTAGGACTTCAAATCAAACAAATCTTGAAAAACTTATCACGATAAAAAACAAATATCGCATTGAAAATCTTTATGATTTTGCAGAATATAAAAAACGTATTCAAAAAATTCCAAAATCCATGGGTATAGCCCAAGCTTTAGTTGAAAGTGCTACAGGTACAAGTCGCTTCGCAAGAGAAGCAAATAATCTTTTTGGAGAATGGACTTGGGGTGAGAAAGGTTTAATTCCTGATTTAAGACATCCAGATAAAAAACATAAAATTAAGATTTTTGATAGTCTGCAAGATAGTGTTTACTCTTATGTTTTAAATTTAAATCGTCATTTTGCTTATGAAAAGTTTCGCGATGCAAGAGCTAAATTTGCAAGCGAAGGCAAAGAGATAACAGGACTAGAGGCTATTAAAACTTTAGATTCTTATTCTGAACGCAAGGGATATTATATCAATCTTATTACAAAAATCATCAAACGATACAACCTTGAAAAATACGATACAAACTCAAACAACACCTAAAATCCAAGTGAAAATTTATCAAAAGATATGACTTCAAATTTAACCCCTTGCTCAAAAAAACTATCCTCGCTTGAAAGAGTGATAAAAATCACATGAAAAATTCCAAGTTCTAAAGCCTTTGGTAAAATTTTCTTAGCACATAATTTAATCAAATCAATATCTAAAGTTGGACTTGAAATATAAGCAATTTTAGATATTTGGCTATAAAAGTTAAAGTATTTGTTATAAAAAAAATCTTCTTTAAATTTAAACAACTCGCTTAAAACTAAATTTTCAAATAAATGCGAAAAATCCTTTGAAATACAAAGATTATTTCTTAGGCCAAAATCTTTAAAATAAATCTTTTGAAGTTTTTTTTCATCATGTTTTAAAGTATAGATCACATAAGTATTTTCTAATTTTTTTATAGCTTGATAAACACTATCTTTTGAAGTTTTTAATCTTTTTTTAAGTTCTATAAATATCTTAGAAATACTGATTTGCTGACCCAAATTTAAAGCTAAATACTTTAAAATTTCTAATTCTAAAAGAGTAAAGCTTTGTCTTAGAAGTATGTTTTTTTCTCCAAATTTACTGCGTCCACTTTGTAAAAAAAGACCTACTAAATTATTTATAGGTAAATTTTTCTTACTTACACTAATAAATTCTTCAAAATCAAAATAATCAAGTTCAAGCTCTTCAAACCCATTTATATTTAAATCTTTTATATTTGTACTTAAGATGATGGGAATTTTAATTTTTTCTAAATTAGGGATAAAATCCAAATTATAAAGGCAAAGAATTTTAATTTGTAAATTTTCATTCAGAAAATCAGCAAGTCTTTCTAAACTTTGTTTTTCAAAGCGTGTATCATATAAATCTAAAAACAAAATTTCACTTGCTTTAAATTGAGATAAAAAATTAAAAATAAGTGTTTTTTTACCACAAAATCGTGGGCCTTTTATGATAATATTTGGTTTTGAAATTTGATTTTTTCTTTCATAACTTACTTCAAATTTAGGGTGATTTTCATAAAAAAAATTAAGTACTTTCAATTTTATCCTTTAAAAAAGGATATTATAACCTAGTTTGTATAATTGGGGCATAAAGCCCCTTAAATTACATTTTGCAAGCACCCTGTAAAGTAGCACCTATCATCCAAAGACTTTTTTCATATTTTGCAATATTTTCTTGCGCAAAAGCAGCTGTTGTGGTATCACTTTCTTTTTCTGCTGCTTCATTGAGTTTTTTAAATTCTGCTAAAAGATATTCATAATCTTGTTTGATCAGTTCTATGACTTCAAGCGGAGTAAAGCAATCTTTTGCAACTTTTGGACTTTTTGCATTTTCCATTAAAACTTTTTGGCAAGTGATAGCTTTTTCGCCAAGTTGTAAAACTCTTTCAGCACAACTATCAAAAAGTTCTGCCATTTCTTCATAAGCTTTTTCTGTGTACTCATGTATAGAAAAAAATTGCAAACCTTTTACATTCCAGTGATAATTATGAAATTTAACCCATAGATGATGAGCATCTGCTTGCATTTGTAATAATTGTTTTGTAACTGACATGATTGACTCCTTTTTTTAATTTTTAAAATTATAACATAAAATTCTTAAATAATAATTATTATTAATTAAAAATTTTTATTATAATTTTAACTTAAAATTATTATACTCTTTTTTAATGAATTTTGATTAAGAATTTAATATATTTTTTAAGATCAACTTTCCAACTTCCACACCAGGTTGATCATAGGTGTTAATCCCTAGCATAACACCGCAAGTTGAAGTAAAAAGTTCATAATAATACATCAAATATCCCGCATGCCAAGCATCAAGTTTTTCAAGTTCTATCACATCAACACTCAAATTTTCAGCGATTAAAGCGTGCATAGTTGCATTACATTGAGCGTTTAAAAGTTCGTGAAGATTGACTTTATTACTTAAAGAATCTAAAAATTTAAAATGAATATCAGGGATAATAGGTGCTTTTTGAGCGTCTTTGATTTTTAAAAAAGTTACAGTTTTATTTTTAGGTCCATCCATAATGAGTTGTAAAAAACTATGCTGATCTCTTGCTCCAATGAGTGCAATAGGAGTTAAACCTATGCGTTTATAGCCTTGCTTTTTACCTAAACTTTCAGCAATAAGCTGGATATACCATTCATTAAAGCCTTTAAAAGCATCACTATATGAAAAAAGTACATTGATATTGGCATTTTTGTGTGTGCAATAATGATAGGCTTTTTGTAAAATTTCATCTTTTTTATGAGTAAAAAAATCTTCAAAACAAGCTTTAGCTCCTTCTAAAAGAGCTTTGGCATTATAGCCACAAAAACAAAGCGGAACTATACCTACGGCTGAAAGTATGCTAAAACGACCTCCTACATTTGCAGGGATAAAAAAGCATTTAATACCTAAATTTTCACCTTCTTGATGAAGTTTTGAATCCTTATCGGTAATAAAAACAAAGTATTTTTTTAATTCTTGCATATCAAGTTTAAAATGTTCAATAAGAAGTTTAAAAAGCGATACAACTTCTATAGTACTACCTGTTTTGCTGATGATTAAAAACAAACTTTCCTCAAGCTTGATTTTTTCTAAAGTCTTATTAAAAGAATGTGAACTTGTGTTATCGAGTATAAAAAGTTCTCTTTGGTTGCTTTTTTCATTAAAAAGCATATCACGCAAGGCTTTTACACCACAACTTGAACCACCCATTCCCACTAAAACGATATTTTTTATGTGTTCTTTGTCTTTGATAAAAGCCAAACTCTCATCGATTAAATTCAAACTTGTATCAATAAGATGATAATACCCTATATCTCCACTTTTTACCTCATCATTAATACGATTTGCATAAGAACTTATAGTGTGAATTTCACTTTGCTTAAAAAAAAGTGTATTGTTTAACATTTACTTTTCTCGTAAAAATAATTTGTCGCTTCTACAAAGCCTTCTACACTTCCACAATCAAAGCGTTTTCCTTGAAATTTATAAGCTAAAACCATACCATTGGTTGCTTGAGTTAAAAGCGCGTCGGTAAGTTGGACTTCACCATTTTTTCCCGCTTTAGTATTTTCTAAAATTCCAAAAATATCAGGAGTTAAAATATATCTTCCTATGATAGCAAGATTACTTGGAGCTTCATCAGGACTTGGTTTTTCTATCATAGAATTAACCATGATAAGATTTTCTTCTACAAAATTTCCAGAAATTACTCCATAGTTTGAAACTTGCTCTTTTGGTACTTCCATCACAGCTATGATGGTGCAGCGATATTTTTCATAAATTTTTACCATTTGAGCCATAACATTTAAGCCTTCTTCATTAACACACAAATCATCAGCCAAAATTACGCCAAAAGCTTCATCGCCAACCAAAGGTCTACCTTTTAAAACCGCATCACCTAAGCCTTTCATTTGATTTTGTCTTGTAAAAGTAAAGGTACAACGATTGATCAAAGAGCGAATTTCATCAAGTAAGTATTCTTTTTTTGTACCTGAAATTTGATGTTCAAGTTCATAAGAAATATCAAAATAATCCTCCAAAGCTCTTTTTCCACGCCCTGTGACAAATCCCATATTTTCCATTCCTGCTTCTAAAGCTTCATCAACTCCATAATGGATCAAAGGCTTGGTTAAGATAGGTAACATCTCTTTAGGTAAAGTTTTTGTTGCAGGTAAAAATCTCGTCCCATAACCTGCCGCAGGGAAAATACAAGTTTGAAGCATAAAAATTTCCTTTTATTTTTTTATCATTATAGCTTATTTTTATGAATTTTCATGCAACTAGGCAAAGTTCTTTTTACCTTGTTATTCAAACTCTGCCTTAGCTAATTTAACAATGGTTTCTACTACTTTAGAATCTTCAAGTGTTGAAATATCCTGTTTGATTTCTTCGCCTCTTGCTATAGTTCTTAAAATTCTTCTCATTATTTTACCACTTCTAGTTTTTGGCAAACCTGGAGTATAAAGAATTTTTTCTATTTTAGCTATAGGTCCTATTTCTACTCTTAAAATGTCATTAAGTTCTTTTAAAGTTTCTATAGCTCCGCCAAGATCACAACTGGATGCAGGACTTAAAACCACAAAAGCAAACAATGACTCGCCCTTAATCGTATCCAAAATACTCACTACAGCTGATTCTGCTACACTTGGATGTTTAGCAATAGCGCTTTCAATTTCAGCCGTTCCTATACGATGTCCTGCAACATTAACCACATCATCTGTTCTTCCTGTGATGGTAATATAACCATTTTTATCATAAAAAGCACCATCGCCACTAAAATATACAGCTTTTCCATCTTTTTTAGCTTGAGAAAAATAACTTTCTATATAGCGTTCATCATTGCCCCAAATTCCACGAATCATCGAAGGCCAAGGTTTAGTTATACAAAGCAACCCATCTTCACCTTCATCTTTTTTATTGCCTTCTTCATCAATAACTTCTGCAAAAATCCCTGGCAAAGGCAAGGTGGCACAACCTGGTTTTAAAGGAGTGGCGCCTGGTAAAGGCGTGATCATATGCCCACCTGTTTCTGTTTGCCACCAAGTATCGACTATAGGACTTTTAGTTCCCCCTATTTCATCATAAAACCACTTCCAAGCACTAGGATTGATAGGCTCTCCAACCGTTCCAAGCACTTCAAGCGTACTTAAATCATATTTTCTTGGCTCATTAGGTGCATCAGCATAAAGCATTCTTATGGCAGTTGGCGAAGTGTAGAATTTGCTTATTTGATACTCTTCTATCATTCTCCACCAACGCCCAGAATTTGGATAAGTAGGAGTTCCTTCATGCATTATAGTCGTTGCTCCACATGCTAAAGGCCCATAAACTACATAAGTATGTCCTGTAATCCAACCCACATCAGCACTACACCAATAATTATCATAATCTTTAATATCAAAAACCCATTCCATAGTCATTTGTGCCCAAAGTATATATCCTGCACTTGCATGCATAACTCCTTTTGGCTTGCCCGTTGATCCTGAAGTGTAAAGCAAAAACAACAAATCCTCACTATCCATAATTTCGGGTTCACACTTATAAGACTCATTTTTCACAAGTTCGTTATAAACATAGTCCCTTCCTTTAATATATTCTATAGGCTCATTATTGCGTATAACTATAAGTACTTTTTCTACACTTTCACACCCTTCACTTAAAGCCTTATCTACTGCAGGTTTTAACATATAAGGTTTGCCACGACGAAAAGCACCATCAGCCGTTACTACAAGTTTAACTCCTGCATCTATAATTCTATCTCTTAAGGCTTCAGGAGAAAACCCTCCAAATACTACACTATGAATAGCCCCAATCCTTGCACAAGCTAACATTACTATAGCTGTTTCTGGAATCATAGGCATATAAATTACAACCCTATCGCCTTTTTTTACTCCGAATTTTTTAAGCAAATTGGCCGCCTTGCAAGTTTCATGCAATAATCTTCTATAAGTATAAACTTCATAATCCCCCATTTCACCTTCAAAAATCAAAGCAGCTTTATTGCGTCTTGTTTTCATATGACGATCAAGACATTGATAACTTACATTTAAAGTTCCACCTTCAAACCATTTATAAAATGGAGCTTTATCCTCATTTAGCACTCTTGAAAAAGGCGAAAACCACTCAATCTTCTCAAATGCTTGTCTTTTCCAAAAACCTTCAAAATCTTCCTTGGCTTCATCGCATAAATCATAGTATTCACATAAATTTTTTATACGAGCATTACGAGAAAATTCTTTACTTGGCTTAAAAAGCTCTTGATTATTTTGATTAAGCATAAAAACTCCTTATATGGTTATTTTTAAACATTATATAAGAGTTTATTTGTATTAAATACAAATTTAAAAAATAATTAAGATAAATTTTATAAAAAATGGGAATATTTGTAATATTTTATTTAAATTTTATAATGTATGTTAATTTAAGAAACATATTGCATCTTCATAAAAATAAAGACTAAGTTCTTCGTATAATTTTAAATCGAATCTTAAAAATTCTTGTTTTTCCAAGGCAAATTCTAAAATTTTATCCATACAACTTACCCTTATAAAAACATCACTTTTCCTACTTCTAAGTGCTATAATATAACATTTTTCTAAAATAAAATCATAATTATTTTTTGGAATATTTTTAGAATTAAAAAAAGAAATTTTATAAGGATCAATAGCAATTTTACTTGGAGGTTTTTTAAAATCTTTATATTTTTTACAATTACTAAAATCTATAAAATTACAAAATTTCACACCTTGATTTTCTAGTTCAAAAACATTAGTATTTTCAAATTCTAAAATTTCTCCACTGTGCAAATAAAGTTTTTTTTGCGCCAAAGAATCTAAAAAATGTTTATCATGACTTGCGATTAAAAAACCTGTATTGAAATTTTCATGCATTTTAAGAATAGCTTTTTTAAATAAAAGTGTAGTATTTTTATCCAAAAAAGCACTTGGTTCATCAAGTAAATAATACTTCGCTCTTACGCTTAAAGCTATAGCAAAAGCTATTTTTTGACTTTGTCCTGATGAAAGTTCATTAGGATGTTTACTTAAAAGACTTTCATCTAAATTTAAAAACATCAAACTTTCTTTTATGCGTTCTTCAATATCTTCTTTAATCCCATAAGTTTTTAAGGTAAATAAAAAATTTGCCCTTACACTACGATTTAACAAAATAGGCTCTGGAAAAAGCAAATAAATTTCACGCTTTTGTTTATTATTAGGTTTAAAATTTCCAAAATAAGAAATATTTTTTGAAAAATCTCCTTCTAAAAATTTTAATATTCTTAAAAATGTAGATTTTCCACTTCCATTCGCTCCCATTAAGATGCTAATTTTACTTGTATCAAGTTTTAAATTTTTGATTTTTAAAACTTCTTTGTTTTGATAGTTGAAAAAAAGATTAGAAATTTCTATCATTTTATGTTCTTTTGAGTTTGTGCGTGATGAAATTTAAACAAAAGGCAATGAGAATTAAAACCAAAGCCAAAGCTATACCGCTAGCAAATTCGCCTTTGTTTGTTTCAAGAGAAATAGCTGTGGTTATGGTTCTAGTATCGTATTTGATATTTCCACCTACTATCATCGCTACTCCTACTTCTGCTACAATGCGTCCATAAGCTAGTGCAACGACGCTAATCAAAGCAAAGCGTAATTCATAAATCATCGTTAAAACAAGTTTTAAAGGACTTAGGTGAAAAGATTTTATAAGTAAAAAATGTTTTTTATTCATATTTTCTATCAAATTTGAAAAAAGTGCGATCACTATAGGAAGTGCTAAGATAAACTGCCCTAAAATTAAAGCCTTTATAGTAAAAAGCAGTCCAAATTCTCCCAAAGGTCCTCGACTTGAAATCAGTGCATAAAGTATAAGTCCTACTGCAACTGTTGGAAAAGAAAGGCTAGTATCTATGATAAGTTTTATAAAGCATTTGAATTTAAAATCAAAAAAACCTAAGATAAATCCCAAAGGAAAACCTATAAGCAAAGCTAAAACTATAGAAATACTTGAGCTTAAAAGTGTAGTTTTTATAGCTGAAATTACGCTTTCATCAGCATTGAAAAGTAAAAATAAAGCCTGTTTAAAACCATCAAAAATATAATCCAAAAATATCCTTTTTAAAATAAGTAATTTTAGCATAATTATGCTAAAATATTTTTTTATGTAAATTTATAAGGAAAAAAAATGAAAAAAATCATTTCTTTAGCCCTTGCTTTAGCTTTAAGTGCAAGTGCAGCAGAACTTAAAATGGCAACTACAACAAGCACTGACAATACAGGACTTTTAGATGCTCTAAAACCTCTTTATGAAAAAGAAAGTGGCAATACCTTAAAATGGGTTGCCGTAGGAACAGGTGCGGCTTTAAAAATGGGTGAAGATTGCAATGCTGATGTGCTTTTTGTGCATTCTCCAAAGGCTGAAAAAGAATTTATGAAAAAAGGCTTTGGTGTAGATAGAACTCCTGTGATGTATAATGATTTTATCATCATCGCAGATAAATCTTTAGCTTCTAAATTTAAAGGTAAAAATTTAAAAGAAAGCTTAGAACTTATCAAAAATGAAAAGCTTACTTTCATCTCAAGAGGCGATAAATCAGGCACTGACAATAAAGAAAAAAGCCTTTGGAAAAATCTTGGCGGTGTTCCTGAAAAGCAAAGCTGGTATCAACAAAGCGGACAAGGTATGTTAGCAAGCATTAAAATTGCTGAAGAAAAAAAAGGTGTGATTTTAACCGATCGTGGTACTTATATCAAATATGAAGCCAATGAAAAAGGCAAACCAAACTTAGTCATTGTAAATGAAGGCGATGATAGTCTTAAAAATTTTTATTCTGTTATAGCGACAAATCCTAAGCATTGTAAAAATGTAAATTATACAGAAGCTAGTAAATTTATCAAATGGGTAACAAGTGATAAGACTTTAAATTTCATTGCTGATTTTAAACTTCTTAATAAACCTTTATTTGTAATTGATACAAAAACAAGAAAAGACTAAAAATTAAGCAGGTTTTAACCTGCTTAAAATATCATTTTTTACTTATTGTAACTTTTTTATTTATTTTTCAAAACTTTTAGCTTATTTAAAATTCTTCTTTAGATATAATAAAATCAATAATTAAATATACAAGGTCAAATAATGTTCAAAGTGGATTTAAATAGTGATTTAGGGGAAAGTTTTGGCGCCTATAAAATGGGAATGGATGAAGAAATTTTAAAATTTGTAAGTTCAGTAAATGTCGCTTGTGGCTTTCATGCGGGTGATCCTTGTGTGATAGATGAAACCTTAAATTTAGCCAAGCAAAATGGTGTTTGCATAGGAGCACATCCATCTTATCCTGATCTTTTGGGTTTTGGAAGACGCAATATGCAAATAAGCTTTGAAGAGGCTAAAAACTATGCCTTGTATCAACTAGGAGCTTTATTTGGCTTTGCTAAGGCAAAAGGTATGAAAATACAGCATTTTAAAGCCCATGGGGCGCTTTATAATATGGCAGCTATTGATGAAAATTTAGCCTTAGCACTTTGTGAGGCAGTGGCGAGTTTTGATGAAAATATTATTTTTCTAGGGCTTAGTAATTCTGCTATGAATGAAGCAGCTAAGAAAAAGGGTTTAAGATATGCTAATGAAGTTTTTGCAGATCGTGCCTATAATGATGATGGCACTTTAGTTTCAAGAAAATTAGAAGGGGCGTTAATACACGATGAAAATTTAGCTATCAAACGCGTGATAAAAATGATAAAAGAAAGCAAAGTTACAAGCATAAATGGCAAAGAAATTGATTTAAAAGCCGATAGTATTTGTGTTCATGGGGATAATGCAAAAGCTTTAGAATTTGTTAAAAAAATCAAAGAAAATTTAAAAAAAGAGCAAATTCAAATTTGTGCTTTGGAAAATTTTATATAAGTTTTAGCAATGTTTAGTGTGCATTTTAGTGGAAGTAAAGCTTTGCTTTTGCGTTTTGAGCAAGAAATTTCACCTCAAATCAATGCCTATGTTTTAAGCACAGAACAAAGGATACAAAAAGCCCTAAAAAAAGGTGAAATTTATGGTATTGATGAGTTGGTAAGTACTTATGCAAGTTTGTTGATATACTTTAATCCTTGCGTGCTTTCTTTAAATTCTTTGCTTGATTTTTTGGAAAAAATTAAAAAGGATATCAAACTTACGGAGCAAAACTCAAGTCTTTGTATAGAAGTTCCACTTTGTTATGATGAAGAATTTGGGCTGGATTTAGAATTTGTGTGCAAACACAATCAAATTTCAAAAGAAGAGCTTATATCTCTTCACACTAAACCTTATTATCTTGTTTTTATGCTAGGTTTTATGGCAGGTTTTCCTTATCTTGGAGGTTTAGATGAAAGACTTTTTACCCCACGCCTTTCAAGCCCTAGAGCAAAAATAGAAGCTGGAAGTGTAGGTATAGCCGATAAACAAACAGGAGTTTATCCCATATCAAGTCCAGGGGGTTGGCAAATCATTGCTAGAACACCTTTGGAATTTTTTGATAAAGAAGATGAAAAAAATCCCACTCTTTTAAAAGCGGGTATGTTTTTAAAATTTAAAGCCATTTCAAAAGATGAATTTTTTGAGATCCAAGAGCAAGTTGCTAAAAAAGTCTATCAAAAGGAAATTTATGAGTATAAAAATCATTGAAGCATCTATAAATTCAAGTTTGCAAGACTTTGGTAGAAAAAAATTTGCTAAATTTGGCATAGCAAGAAGTGGAGCTATGGATGAAGATGCTTTAAGAATGGCAAATATCTTGCTTGGAAACAAACAAGATGAAGCAGGAATTGAGCTTTGTTTAAAGGGTGGAAAATACGAATTTTTAGATGAGAATTATTTTGTTTTAAGTGGAGCTGAATTTGAGGCAAAGCTTGATAATCAAAAAATCAAAACTTGCAAAGTATATCAAGCAAATAAAGGCGATATTTTAGAACTTGATTTAGCAAAAATAGGTTTTCGTGGGTATTTATGCGTAGCGGGTGGCTTTGAAGTAAAAAGTTTTTTAAACTCTAAATCCAGTGATGCTAAAATGGGAGCTGGAGTTTTTGAAGGAAGAGCTTTGCAAAAAGATGATATTTTAAATACTCATAATACTTTTATACCTTTTAATTTAGAAGCTAGAGAATGTGAAAATCCTCTTTTTAAAAGCCCTAAAGAGCCTATTATACGCGTTATTTTAGGAACAAATGAAGATGCTTTTACCCAAAAAGGCATAGAAACCTTTTTAAATACTACTTATAAAGTAGGTTTAAAAAGCGATAGAATGGCAATTTATGCAGAATCTAGTGAAAGTATAGAGCATAAAAACTCAGCAGATATCATCTCAGATCCTGCGGTTTTTGGAAGTATACAAGTGCCAAAAAGTGGTATTCCTATTATTTTAATGGCAGGAAGACAAAGCACAGGAGGCTATACAAAAATAGCCACGGTTATAGAAAATGATCTAAGCTTACTCGCACAAGCTAAGTTAGGTTCTAGCTTTAAATTTCAAAGCATTAGCATGCAAGAAGCCTTAGAACTTTATAAACAAAGAGAAATGAAATTTAAAGCTATGGATCAAAAAATCAATCTTGATTTTGAAAATTTAATCTAAGCTTTTTTACCATAAATATTGATAAAATATATAGCACCTATAGCCAAGGCACAACCTAACAAGGTAAGTGCATTTGGCACCTCGTCTAGTATAAAATAACTGCAAATTAAAGCACTAGCAGGAGTGATTAAAACAAAAGAATTTGCCTTAACGCTTCCTAAAATGTGAATCCCATAATAATAAATACTAGTTCCTATAATAGTTGATAAAAAAGCCACGACAAACATACTGATCCAAAATTTAAATTCAAAATGAAAAATTTCATAACTTTTTACATCAAACAATATCCAAGAAAACATTAAAATAGAAATGAGATTAATATAAAAGTTAATCGCCAAAGGGTGAGCTCCTTTGGCTTTATGATTAAACACTGCCATCAAAGCCCAAATAAAAGAACAAGTTAAAAATAAAATATTAAATTTACCAAATAAATCTTCTAAACTCCCTAAATTTAGCAAACAAAATCCAGATAATAAACCTAAAAATAAGCCTAGAATTTCACTCTTTGTGATCTTGTGAGTTGATTTTTTGTTTTTTTGAAAAAATATCGCTATCATAAATATCAAATAAGAAAAAATAGGAATCATAGTGGTTACTAAAACTCCTCCTTTGCCTGCCAAGCCGTGCTTTATAGCGATAAAAAATACAAAGGCATAAAGCCCATTTAAAACTCCTGCTATCAATACCCATTTTAAGGCAGTTTTTTCGATTTTAAGAGGAATTTTTAAGAAGTTTAAAACAAAAAATGAACCCAATACAACAAAGAAAAAACGCCAAAAGGTAATAATAGAAGTATCCGTATAATTTGCTAAAATCTTAGATGTTGGCCAAGATGAGCCCCATAAAAACATAGCAATAACAAGCAAGATATACAAATACTTTGTTCGAGTCAATGTTACACCTTGAAATTTTTAAGTCAAATTTTTTAAAAAATTTTTTTCAAGTGTAGTTCATACTCGTTTAGATATTTTTCCACTTGAGGATTTTTTACCACATCATTACACATAAAAGTTGGTAAAGCTTTCATACCTATAAATTCATGAGCCTTATGCAAATGCCAATACACCATATCTACACCCTTTCCTTCAAAAAATTCATTTTTATCATTAAAGGCTTCAAGAGGTGCATTCCAAGTGAGAGAAAACATGTATTTTTTACCATGATCTAAACCACCTTTTCCGTAGTTTTTACTAGGATTTTCATGAGTTCTTCCATCATTTTTAAAAAGCACTCCAGCACCCAAACCAAACACTTCATCGATATATTTTTTAACTATCCAAGGCTCCCCCATCCACCAAGCTGGCATTTGATAGATCACAGCATCAGCTTTTATAAATTTTTGCATCTCTTCTTTAGGATCATATCCTTGATCTATGTGAGTTTGATCTACCTCGTATCCTAGTGTTTTTAAAATTTCTAAAGCATGATTATGCAATGTCAAATTAAGTTGTCCTTTTGAATTTCCAAATTCTTTAGCACCATTAAGCAAGAGTATATTTTTCATTTTTATCCTTTTTTAAATTTTATGATACAATTATAACTTAGCATAATATCATTTTCAATACAGAAAATAAAGCAATATACTATACTAAAGGAATGTTAAATGACTAAAGAGAATTCTCCGTGCAATTTCGAAGAATGTGGATTTAACTATACTCTAGCATTAATTAATGGAAAATATAAAATGAGTATTTTATACTGCTTATTTCGCTATGAAATCGTGCGTTATAATGAACTCAAACGCTTTTTAAGCTCCATATCTTTTAAAACTTTAACCAATACCTTAAGAGAACTAGAAAACGATGGTTTAATTATCAGAAAAGAATACGCTCA
The DNA here is from genome assembly GCF_011067895.1 of Campylobacter sp. CFSAN093249. Taxonomy (NCBI): domain Bacteria; kingdom Pseudomonadati; phylum Campylobacterota; class Epsilonproteobacteria; order Campylobacterales; family Campylobacteraceae; genus Campylobacter; species Campylobacter sp. CFSAN093249. The sequence goes on along the minus strand of NZ_JAAMWM010000007.1, from coordinate 13,954 downwards.
AATTCCACCCAAGGTAGAATATAGCTTATCCAAACGCGGACAAAGTTTAATTCCTATCTTACAAGCAATGTGCGATTGGGAAGAAGAAAATAAAAAATTACAAGGAAAATAAATGATAAAAACTATAAAAATTTTAGCATTTTTAGCCATTTTTGCATTTGCTTTAAGTATTGCTTTATGCTTTTATTTATTTTTTGATTATTTTATAGAAGAAAGAAATATTATTATTTTGACATTGATTTTTATAAGTATGATTTGTGGAATTTTACTCTATTTTTTAAGTATTATTTTGCTTTCTTTCAAGCTTAAAAGCATAAGCTTTGCTTTAATTTTTTTAGGATTTTTATTTTGTGTTTTAGCAAGTTTTGGTTTTTATCAATGTTATATAGAATATAATAATTTTTTATTTTCACAAACAAAAGGAAAATTAGCATTTTATTTTTGTGCATTTTTTACCACTCTTGCTTTTATTTTAGGCTATTTTCATTTTAAAACAATGGCTAAAATTAGTTCTTGGAACGAGTTTTTATTTGTATATAAATTTTTTATGGTGGCTTTGATTGTAAGTTATTTTAACGCCTTTTTTGGCTTTTTTATGTTGGGCGCTAGTGCGATTTTGCTTTTCATTTCTTGGTATAAATTCAAGACTCTTAAAGAGTCTTGAATTTACTCATCTCTCATATCAATGACATAGCGAAATTTAGCCTTTCCTGAGGTTAGATTTTCATAAGCTTTATCGATTTCTTGTGGGATAATAAGCTCGGTTTCTGGATAAATTCCGTGTTTTAAAGAAAAATCAAGCATTTCTTGAGTTTCAGCAATACCACCAATTAACGAGCCATAAACCTTTTTACCTGCCTTATGTACAAAGGTTATCACGCTGATACTTGGAGCAACTTCGTGAGGTGGCAAACCCACTATCGCCATTTCACCGCCAAATTTAAGCAAATCCATATAAGCACTAGGATCATAAGGAGTTGGGATGGTAGAGATGATAAGATCAAAGCGTTCTTTTACAGCATTTTTATCTGTGCTTGTATAAAAAGAACTCACGCCCATAGCCAAAGCATCGGCTTTTTTGTTTTCATTTCTAGCAAAAACGCTAACCTTTGCACCCATTTTAACAGCATATTTAACCGCCATCATACCAAGTCCGCCAAATCCCGCTACTGCTACGCTTGAGCCTTCTTTGATATTTGAAAATTTAAGCGGAGAATAAGTGGTAATTCCTGCACAAAGCAAAGGCGCGACTTTTTCCATCGGTGCATCTTTTGGCACACAAACGGCAAATTTTTCACTTACAACTATGTTGTTTGAGTAGCCCCCATAAGTGTTTTCATTGCCATGAAATACATCACAACTATTGTAAGTAAAGATGGTTTTGCCATTTTCGCAAAACTGCTCTTGTGAGCGTTTGCAAGCATCGCACTCACCGCATGAATTTACCATACAACCAACCCCTGCGTAATCTCCTACTTTAAATTTACTCACATTTTTACCCACAGCGATAACTTCTCCTGCTATCTCATGCCCAGGCACGCAAGGATAAGTAGCTTCTTCCCACTCGCTTCTTGCGGTGTGAATATCGCTATGACAAATGCCTGCATATAGGATTTTAATCAAAATATCATTATCGCCAATAGCATGGCGGCTAAATTCAAAGGGTGTAAATTTCGCATCCTTGCTAAGCATTGCATAGCCTTTACTTGCGATGCGATTGTTTTCTAAAATTTTGTATTGCATTTTTGCTCCTTTTTTGATTTTTTTATAATTATAAAACATTAGAGTAGCTATAAGTCAAGAGTGAAAATAATTTTTTAAAAATTAGTATAAATGCTATAATTATAAAATTTAATTTCACTTTGGGGTAAAAATGCAAAATTTGTATTCAGAAGATGATACTAGAGTAAAATTTATAGATGCAAAGCTTTATGATAGTTCTTGGAATGAAGAAAATATAAAAAGAAATTATTATTTTACAGATGGTAGAAAGCTTTTAGGTGGTAAAAGAGCACAAAGAAAATTTGCAGATTATTTGCTTAGATATGAAGGAAACAACCTTGCTATAATAGAAGCTAAAAAATTTAGTAAAGATCCTTTAGATGGTTTATCTCAAGGCATAGAATATGCAAAAATTTTAAATGTGCCTTTTGTATATAGTAGCAATGGAGAAAAAATTTATGAATACGATATAAGAAATCATAGTGGTAAATATATAGATAAATTCCCAAGTCCTAAAGAGCTTTTTGATAGGATTTATGGCAATGTCAAAGAATGGCAATACAAGCTTTTAACCCAAAATGTTATGTATATACCGCAAAAAGAATTAAGATATTATCAAAAAATAGCAATAGATAAAGTCATAGAAGCCATTATAAATAACAAAAATAGAATTTTACTCACTCTTGCTACAGGCACAGGAAAAACAACCATAGCTTTTAATTTGTGCTATCGTTTGTTAGAGGCAAGATGGAATAAAGAAAACAAAGATCAAAAGCCTAAAATACTATTTTTATGTGATAGAGTGAGCTTAAGAGATCAAGCCTTAGGAGAATTTAATCCTATAGAAAGTGATTGTAAGGCAATTAGTGCTGAAGAAATAAAGAAAAATGATGGAAAAATCATAACAAATGCAAATATTTTCTTTGGAATTTATCAAAGCTTAGCCGCAAATTCAAAAGAACAAGAAAACATCCAAGAAGAACAAGAGAGCAAATTTTATCTTCAATACCCAAAAGATTTTTTTGATCTTATCATCATAGATGAGTGCCACAGAGGTGGAGCAAACGAAGAAGGAAGCTGGAGAGCTGTGCTTGAGTATTTTTCTTATGCGACTCAGCTTGGTTTAACCGCTACTCCAAAAAAAGAAGAAAATATAGACACTTATGAGTATTTTGGTGAGAGTGTTTATGATTATAGTCTTAAAAGTGGTATTGAAGATGGATTTTTAACCCCTTATAAAGTCAAACTCATAAAAACAACTTTGAGTGATGGTTATACTTACAATCCTGATGATTTGATACAAGGTGAGCTTGAAAAAGGCTTTTATAAACAAAGTGAGTTTGAAAGAAATATCTTTTTACCAAACTATAATGACTTTATCGCTAAGAAAATTTTAGAGCTTATAAATCCTATGGATAAAACCATAATTTTTTGTGTAAATCAAGCTCATGCAAATGAAGTAAAAAGAGCTATAGATAAATATAAAAGTGTTAAAAGAGATGATTATTGTGTAAGAGTTACGAGTGATGAAGGTAAAATAGGGCTTGATTATCTAAAATTGTTTCAAGATAATGATAAAAGCTATCCTGTCATACTTACTAGCTCTAAAATGCTTACAACTGGAGTTGATGCAAAAAATGTGCGAAATATAGTATTGCTAGCAAATATAGGTTCTATGGTGGAATTTAAGCAAATCATCGGGCGTGGCACTAGGGTTTATGAAGGCAAAGACTTTTTTACCATACTTGATTTTGTCGGTGCGACTAAGCTTTTTTATGATCCAAAATGGGATGGTGAAAAAATAGAAGAATTAAAAGAGCAAGATGAAAAAGAAAAAATCACTAAAGAGCATATAAAACAAACAAAAGAAGAAAGCAAAGAAAAAAAGAGCGTAACCATACACTTAAAAGGCACAAAACTTAAGGTTTTAGATATCACAACTACTTATGTAGGAGCACAAGGTAAGCCACTTAGCACTAAGGAGTTTTTGGAATTTTTGATAGGAAAGCTTGGTGAGTATTATGATGATGAAGCAAAATTGCGTGAAATTTGGAGTGATCAAAAAAATAGAGAAAGATTTTTAAAAGCCCTTGCAAATGATGGAGTAGATGAAAATGCTTTAAAAGATCTAAGAGAAATTTTTCAAAAAGATTGTGATATATACGATGTTTTAGCACATTTAAGCTTTAATGCCGAGATAAAAACAAGGCAAGAGCGTGTTTTACAAGTAGAAAATGGTGAGTTTTTAAAACGCTTTCAAAAAGAAAAGGCTATAAAATTTATAGAATTTTTACTAAATAGATATCAAGAATACGGCATAAAAGATTTTGATGATGGCTTAAAACCACTTATAGAACTTAGTTCTTTGGGTAATGTAAGAGAATTGGCCGATGAATTTGGTGGCTTAGAAATTCTAAAACAAAGCTTTGATGATTTACAAAGGGAGATTTATGCGAGGTAAAAAATGAAAATTTTAAAATTTAATGAAATAAATTTTGGCTCTTATAAAAATTTTAAATGGGGTAATAATCTTGAAGAATTTAAAACAATTAATATTTTTTATGGTAGAAATTATTCAGGTAAAACTACACTTTCAAGGATAGCTAGAAGTTTTGAGCTTAAAAAACATAATGAAGATTTTTTGGATGGAAATTTTAAAATAAAATTAGAAGATGGTAATTTTTTAACCCAAAATGATGTTATAAAATCTAATCTAGATATTAGGGTTTATAATAGTGATTTTGTAAAGGAAAACTTAAATTATTTATATGATAAAAAAGGAAATATAAAAGGTTTTAAAAGCATAGGGGAGGAGCAAAAAAATATAAAAGAAATAATTGAAAAAAGAGAAGAAATTTTAGCAAAAAGAAATGAGAAGTTAAAAAACATACAAATAAATCAAGATGATATTTCTAAAAAACAACAAGATAAAATAAAAACTTTAAATGAAAATCTTACAAATAAAGCTAAAGTTATAAAAAGTAGTTCAAATTTGACAAAACAAGGTAATGACTATAATAAGAAAAATTTAGAAAAAGATTTAATTGTAATTAAAAATGATGTAAATATCTATATTCTTAACGATGAAACACAAAATAAACTTGTAAAAATCTTAGAAGACAAAGAAAAGCAAAATATAAATTTTACAATTAATTTTAATAAAAATAATTTTCAAAATATTTTAAAACATTCATCAGAAATTCTTGAAAAAAAAATTATCATTAAAGAAAATTTAACAAGCGAATTAAGACAATGGCTAGAAGAAGGTTTAAAATTTCATAAAGAGCATTCATCTACACAGCAATGTAAATTTTGCAACAACCCATTAACACTAGAAAGAATAGTTTGGATTGAAAATAACATAAAAGATGATAGTGGAGAAAAAGAAAAAATTGAAAAAGAATTAAAATATTTATTAGATAATTTTGAAAATTATAAATTAGAATTAAAAAATTTATTACAAGATGTTAAAAATGAAAATTTTTATTCTAATTATAAAGATAGTTTTATTGCCCTAAAAGAACAACTAGGAGTAAGTATTGCGAATTATAATAAAGAGATATTGAAAATAGAGAAAAAAATAAAAGAAAAACAAAAAGATGTTTTTACTCCCATAAAGTTAGAAAATATTAATGATTTTTCAAATGAGATATTTTTAACATTAAACCAAATTGAAAATTTATGCAAAGAAAATGATGAATACACAGAAAAATTATTAGCAAATCAAAATGAAGCAAGAGAAAGATTAAGACTGAATGAAGTAGCAAAGTTTGCTAAAGATAGCGATTATCTTGCCAAACAAGATGAAGTTGAAATTCTACAACAAAATATAAATATTTTAGAGGAAAGTATTAAAACACAAGACAACAAAATAAACCTTTTAAATAAAAGAATAGAAAATTATAAGACAAAGCTTAGTAATCTAGAAACTTCTACAAGCAATATAAATAAATATTTAAAATCATATTTTGGACACAATCTATTAGAATTAAAAGCAAAAAAAGATGATAATGGGCAATTAAATGGAGAATTTGAAATTTTAAGAAATGGCAAGCAAGCTAAGAATTTAAGTGAGGGTGAGTGTAGTTTAATTGCTTTTTGTTATTTTGTGGCAAGTTTAAAAGATGCAAACACCAAAGATAAAAATCCTATAATATGGATAGATGATCCTATCTCTAGCCTTGATAATAATCATATATTTTTTATATTTTCTGTGATAGAGAATGAAATAGTAAGAAAAAATTCTTTTGAGCAATTTTTTATATCTACGCATAATTTAGATTTTTTAAAATATATAAAAAGATTAAAGAAAAGCAAATCCAAACAAAGCAAAAATGATGAAAAAGAGTATGATTTTCCACAATACTATTTTATTGAAAAAAGTGTCAAAGAAAGTATGGAAACAAGTGAAGTTAAAAAATTACCTAAATGTTTAGAGAAATATACAACAGAATTTAATTATCTTTTTGAACAAATTTATAAGTTTAAAAATATTGATGGTATAAATGATGAAGATTTAAAAATTTCTCTTGTTTATAATTTTGGAAATAATTTAAGAAAATTTCTTGAGATTTATTTATTTTTTAAATATCCAAATAATTTTGAGAGTTTAGATAAAGAATTAATCGAAAGATTTTTTAATGATACATATCAAAGTGATAGGATTGATGAAAATCATCAAAAAATGGTAGCAAGTATTATAAATAGGTATCAAAATGAATACTCACATTTAAGAGAGATACTTAGCAGAGGAATGCAACCTATTGATATAGAAGAAAGCAAAAAAATAGCTAAATTTATTTTAGAAACAATAAAACAAAATGATAAACAACAATATAAAGCGTTAGTTAAAAGTATAGGTAAATAAATAGAAAAAGGCAATACAATGACAAATTTACCGCAGGGTTGGGAAGTTAAAAAGCTTGGTGAAATAGGTGAAATTGTTACGGGTTCAACACCTAGTAAAAGTAATTTAGATTTTTATGGAAAAGATTATCCATTTTTTAAGCCGAGTGATTTCGAGCAAGGGTATTTTTTAGAAAATGCTGGGGATAATCTATCAAAACTAGGCTTTGATAAAGCTAGACAGCTTCCGCCTAAAACAATCCTTGTAGTTTGTATAGGTTCTTTGGGTAAAGTAGCATTAACTAGAGTTATTGGGAGTTGCAATCAGCAAATAAATGCAATTATCCCTCACAAAAATATAATTGCCGAGTATATTTATTATTATTGCATATCTTCTAAATTTCAATCTATATTATTTTCAAAAGCACCCCAAACAACTTTAGCTATTTTAAATAAGACTGAATTTTCTAAACTTGAAATTATTTATCCAAAAGACATAAAAGAGCAAGAAAGGATAGTGGGAATTTTAGATGAGAGTTTTGCAAAGATAGATGAGAGTATAAAAATCTTAGAGCAGAATTTGCTAAATTTAGATGAGTTAATGCAAAGCGCCTTGCAAAAAGCTTTCAATCCATTAAAAGACAATGCTAAAGAAAACTATAAACTCCCACAAGGCTGGAAATGGAAAAGCTTAGGGGAAATTTGCGAAATTTTAGGCGGTGGTACTCCAGATACAAAAAATCCTATTTTTTGGTATTCAAGCCAAGCAGATGAAGTGCAATTTGAAAAAAGCTATTATTGGGCTACTCTTGTAGATACAAAACAAAAATATTTGTATGGAACAAAAAGGAAAATTACGCAAAAAGGATTGGATTGTAGTAATGCAATTTTATTACCTATAAATTCTGTAATTTTCTCATCTCGTGCATCAATTGGAGAGATAAGTATTGCGAAGGTAGAAACCGCGACAAATCAAGGTTATAAGAATTTTATTTGCGATGAAAGTATATTGTATTATGAATTTTTATATTTTGCATTAAAACATTTTACTAAAGAAATAGAATTGTTAGCACAAGGCACAACTTATAAAGAAGTAAGTAAAGCAAAGATAAAAGATTTTAAAATCCCCCTACCCCCACTCAAAGAGCAAGAGCAAATCACAAAGCATTTAGATTTTATCTTTGAAAAGGCAAAGGCTTTAAAAGAGCTTTACACTAAAGAACTAAAAGATTATGAAGAACTTAAGCAATCCTTACTTGATAAAGCTTTTAAGGGAGAATTATAATGTTAAAAAATTTGCCAAATTTTAACACATTGGCTTGATATGTTAAAAATTTTTGATTTTTTTAACATATTGCAGTTCAAAAACAAAAATATACAAAAATAAAACTAGACTTTGATAAAATTATTTTAAAGGTTTTAAGGGAAGAAAATGCAAAACAAAATCGATAAAATCACAGATATTTTAAGAAGAGATGATGGTATAAGCGGTGCTATGCATTATACAGAGCAGATTGGCTGGATACTTTTTTTAAAATTTTTAGATGATTATGAGACAAATTTAAAAGATTTAGCGTTTTTAGATGGCAAAGATTATAAAAGCATTTTGCAAGAAAAATTTAGCTGGAGTGTTTGGGCAGCACCTAAAAAAGATGGCAAACTTGATGTAAAAAATGCTTTAAGTGGATCGGATTTGCTTGAATTTGTAAATAAAGAGCTTTTTCCTTATCTTAAAAATTTTAAAAATAATGATGATTTTAAAAGTATAGAGTATAAAATCGGTGGAATTTTTGAATTTATAGACAATCGCATAGCAAATGGACATACTTTAAGAGAAGTGATAAATATCATTGATGAGATTAGTTTTAATAAAGAAGATGAAGTATTTGCCTTAGGTGAAGTTTATGAAAAACTTTTAAAAGATATGGGTAGCGATGGTGGAAATAGTGGAGAATTTTACACCCCTCGTCCTTTGATAAAGGCTATGGTGGAAGTAATAGATCCTAAACCAAAAGAAAGAATTTATGATCCTTCTTGTGGTAGTTGTGGATTTTTAGTTGAGAGTTTTTTACATATTTTATATAAAGACAGAACCAAAGGCAAAAAAGCAAATTTAAGCGTAGAAGAGCTTGAATTTTTAAAAAATGATGCTCTTTTTGGTAAAGAAAAAACTCCTCTTAGCTATGCAATGGGCGTTATGAATATGATATTACATGAAATTTCAAGTCCAAATATCATAAAAACAAACACTTTAAGTAAAAAAATCACAGATATAACAGAACAAGAAAAATACGAAGTAATCCTTGCAAATCCACCTTTTGGAGGTAAAGAAAAAGAACAAATTCAAGAAAATTTTCCTATAAAATCAAACGCTACTGAACTTTTGTTTTTGCAACACATTTTAAGATCTTTAAAAAACAATGGAAGATGTGCGATCATCGTGCCTGAAGGTGTACTTTTTCAAAATTCAAATGCCTTTGTGAGTGTAAAAAAAGATTTACTAGATGATTTTAATTTAGAATGCGTTTTGAGTTTGCCAAGTGGGGTATTTTTGCCTTATAGTGCTGTTAAGACTAATGTGCTTTTTTTCTCTAAAGGTAAAAAATGTATTTGTGAAGGCGATGGAGTTTATTACTACGAGCTTATACCACCTTATAAACTTACTAAAAATAAGCCTTTAGAATACACACATTTTAAAGAATTTCTAAAGTGCTACAAAGAAAGAAAAATCACTGCTAATTCTTGGCTTGTTAGCAAAAAAGAGCTTGAAGAAAGAAATTATGATTTAAGTGCTAAAAATCCAAATGTAAAAGAAGAAAAAATCCTAAAAACTAGTGAAGAGATTTTAAATTCTTTAGAAGAAAATCTAAAAATACAACAAGAATATCTAAATGAGCTTAAAAGCATACTAAAATGATTGCAAGTTTTTTGATAAAAACTAATTTACAAATAACTTCTAAGCTCAATTTACAATAAATATTTATTGCTTGCATTCTACTTTTTAATATCATCAAGCAAATTTAGGGCATTTAAAGCCTTTGGATAGCCAATATATGGAATAAGAGCTGCAATGATATTTAGCAAATCTTTTCTACTTTGCCCCATGTTAAGATTGCCTTGTATGTGAGCTTTTACTTGATTGTCTAGCCCACCAAGTGAGATAAGATATACAAGGGTTAAAAGCTCCCTAGTTTTTAGATCAAGTCCCATGCGTGTATAGTAATCTCCAAAACAATTCGCACTCAAAAAATCATTTATAAAAGCTTTATCTTCTGGGGTAGATTCTATCATTTTAGTGATATTAGCTTCACCAAAAATAGCATTTTGTATTTCCCTGCCTTTTATTTTGCGATTTTCTTGCGTAGTAGTGCCTTGTGGAGTTAAAACTAAGGCGATATTTAGTTTTTTAAACACTTTATTGCAAAGGCTTAAAAAATCACATACTCTAGCAAAACCCACATAAGGCGTAGCTTGATAAATCACTTCTTTAATGACAATAGGACTTATATCGTTCTTGATTGCACCTTGAAGTAAAGCTTTAAACTCTATTTTTCCACCCACTGCTAAAGTAGAAGCAAGGGCGATTAAAAAATATTTTTGTGTATCCAAATTTGCTTTTACAAAACTCTCTCCAAAAGTAAAATTTATGTGATTGATAAAATACTCTTTATCACTTGCAAAAAGTTGATCCTTTTTTACTCCTAAGAGTTTTTCAAAAATTTCTCTTGCTTTTTGTCTTAATTGCATGGTTTTATCCTTTGTAGTTTTTAAAGTTTATAAAAAAAGAGCATTTAAAATACTCCAAAAACATAAAAGTTTTTATAAAAATTTTTGTGTTTTATTTACAAATTTCTCTACTCTCTTGCTTCTTTTAAGGCATTTTCATATTCTTCATCGCTTACAAGCTCAAGCCATTCTACATTTTTACCCTCTTTTTCGCCTGTAAGTGCTATGTGTGCTCCACTACTTGTATTAGTTGCACCATGAAAATGCTTTACTCCTATAGGACAGCTTATGACATCGCCTTTTTTAGCTATAAAGGCTTTTTGGCCTGGAACTTTTGTGATGATTTCACCCTCTGTTACGATTAAGGTTTGTCCTTGAGGATGAGTATGCCACGCACTTCTAGCACTGGCTTCAAATTCAACCAAAGCCCCGCTAAAATTTCTCCACTCATTTGATTTAAACATCATAGAAACTTTTACATTTTTGCTAAAAAATTACTATCGCCTTTAAAACTTCCATGAATTCCTGCTTTTTCTAATTCTTGCATTTTACCTCCTTTTTTAGTATTATAAAACATGAGAGCTACTCTAAGTCAATAAAAATTTAAAATCTTAATTTCATTTTTTCTATCCTACTTCTTACAAAAATCATGATAATTCCTAAAATCAACAAAACAATAGTATTTACGATAATATAACGCGTATCACTCAAAGAAATCACAAGTCCACAAATAGCAGTTCCGGTGCTTAATCCTATATTGGCCACGCTTATAAAAAGTCCATTGCTAAAATTAGCAGCCTTTGGAAAGGGATAACTTATCATAAAATGCGTGCCGTTATTCATCACACCTGCTAAAATTCCTAATATAAAGGCAAATATTATAAGTATAATTTCACTATAAAAACTAAAAAGTAAAATATAAAATCCTATCATAATTAAAGGTGTTAAAATCAAAGTAAAATTTGCGTTTTTAACAAGGGTCTTTCCGGCTATATAATTGCCTATAATATTTGAAAAACCATAAATAGCCAATACAATACTAATTAAAGTAAAATTCATCTTTCCTACACTATGTAAGAAATCAGAAAAATAAGAGTAAAAACCCCAAATTCCAGCATTTATACAAATAACACAAAGTACTCTAATCCATAAAAGCGAGTATCTTAAAATAAGCAATTGCCAAAATTCACCCACAAAAGCGGAAGTTAACGAGCTTAAGATAAACACAGCTAAACAAATAAGCATAAGTTTTTTAGGATTGAAATTTGCACAAAGCAGCGGGACAATAGGGGCGCAAAAAGTTATCACGAGTGCAAAAATACTCACACACCAACCCGCATCTGAAATACTTACACTGAAATTTTGAGAAACAATAGGAATTATACCCATCATCCCTAGTTCTGTGCTCAAAATCCCAAATACCCCTAAACAAAATACTAGAATAATTTGAGCATTTGAAGCTTTATTTAAATTTTTCATTTTATCCTTTCAATTAATATTTTTAAAAGTATAAAAGATGAGAGTAGGTCTAAGTCAATAACCTAAAATAAAAATATTTATCTATATTAAATAAAATCTTTAGAAAAATCTAAAACTTCAAAATAAGCATTTAAAAGAAATAAAAGATGCCTTAAAAGCATAAGGCATCTTTTATTTATAGGCTTATTACTCCAATGCGTGTGTTTTCATAGCAAGAATTAAGCACTATGTCTATCATAGCACTAGCATAATCACTATAGCTGATTTTACTCAAACAAATGTTTAAAATAAAATTTTTATTTTTATTTGTTATGATTATTTTAGGCGTGGCTATATCTTTTGGAATTTTTATTAATTTAATTTAAGGAAATAAAATGCAAAAATTTTTAACCATCATTTCAGCAATCAATGATGAAAGTAGGATTTTGATTTTGCATCATCTTTTAAGATACAAAGAACTTTGTGTTTGTGATCTACAAGAGCTCTTAAACATGGGTCAATCAAGACTTTCAAGACATTTAAAAATTTTAAAAGATGCGGGTTTTTTGTATGTAAGGCGTCAAGGAACTTGGGCGTATTATGGGATTAATAATGAGCTTTTAAAGCTGCATTTAGATCTTTTTGAAAATATCAAAAATTTAGAGCTTAAAAATGCTATTAAAAAAAATGAAAATATTATTACCCAAATTTGCCCTTAATATAAAATCAACCCTTAAACTTATGCAATTTATCACAAGGTTGATAGTCCTTGCTTTCTGGATTAAACCCATCGACTTCATTTGCAAGCATTTCTTCATAAATTTTTATCTTTTTGCTTAAAACTTTTTCACTTTCTTTTAATGTTTTAATCTGGTTTTGTAATTTTTTCTTTGTTTGCTTTAACATCTCTTGTCTTTCTTTAGCAGTTTTTATACCCAAAGAGCAAAGTTTTATATAATGTTTGACTTGTTCTATTGGCATACCTGAAATTCTAAGCCATTCTATCCATTTTACCCATTCTATATCGCTTTTTGAAAAATATTTCACACTATTTTCATCTTTTTGAACAAAAGGAAACAAACTTTTTTAGCCCAAAATCTTAAAGTATGAGCACTAATTTTTGTTTCTTTTTCTACTTTTTTTATAGTATAAGCCATATTTTCTCCTTTATTTAAGATAAAAATAAAAATTTATTTTATTTTTTTGTGATAAAATAATAGCCAAATTATTAGTTTTATGCTAAAAATAACAAAGATTAAAAGGAAAATAATGAATAGTATTAAAATCAAACTTTCCCTCATTGCAAATTTAATTGCAATTTTTGCCTTAATTGTTCTAGGTATTGTAAGTTTTTATTTTACAAAAACCTCACTATATGAAAGCACTCTTAAAAATCAAACTGACCTACTTAAAGTCACACAATCTACCGTTGAAGATTTCCGTTCCACAAATCAATCTTTTACTAGAGCTTTAGAAAAAGATATCGCGAACTTACCTTATCAATCTTTAATCACTGAAGAAAATATTATTAACAATGTTGGTCCAATATTGAAATATTATCGTCATAGTATAAATGCACTAAATGTTTATTTAGGTTTAAACAATGGAAAAGTTTTACTTAGTCAAAAATCTAATGATGCAAAAATGCCTGAATTACGTGATGATTTAGATATAAAGACAAAAGATTGGTATCAAGAAGCTTTAAAAACAAATGATATTTTTGTTACACCAGCATATTTAGATACAGTTTTAAAACAATATGTAATAACGTATTCTAAAGCTATTTATAAAGATGGTAAAATCATAGGGGTACTGGGTGTCGATATACCATCAGAAGATTTGCAAAATTTAGTTGCAAAAACCCCTGGAAATACTTTTTTATTTGATCAAAAAAATAAAATATTTGCAGCAACCAATAAAGAATTATTAAATCCATCCATTGATCATTCTCCTGTTTTAAATGCATATAAAGCTCATGGTGATAACAACTTCTTCTCTTATAAGTTAAATAATGAAGAAAGACTTGGAGCTTGTACTAAAGTCTTTGCTTATACAGCTTGTATTACCGAAAGCGCTGATATTATAAATAAACCTATTTATAAAGCTGCATTTATTCAAGCCATTGTTGTCATTATTGTAGTAGTATTTAGCGTCATCCTCCTTTATTTCATCGTATCAAAATACCTCTCTCCACTTGCAGCTA
>NZ_JAAMWM010000006.1:0-102884 GCF_011067895.1 Campylobacter sp. CFSAN093249 | reverse complement strand
ATAAAGGAGGATGACGCTAATAGATATCATAACAATTAAGGCTATAACTTGTATATATGCTGCTTTAAATATAGGTTTATTTATAATATCAGCGCTTTCGGTAATACAAGCTGTATAAGCAAAGACTTTAGTACAAGCTCCAAGTCTTTCTTCATTATTTAACTTATAAGAGAAGAAGTTGTTATCACCATGAGCTTTATATGCATTTAAAACAGGAGAATGGTCTACCGAAGGATCTAATAAAGCTTCGTTGGTGGCTGCAAAAATTTTATCTTTATTATCAAAAACAAAGGTATTGCCTGGAGTTCTAGCGATTTGATCTTGTAAACTAGTTAATAAAATATCAATTCCTAAAACACCAATAAATTTACCATCCTTATAAAGAGCTTTAGAGTAAGTAATGCAGTATTCATTACTAATAGCATCAATATAAGCTGGGGTTATATAGATTTGATTACTATTTCTAGCTTCTTTATACCATTCCCTAGTAGTTGCATTATAGTTGTTGGCTTTTCCATTTATAGTTATATTAGTATTTTTTTTCTCGCTTAGATCACTACTCATGATATTTTCACCATTATCTAAACCAATATAAACAGCAAGCAAATTTCCACTATTGCGGTAGTATTTTAATATGGCCCCTACATTATTAACTATGTTATCTTGAGAATTTAGTGCTTCATAGGGTAATTTTAATATATCTTTTTCAAGAGTATTAAGCAAAGATATATTTCTGGATCTAAAATCCTCTATAGAAATTTGTGTTGCTTTAAGAAGTTCTGTTTCAGTATAAAGCGTACTTTGATACAAAGAATCTTTTGTAAAGTAAAAGCTAATGATGCTCAAAATACTTAAAGCAAAAATTGCAATTGAATTTGCAATAACAGAAAGTTTTATTTTAATACTATTCATTATTTTCCTTTTAAATTTAATTAATTTTTGTAAAAGAACTTTTAACATTAATTTTATAAAATATAAAATAATGCTAAATTTTCTTAAGAATTATAAATTAAAAAATCTAAATTTTTACTTAAATATAAAAGTGATAAAAAATTTCATTTAATAAATATTAAATTAATTTATATTTATTATTTTTATTTAAATAAATATCGCTTCGAAAATTCTATGTATTAAGCTTAATATCGTTATAATTTAAAAAATTTATATCGAAGGAAATATTTTGAAAAAAATTCTATTATTTATTTTATCTTTAGGGATATTTTATACTTTCATACAAGCTAAAAATTTAGAGCAAGAACAAAATACTAGTAGCAATTTAGTTAGTGTCAGTATAGCACCTCAAGCATTTTTTGTTAAAAAAATAGCTGCAAATACTCTAGATGTCAATGTTATTTTGCCCCCAAATAGCAATGAGCATAATTTTGAATTTAAACCAAGTACTATGAAAAAACTTGAAAAAAGTGATATTTATTTCACTATAGGCTTAGAATTTGAAAAAGTTTTTACGGATAAATTTAAACAAAATTTTTCAAAACTTCAAGTTGTAAATATGCAAAAAAACATAGCTTTGATTCAAACTCATGATACACATGAACACTCTCATGAGCATGAACACCACGAACATGAGCATTTTGATCCTCATACTTGGCTAGATCCTATTTTAGTCCAAACTATGGCTTTAAATATTTATGACACCTTGATTCAAAAATATCCACAAAATGAAAATTTATATAAAGAAAATTTAGATAAATTTTTAGCAGAATTAGATAGTTTAAATTTACAAATTGCCTCAAAATTAGAAAAATTAAAAAATAGAGAATTTGTAGTTTATCATCCTTCTTGGACATATTTTGCAAAACGCTATAATCTTACGCAAATTCCTGTAGAAATTTTAGGTAAGGAACCAAAAAGCAAAGATTTGCAAAAACTTATCACTCTAATGAAAGATAAAAATTTAAAAGTCATTTTTGTTCAAAATGGTTTCCCTGAAAATGCAGCAAAAACACTTGCTAAAGAATGTGATGCAAAAATTTACAAAATAGATCATTTATCTTATGATTGGGAAAATGAGCTTTTAAAAACTGCTGATGCCTTTTCTCATAATTTATAATCAGGTTTTTTGATGCTTTTTTTTGAAATTTCTAATCTAAACTACGCTTATAATAATGAAATCATCTTAAAAAACATCAGTCTTAGCTATGACAATAAAGACTTTCTCTCTATCATAGGTCCAAATGGTGCAGGAAAATCAACACTCGTAAAACTTATCTTAGGACTTTTAAAATCCAAAAATGAAATCCATTTCAAAGCTCTTCAAAGAAAAGAAATAGGCTATGTTCCTCAACACACTCTAGCCAATCCTAATTTTTGTCCAAGAGTACTTGAAATCGTTCTTATGGGACTTGTAAGTAAAAAAATTTTTGGTTTTTATGAGAAAAAAGATAAAGAAAAAGCTATGCAAGCTTTAAAAAGTGTAGGAATGGAAAAATTTTGGAACAAAACAATTGATTCTCTAAGCGGAGGACAAAGACAACGTGTTTTTATCGCAAGAGCCTTAGCTAGTGAATGTAAGATGCTTATTTTAGATGAACCTACCGCAAGCGTTGATAACAAGTCTGCTATACAAATTTTTGAACTTCTAAGCTCTTTGCACCAAAAAGGCATGGGAATTTTACTCATTTGTCACGATATCAACCTTGTATTAGCTTATAGCGATAAAATTGCACATTTAAACAAAGAACTTTTCTTACATACCAACACTAAAGAAAAAGAAAAAAGTTCATTTTTAAAACATTTATACGAAAACCACTCTCATTTTTGTGATGTAGAAATGAGTTTAAATACTTGTTTTTGCGATGAAGAAAATTGCGATAGTAAAAAACTATGCGAACAAGAATTTACAAGAAGAAATTTGAAAAAAACAGAATTTAAAAAAGAAAATTTTTGTTTAAAATTTTCAAAGGAAAATAATGCTTGAAATTTTAAATTTCACCTTTTTTCAAAACGCTTTACTAGGAGCGATTTTAGTCAGTATAGCTTGTGGGATCATAGGCACTTTGGTGATGATAAATCGCCTTTTTTCTATGGCTGGAGGTATAACACATGGGGCTTTTGGTGGTATAGGTATAGCTTTTTATTTCTCTTTACCTATTTTATTAAGCACGGGAATATTTACTTTATTTTTGGCTTTTTTAGTAGCTTTTTTAGCTAAACACTATGAACACAGAAGTGATAGTATTATCGCTGTAATATGGGCTTTTGGAATGGCTGTTGGGATTATTTTAATCGATTTAAGCCCTAGTTATAACACAGATTTAATGGCTTATCTTTTTGGGAGCATTTTGGCTGTAGGAACACAAGATTTATGGCTTATGGCTTTGGTTGATAGCGTGGTGGTGCTTTTGATCTTTTTATTTTATAGACAATTTGAAGCATTAAGCTTTGATGCGGAATTTGCAAAAGTTCGTGGTATCAATACAAGTTTTTTTCATTATCTTTTAATCGCCCTTATGGCTTTTTGCATAGTTATTTCCATACGCCTTGTAGGGCTTATTTTAGTTATGGCTTTACTTAGTATCCCAAGCTTTATTGCTGAAAATTTTACCAAAAGACTTGGCTTTATCATGATTTTGGCAAGTTTTTTAAGTATGATTTTTTGTATTTTAGGACTTATACTTAGCTATTATCTTAATCTCTCAAGCGGTGCTTGCATCATAGCTATAGCTTGCTTTGGTTTTTTAGTGCATTTGATAGGCAAATTTTTAAAAAGGTAAAGGTGCAAAAAATACTTGGACTTTTATATCTTTTTGCCCTTGTTCTTTAAAATACAAATGTTCGCTTGCTTTAAAAACAAAAAATTTTTCTGCGATTTTTCTTTGTAAATCTTGAGTTTTTTCACATAAAGGATACACAAGTTTAATATCATAAATTTTAAATTTGCAAGCATAAGCAAACATTTGATACAAATCGCTTTGTTCTATACCCTGTTTTTTCTCATTTTCACTATCATTTGGAATTTTCCATTTGGTATCTAGGATCATTTTATTTTCTATATATAAATCAGGCTTTAACATGAAACAATTTTCATCATTTTTTGAGATTAAATACTTTCCATTGTTTTGAACTTTAATATCTTGAGCTGGATTTACTTTTTTTAGCATATAAGCTACATAATCTTCAAAAATTTTCTCCATAGGAAAAAGCAAAGCAAAAGCTTCATTTTTACCATGATAAGGCATAAAACTTTCATTTTTTAAGAAAATTTTACACCACAAAAGCAAGTTTTCATAATAATCAAAATGTCTTGAAATTTTATAACTAAAATCTTTTTCATAATTTTTAGAAAATTCTACCTCATCGAGAATTTGCATAGATTTTATAAGTCTAAATTTATTCAAACTTGTTTTTGATTTTAAAAAATTTAGCGTTGATTTTATCAAACGATTGGGTGCTATATCTAAAACAAACTCATCATTGCTTGTAAAAAATCTTTCTTTGTGTATCAAATTTCGCTTGATATGCTCGTTAAATAGTAATTTTCCCTTTAAAAAAGCCCTATTTTCTTCGCAACTTAGATAAGATCTCATCAAGCCTTTTTTATATACGCTATCAAATTCATCTAAAAACATAGTGATAAACACTTCAAATAAAGGAATTTTAGAACTTTGCAAAGATGAAATTTGCGATTTTTTAAAGGGGGAGTTTTTTAAGGTTTTTAGCATATTTATCAAAAGATTTTTAGGATTAAATTTAAAATCTTTTTCATAAAAATCATTATTTTTAGAAATATTGTCTAATTCATAACATCTTCTTAGTTTTTCTTTGTCATGATTTGAAGAACTATCTTCTTTTTTATAACTATCTAAATTCGTGCATTTTGGCAAAATCTCCAAAACCCCGCTTTTAGTCTGTATAATGCCGACATAATTTTTAGCTTTTAAGGAATTTTTGTTTTTAAAGCCTAGAAGATTTTCATTATTTTTTGCAAAGTCTTCTAGCTCTTTATAAAACCCTTCGGCCTTTTCTTTGAAAATTTCTTTTAAATCTTCTTTAGAAAAAGCTTGGTATTCGATGATGGAAAAAGTGCTATTCATTTTCGTTTTTTAATTTATTTGCTATTTCATCATTATAAATTGCTTGATATATTTCTATTTTATCCCAAATTTTATCATCAAATGAAGCAATATTATAAATACTTCTCTCGCTATTAACACTATCTAGATTTTTTATTTTTTGAAGATATTTATCATCTTTTTTATCTTCTTTAATCATACCATTATGATTTAAAACCGCATTAATCAAAGCATAATCATTATAAAAATACTCTTGCAAAAGCGGAATAATTTTATTTTGAAAAACTTTTTTTAAATCTTCTAAATTTTCAACACTTACAAAAAATGCATGACCTATGGTTTTTTCTCTATCTAGTAAATATTCTATACGAGTGTTTATAGCTTTTAATAATTCTTGTAAATTAATACCTTCACAATCCATAGATAATTTGCTCACATCAGGCATCATCTCAATAAATTCAAATCTTCTTCTTAAAGCTGTATCAAGAGAAGTTATGCTTCTATCGGCTGTATTCATAGTGCCTATGATATAAACATTTTTAGGCACTCCAAATTTTTCACCGCTATAAGGCAAAGTCACTTTTAACTCTTCTTTTTCACCTATCCTTTTACTAGGTTCTATCAAGGTTATAAGCTCACCAAAAATCTTACTCACATTACCGCGATTAATCTCATCTATGATGATTATGTAAGATTTTAAAATTTCTTTTTTTATTTTAAATTTTTCATTTTGTATATTTTCAAATTCTTTTAATTTATTATAAAACATAAAATAGTAAATTGCATTACCATGATAATCACTTTGACTATCATATTTTGGTTTAATATCTTTAAAAGATAGAATTTTTTTATTTTTAAAATTTAGATAATCTCTTTTTATAATATCTATAGTTAAGCTTTGAGGACTTTTAATTGAACCACCCAATGAAAAAGAACGATATTCATCTTTAAAGTTTAAAAGAATTTTTTTAATACTAACTTTATTTTCTAAAGGAAATTCATTTCCTTTATTTAAAAAATCTTGATTAATATAATTAGCAAATTCAAAAATTAATTTATCTAAATCAATTTCATTTTCATTTTGCATTGATAAAATATAATTTTTCAAAGATTTATCACATAATTCTTTAAAAATTCCATCTTTTACATCATATTTTACTTCTTGAGAATTTTCATCATTGTCTATTATAGGCTTTATACCTTCTACAAATTCTTCATATCCATAGCTTTGATGAAAAGTGGTAAATACTATTTGTCCCTTTCTTACATACTCATCAAATTTTGCTTTTTTCTCATCTCTACTTTCTAAATTTTCACCTAAAATTTCTAAAGCTTTATCTATAGTATGATAAGTTTTTCCTGTCCCTGGAGGTCCATAAAGAATTTGATTTAATGGTATAATTTTCATATTTGATTCCTCAGATTGCACTCTTTCAGTTATAAAAATATCTTGTTCATAATAATCAATCAAAAAAGCTCTATAATAATTCAATGCACTAGAATACATATTGTGTCCATTGCTATTTTTTAACTTAAATTCTTCATTTTTATTTAATTTATTTATATTTTGATCAAAACTAAATAAATCACAACTATATAGATTTTCTTTTAAAAATTCTTTTGATATATTTTCTATAACTTGAATATATTTATTTATAGTATTTTTATCTAATTTCTTTTTATTTAAATATTCACTAAATAAATTTTTCATTTTATCTATATAATTTTGACTATCCATGCCATATTTATTCCATAAAGGAATAGCTATATTTTCTATCATTTTAACTAATGATAAATTTTTATTCTCTAATAATTTTTTATGTATTTGATATATTTTTAATTTTTCTTTAAATTCATTTAAAGATATTAAATCTAAAACATTTTTAGAAAAAATATTAACTATTTTTATATTCTTTACATCTTGATAATGAAAAGCTATTTTCCATTTAATTGCATCCCCAAAATCTATTTTTTCTATAGTTTTTAAATTATTATCTTGACTTGCTTGTATTATTTGTATGATTTTTTCTTTGATATTATTAAATGCTTCATTTTCATTATTGCCATATTTAGCAATCCAAGCATAATTTTGACTATATAATCTACCGCTAGAAGATTCTTTCTGACTTTCATCATTTCTTCTATATATACCAAATTTAAAAGCTGAGCCACCCCAAATACTTCCTAGATTATCCAATTTACTTTCTATCCAAAAAGTAAAATCATCTCTATTTGGATTATCTTTTTTAATGTTAGTATATTCTTCAAGAGTCATATTTTTAACTTTTTCTAAAGTCCATACTTCTTGAAAATTTAAAAAGCCATCAAGCATTTCTTGTAATTTTTTTTCATCTAAATTCCACATTACCAAATCCTTAAATTATGTTATTTTTAAATCATATTTAGATTTCTTACCACTCCACAAAGGTTCTAGCTTTTTTTATATCATTAAAATTTATAGTAGTTTTTTCTTGAGTTTCTAAATTTTCTAAGATGATATTTTCATCATCTACAGCAATGATTTTTGCTTCGAATTTTTCTTTTTCATTGGTTGCAATCTTCACAAGTTCACCTATACTTTTAGCAAAGTGTTCTATCTTGCTAAGTTTTCTTTCAAGTCCTGGTGAAGATACTTCTAAAAAATACTCCCCATTTACAGGTGGCTCTACATCAAAAATAGGCGATAAAATTTCACTAAGTCTTGCACAATCATCAAGATTTACCCCGCCTTCTTTTTGCACATAAATTCTATAAATTTTTCTGCCATTTTCACTTACTAGCTCATCATCATAAAAACTAAGTCCTGTTTCTTTGCAAAGGGCTTCAAGATTCATTTTTATCCTTTTTTATTTTTTCAAAAAGTGCATCCATATGGTTTTGATACTCAAGTCTATCATCAAATTTAAAATGAAAATTCGGACACCTATACCAACCCTGCTCACTCATGCAGTAATTTTGCAAAGCTCTACTTGCCTTTTTTAAAGAAGATAAAATTTTTTCTTGCTCATGAACATTAAAAAACATCTTATCAAGATACACAAAAGCATCGTATCTGCCTTTTTTACACTCTACATCCACTACACACAAATTTTTCAAATTTTCATCATCTAAATTTGCTAAAGCTTCAGGGATCAGCTCTTTTAAGATACTTTCAGTGCGTAGTTTTTTAATCTCACTTGGGTTCATAGACTTGCTTGTTCCTCTACTTCTTTATAGCTTTCTATATAATCACCCACTCTCATATCATCACACCCTTCTATACCTACGCCACACTCATAGCCTTTTGCCACTTCTTTAGCATCATCTTTAAAGCGTTTGAGTGAACTTACATTGCCTTCATAAACCACAACTCCATCACGGATAAGGCGAATTTTAGCTCCACGGTTAATCACCCCTTCAGTTACCATACAACCTGCGATTTGTCCGATTTTTGGCACATTAATCACTTGTCTAATCTCTGCTTGTCCTAATTGCTCTTCAGAAATAATCGGACTCATCATACCACCAAGTAAGGCTTTTACATCGTCTAAAAGATTATAAATTACATTATAAGTTTTAATTTCTACGCCTTTATCTTTAGCACGCTCTTTAACTTCCCCTGTTGGGCGTATGTTAAAACCTAATACTATAGAGTTTTCACTCGCACTTGCAAGCTCTATATCACTTTGCGTGATTCCTCCTACCCCACTATGAATGATATTCACTTTAATCTCATCATTTCTAAGTTTTTCTAAACTTGCTTTTAAGGCTTCTAAAGATCCTTGTACATCAGCTTTTAAAATAACAGGCAAGGCTTTTAGATTGCCTTCTTTAATCTTAGCTCCAAGCTCATCAATGCTAACTTTAGTAGATTTACTAAGTTCTTTTTGGCGATTGTATTCGTGGCGTTTATTAGCGTATTCTCTTGCTTCTTTATCGGTTTTTACTGCAATTAAAATTTCACCTGCATCTGCTACTTCACTAAGTCCTACGATAACCCCACATTCACCTGGTTTGATTTCTTTTAAAGCTTTACCTTGATCATCGCTCATCGCACGCACTTTTCCATAAGCCTCGCCTGCAACCACAGTACTTCCTACAGTAAGTGTTCCATTTTGCACGATGACAGTAGCCACCGCACCACGCCCTTTTTGCACAGAACTTTCTATAATGCTTGCTTTAGCAAAACTTTTTGGATTGGCTTTAAGTTCTAAAATATCAGCTTGTAAAAGCACGATTTCAAGCAAATCTTCAATCCCCATTCCTGTTTTAGCCGAAACTCCTACAAATTCATAAGATCCGCCCCATTCTACTGGCATGATTTCCATTTCTGCGAGTTGAGTTTTTACCATATCGGGATTTGCTGCTTCTTTATCCATTTTATTAATAGCAATAATAATAGGCACACCTGCTGCTTTAGCATGATTTATCGCTTCTTTGGTTTGTGGTTTTACCCCATCATCTGCGGCTACAACGATGATTACAATATCAGTGATACTTGCACCCCTTGCACGCATAGCAGTAAAAGCTTCGTGACCTGGAGTATCGATAAAAGTAATTTTACGCCCGTTTTTTTCTACCATATAAGCACCCACGTGCTGAGTAATACCCCCTGCTTCACCACTTGCAACGCGTGATTTTCTAATATAATCTAACAAAGAAGTTTTACCATGATCAACATGCCCCATGATGGTAATCACAGGTGCTCTAGTCACTAAATCTTTTTCATCAGTCTCTTCTTCATAGTCTTTTACATAATCAAACTCATCAGCCTCGTTAATGATATTGATCTCTATACCAAATTCAGCAGCCAAAATTTCAATCGCATCTTCATCTAAGAAATCATTTTTTGTTGTCATCATTCCAAGCATGAAAAGTTTTGAAATCACTTCACTAGTGCTTTTTCCTATCTTATCAGCGAATTCATACACACGAATTTCTTTAGAAATAGCAACGCTACCTACTTCTTCTACTTCCTTTTTTTCAATCTTTTTAGATGGTTTTTTACGACTTCTTCTTTGAATTCCACCTTCAAACCCAAAACCCGCAGAATTTCCAACAGCTTGTCTTATAAAATTAGGTTGTTTTTTATTGATATTTTGTGGTTTTTCTTGTTCTTTTACACTAAAATCAGGTAATACTACCTCATCTTCATCATCTAAAGAAATATCACCAAAATCATGTTCATCTAAAAAATTCATTTTTTCGGTACTTTCTTTTTTACTCGCAACAAAAGATTTTTTTTCTTTTTTCTTTTTCTTTAAACTCTCATCAGCATTTGAAAACATAGTTTTTAAACTTAAGCGCTCTTCATTATTGATAGATATATCATTTGAATTTTTTACTTCTTCTTTTTTAACTTGAATTTCTTCTTCGTCTTTTTTCTTTTTAACAATAACAAGTCCGCGCCTTTTGGCTAAAGTTGCACTAGCAAGGCTTTGTGGCTTATGAGCATCAATAATTTCTTGTTTTTCTTCCTCTTTTGCATTTTCTTTTTCAATTTTTAATTCTTCTTTTTTAACTTCTTGTTTAAGCTTTTCTTCTTTTTTAGGTTCTTTTTTTTCAGATTCATTTAGCTTTTCTTGTTCTTTTATATTTTCTTTTTTAGGCTTTTTTGCTGTAGGAGTTTTGATATTTTTCTTAAAAGCTTCTGGAATTTCTCTTGTTTGTATATACTCATAAATAGCTGCCGCAATCTCAGGTTCTACAGCATTTGATGCTGTTTTAATTCCAAGTCCTAATTCATTTGCCTTTTCAATAATTTCCTTACTATCATAACCTAATTCTTTTGCGATTTCATGAATTCTAATCTTTGCCATTTAAAAATATCTCCTTAAGTCCTTGCTGAGTAATTTTAGTATTTAAATTTTTACATATTTTAGAAAATGCTTTTTGTAAGACTTTATCTTCTCTCTCAATACAATTTTGACATAAATATCCGCTTCTTCCATGTTCTGCTTTAGGCACAATATCTCCTAAAACAACTTTAAATCTAAATAACATATTTTGCTCAAAGCGGTTTTTACACACTATGCACATTCTAATTGGTATATGTTTTTTCAAAATTATATCTTTTTTTTATATTTTTTAGCAAATTTCAAAGCCATTATCATCAAATTCTAAATATTGCACACGAAAATCTTTAAATTTTGTTTGTATTTTCTTTGCCAAAGCTAAAGCGTCATCTTTAAAAGCTAAAGAAAAAAAGCTCGATCCCGAACCTGAAAGTGTGCTCATTAAAGCTTTATTTTCTAAGGCAAATTTTTGCACTTCAAAAAGCTCGGGTAAGTTTTTCATACGATTGATTTCATGGAGCTTATCTTGACTTGCAAATTTTAAAAATTCATATTTTTTCTCCAAAAAACAAGCGGTTAAAAATGAAGCATGAGAAAGGTTGAAAACCGCATCATTAAAACTTAAATTTTTGGCCAAAGCTTGGCGTGATTGTTCCGTGCTCATTGCCAAATTTGGGATCACAACCACAGCAGCTAAATCTTTATCAATCTCTTTTTTGATACTATAAACTTTATTTTTTTCAACCAAAGAACACACAAAACCACCAAGAGTAGCTGGAGCGATATTATCTGGATGGTTTTCATAAATTAAAGCTTCATCTAAAATACATTCTTTTTCTACCTTAAATCCACTCATATAATAAGCACTGGCAATAGCTCCAACAATCACAGCTGAAGAGCTTCCTAATCCTCTTGAAAGAGGAATGTTATTTTGAAAAATAAAACGAAAATTATCTTTTTTTCCGCTTAGTTTTTCATAAATTTCATAAAAAATATTTACAAATATATTGTTTTTTTTAAGAAAAATATTATCACTTCCCTCGCCTCCAATACTAATGCTAAAAACACCTGATTTTTGGATTTGAGTTTCATTAAAAAGCTTTAAACTAAGTCCTAAACAATCAAAACCTGGCCCTAAATTCGCACTCGTAGCCGGAACTAAAATTTTCAAATTTCATCCTAAATTGCATCTAAAAAATAAAAGGGAAGATTATCATTATTTAGTTTAAGCTCTTGTAAATTTTTTGGTAAAAAAAACTCTGCTGGGATATTTTGCTCTAAACAAATTTCACCTTCCTTATATACAAAACAAAAATTTTTATTTGCACTTATGGGTTTATAGCCATTTAATTCAAAAGCACTCACCGCAAATAAAGGAATATTTTTTACTATACTTAAAGTACTCAAACTTACATAAGAAATTTTAATCCCCATATAAGAACCTGGACCATTAGCATAGATTAAACTTGTAAAATCATATTCTTTAAGCAATTCATCTAAAATTTTTGGTAAAAATTCGCTTGCTTTTTCTTCACTTTTATAAGTTTTTATAAGTTTATCATCTTGATAAATTCCGATCATTAAAGGCTTAGATAAAGTATTAAGTAAAAGAGAAGTTTTTATGCAAATACCTTTTCATAAGCTTTTTGGGTTGTTTTTTCAAGGCTTACAATTTCATAAGCATCTTTATCTTTTAAAACTTCTTTAGTAAGTAAATGATTTAAATGATGACTCCCAGCATATGAAGTATAATCCCCAAAAACACGATATCCAAGTAAGGTTAAATCTCCAATTGCATCTAAAATTTTATGTCTTACAAACTCATCTTTGAAACGCAAACCTTCAGGATTTAAAATACGATTTTCATCTACCACTATAGTATTTTCTAAACTTCCACCTAGTGCTAAATTCATACTCCTAAGAGCTTGAACATCTTTTAAAAAACCAAAAGTCCTAGCCCTTGCTATGTTTTCTATATAATTTTTTTTGCTGAATTCAAAATTGTAACTTTGTTCACCTATAACAGCATTGTCAAATTTAATCGTATAGTTAATACGGGGTTCTTTAGTAGGAGTTAAACGCACAAATTTATTACCATCTCTTACTTCTATAGGCTTTTTAATTACCATAATTTTTTTAGGTGCATCAAGTTCTTTTACCCCTGCTTCATCAAGCATCATACAAAAGCTAATACTTGATCCATCCATAACAGGAGCTTCATTTGCATTTAAAACTATGCGTACATTATCGATTCCATAAGCATTAATCGCACTCATTAAATGCTCTATTGTAGAAATAAATCCACGATCATCTCCTAAAACAGTTGCCATTTGAGTATTGATCACATTTTCAGGACTTGCCTTATAGCTTGCATTAAGATCACTTCTAAAAAATACTATACCACTATTTGCTTCTAAAGGCTCTAAAGTAATTT
Organism: Campylobacter sp. CFSAN093249; assembly: GCF_011067895.1. Taxonomy (NCBI): domain Bacteria; kingdom Pseudomonadati; phylum Campylobacterota; class Epsilonproteobacteria; order Campylobacterales; family Campylobacteraceae; genus Campylobacter; species Campylobacter sp. CFSAN093249. Next base: position 89,643 of record NZ_JAAMWM010000006.1, on the reverse strand, counting down.
CTATGGGTTCACCCTTATGAAGTCCTATACCTACACCTTTGACAGTTTTTGCTAAAGTTAATTGTTTCATTAATTTTTTCCTAAAATTATCTTTTTACCATCATTTAAAACATTGTAAATATTATTTTCTATCCATTTTTTATCTTGCCATTGTTCAGGACGCGTTTCAACCCCTTGAACCAAAACTCCAAAATGCAAATGATCGCCTAAGGCTAAACCACTTGTTCCTGTTTTGCCTATAATGCTTTGTTTATTAATCATTTCATCTAAATCAACATTTTTAGAAGAACAGTGCCCATAAAGACTATATACTCCAAAACCATGATAAACAATTAAATTTAAACCATAAATTCCATTTTCAGCAGCAAAAACAACCTTGCCTGCGTTATTACTTATGATAGGAGCTTGTGCTACGCTTGCTAGATCAAGTCCCATATGATAAGAATCACTCACAAATTGCCCATTATAAGAATAATACCTATGATCAGCAAAATCCGCTACTTTCATACCATTTTTAAGAGGTAAAAATAAATTCAAATCAAAATTATCAATTTTTTCCTCAGGTACTTTTGAAGTGATTTCATGGATAAGTTTTTCATTGCTATTTCTTAAAGTTTCATTGACAAACTTAAATTTTTCATAACGATTGAGATTATTATCTTTTGGAGCGTACTGATTTGCTAAATTCTCAATCTTTCCATCTAAAAATTTATCCGTTAGATTGATATTTGAAACACGATATTTACGATTAACAAAATAATACCTTATACGTTCTTTTGAAATATTGCCCGCTTTATCCGTAGCGATAACAAATGCACGAAATTCCTCATCTCTTGCATCCCAAGCAATCAAAGCCGCATAATATCCTTCTTTTACATAAGGTGTGGCTTTAAAGATTTTACCTTTATTTGTTTCTATATACACCTTATCTAAATTAGCATCATCAGCCTTAAAAACAACTGCCCCAGCACCACCTTGCTCGATTTGGTAAGAATTGCTTATGATATTGATTTTTGGAGCCGTATTATCTACTAATACCGCAATTTGTTTTCTTGCTTCATTGCCACTAAAAAAATTCCAAAAACTAGAATCTTTAGCTATCACCTCCAAAACAAAAGATTTTACATTTTCTTTGTAACCAAATTTTGGCAAAGCAACTTGTAAGGTAATATCTTTTAAATTAGAAATCTTTTCATCTGCTATAACCATTGCACTAGTATTGTCGTCTTTATGCAATATAATTTGTACATTTTTGATAGAACTTTCATCATCTTTAATATGCACTAAAATAGGTTTTTTAAGATCAGTATATACAACATCTGGCATTAAAATTTGAGGAGGATTTTTTTCAAAAATACTTAATCTTGAAATAAAAAAAATCAAAATTGCTATTAAAACTAAAATTAAAACAGATAAATAAGTTTTGCCTTTTCTTTTTGCCATAACCTTCCTTAAAAATTTTCAATATTTTTGTTGCTTTTAATATAAATTCTATTATATTTTCAGTAAATATCTAGCAAATTTATAAAATTTCTCTTAGAGTATTAGCCTGTTTCATCCATTCTCTTAATTCATCATTTTTGTCTAATTGTATCATTTGTTTACATCTCTCTAATTCTTGTTGAAAAAAATCAATAGAACTTAATAAATTATCTTTATTTTGTAAAAAAATACTTTCCCACATTTGTGGCGATGATTTGGCAATTCTGCTCATGCCTTTAAAAGATCCTCCAGCTAAATGAACAATATTTCTTTTATCCTCTTCTTTCATTACAAAATTTGCCAAAGAAAAACTTATAACATGAGGCAAATGAGAAATAATAGCAGCATGATGATCATGGGCTTTACTATCCATAAAAACAATTTTCATCCCTAAATGAGAAAAAATTTCTACTGCTCTTTTTTGATGCAAATCATCAGCTATTTCACTATCGCAAAGAACACAAACTGCATCTTTATAAAGCTCTTTAAAAGCCGCTTTTGGACCTGAATTTTCAGTTCCTGTCATAGGATGAGCAAAAAGAGTTTGTTTGATTAAATTCTTAGGCAAACTTTCTATAATTTTTCTTTTTGTACTTCCAAGCTCTATAATTGTTACATTAGAAGGCAAATCAACTAACTTTTGCAAAATTTCTATAATAGCATTAACAGGAGTTGCGACAAAAATCATATCACATAAAGCTAAATCTTTAAATTCTATAAGCTCATGAATAAGACCTAATTGCAGGGCATCTTTTTCATTTTCTTTGCTTAAATCCATACCATAAACACAAGAAATAAGCTTATTTTCTTTCAAACAAAGCCCTAAAGATCCACCCATAAGCCCAAGCCCTATAATTGCTATTTTCATACTTTCTACCTTAGTTTTTTTGTTAAATTTTTTTTGCTATTATACAGCTTTTAATAAAGCTTTAGGTAAAAAATCAATGAAAAAACATCTTATTAGTATTTGTGCTTTAGTTGCTATGGCCAATGCAGCAACCATTAAAGATATTAAATTTATCGGATTAAATCATTTATCGAACACAAGCGCTATAAATATCGCGGGGCTTAAAATAGGCGAGGAAATAAATCCTGCAAAAATCAACACTGCTATTCTTAATCTTTATAAACAAAATTATTTCGAAAATATTGCAGTAGAAAACAACAATGGAATTTTGGAAATTATAGTTACTGAAAAACCAACTATAGCAAAGGTTAGTATAACAGGTATAGCTTCCAATGATAGAAAACAAGTTGAAAGTATTTTAGGGATTAAAAGAGGTACACTACTTGATGAAGGAAGTATAAAAGAAGCTATTGAACGCATTAAAGCTTATTATGAAGCAAAAAGTTATTTTGATACTATTATAGAATACAAAAAAAAGACTTTAGAAAATACTGATGGACTAGAGCTTGAATTTATAGTAAATCGTGGCGAAAATATCATTATTGATAATGTTCATTTAAGTGGAGCCAAGAAATTTTCATATTCTGATATAGAACCTGCTGTTGTTAACAAAGAAAAAGAATTTATGGGATGGATGTGGGGACGCAATGATGGAAAATTAAAAGTTTTTGAACTTAGTAACGATAGTTCAAGAATTGCTGATGAATATATGAAAAAAGGATATTTAGATGTTCAAGTATCCTCCCCTTATCTTAAAACCTACACAGATACTTATCAAGCAAATTTGACTTATTTTATCAAAGAAGGAAAGCCTTATAAAATTAAAAGTATAAGCATAGAAAATCCTTTATTTGATGATAAGCAAAATGCACAAACCGTAAAAGATTTAAGATCAAGCGCTGGCAAAACTATCAATATCGAAGACATTAGAAAAGATGTTAAAACCATAGAAACACAAAGTGCTGATTTGGGTTATGCGTTTGTAGAAGTCTATCCTGATATTCAAAAAAATGATCAAACTCAAGAAGCCACCGTTGTATTTAAAGTAATCCCTCACGATAAAGTTTATATAAGAAATGTTATTATTTCAGGAAATTCACGCACCGTAGATCGCGTCATACGCCGAGAATTATATATAACAGAAGGTAATTTATACAATAGAACAGACTTAAGCGAGTCAAAAAATGCTTTAAAAAGAACTTCTTATTTTGACGATGTAAATATCAAAGAAGAAAAAGTTGATGATACACATATTGATTTGATTGTTGATGTTAAAGAAGCTTCTACAGGAGCTATTTCTGGAGGCATTGGCTATGGATCAAGCGATGGTATTTTGCTTAACGCTTCTTTATCGGATACAAATATCTTTGGTTCAGGAATAAAAAGCTCTGTAAGCGTAGATAAAAGCGATGATACTTTATCGGGAAGGATTAGTCTCGTAAATCCACGCGTTCTTGATAGTCAATATAGTCTGGGTGGAACACTTTATTCAAATGACTATGAATGGGATAATTATTCAGAAAAAAATTACGGCTTTGATATAACAGTTGGACGCCAATTTGCAAGATACTATAATGTAAGCTTAACTTATAATCTTGAACAAAGCGATATATATCACTTAAGTCCAACTCTTTTAAGAACAGGATATGAACTTGGCAAAAGTATTAAAAGCTCTATAACTCCAGCAATCACCTTTAACAATACAGATGATTATTATCTGCCACGATCAGGTATTATTGCTTCAACTAGTTTAGAATACGCTGGACTTGGCGGAGATCAAGAATTTATTTCATCAAGCTCTAAATTTAACTTTTATCAAGGTTTGCAAGACTATATAGGATATGATCTTATTTATCGCTATAAAGCGAGTTTTTATAAAGTATGGGATGAAGGTTATTTACCAATTAACCAAAGAATTTATTTAGGTGGTATTAGATCGATACGCGGTTTTGAAAGCAGAACAGTAAGTCCTAAAAATCAATGGGGAGATGAAATAGGCGGAACCATAGCTTTTGCCAATTCCGTAGAACTTAGTTTTCCTTTGATTGATAGAATCAAACTTCGTGGTAGCGTGTTTTTTGATTATGGTATGATAGGGCGTAAAAATTTAGATGAAATAAAAAGAATGAGTACAGGTATAGGCATTGAATGGATTACACCTATTGGACCTTTACAACTTGTATTTGCCAAACCTCTTAATGATAAAAAAGGTGATGATACTAATAGTTTTGAATTTAATCTTGGAACACGCTTTTAATGAAAGAATTTTTAGATGCTTGCTTGAATGCAAATTTGCAAATACGCAAGTATCTAAACAATATCCCACAAAATGATCTTAAACTTTGCTCTAAATTAGGCTATGATAAAAATCAAGGCTATGAGCTTGACTTAAAATGTGAACAAATTTTCATAAAATATCTTAGTTGTTTTGGACAAATTTTTTCTGAAGAAAGCGGATTGATCGGAAAAGCTAGCCCAAAACAAATGATTCTTGATCCTTTGGATGGAAGTTCAAATTTTGTTTCTAAAATACCATTTTATGGAACTTCTATAGCTCTTATGGAAAAAGATCAGGCAAAAAGTGCTTTTGTTTGCAATCTTGTCAGTCAAGAAATTTTTGCTTTTAATAACAATCAAGCTTTTAAATCCAATCTTTCCGATCCAAAATACTCACCCTTAACACCTAATCTATTTTCTAAAATAGGTATAGTTGAAAAAATTTCACTTTATCCAAAACTTCTCGATTTTTTAACAAAAAATCAATTAAAATTTCGCTCTTTGGGTGCAACAGCCTTAAGTCTCGCTTATGCTTCGTATTTTAGTTTTGTATTAATTCTTGGAAAAACACGAATTTTTGATACAGCAGCTGCTTTAGCAATTCATCAAAATTTATATATAGAAAAAAATGAAAATTTCCTTCTCCTAAGCCAAGACAAAAAAATTTTTGATATAATCTTGGAATTTTTAAAAAATAATTAGGTGAATATTATGAATTTTGCAGATATTTTTTCAAAAATAAGAAGACAACAACCTAGTATTAAAGAAGCTCCAAATCACTGGGTAAAATGCCAAAGTTGTCATGCTTTGATGTATTATAAAGAAATAGAATCTTGTTTTAATGTTTGTCCTAAATGCAATTATCACATGAGAATTTCAGCTGATGAACGTATTAAACTTTTAAGCGATGAAGGCAGTTTTATTGAGTATGATGCAAATTTAGAAGCTATAGATCCTTTAAAATTTGTTGATAGTAAATCCTATAAAAAACGCCTTAGCGAAGGTGAAAGTAAAACAGGTAGAAAAAGTTCTGTCATCAGTGGAGAATGTGAAATCAATGGTTTAAAAACCCAACTTGTTGTATTTGATTTTTCTTTTATGGGCGGATCTTTAGGTTCTGTTGAAGGAGAAAAAATCGTTAGAGCTATACAAAGAGCCATCACAAGCAAAACCCCTCTTGTCATCGTAAGTGCAAGCGGTGGAGCTAGAATGCAAGAAAGTACTTATTCTTTAATGCAAATGAGCAAAACTAGCGCTGCACTTAAACTTCTTAGCAAAGAAAAACTTCCTTATATTAGCATTTTAACCGATCCTACTATGGGTGGGGTAAGTGCTTCTTTTGCTTGGCTTGGAGATTTAATCATTGCTGAACCTGAAGCTTTAGTAGGTTTTGCTGGTGCAAGAGTTATTAAACAAACTATAGGAGCAGATTTACCTGAAGGTTTTCAAAAAGCAGAGTTCTTGTTAGAACATGGACTTATAGATGCCATAGTTGAAAGAGGAGAACAAAAACAATATCTTAGCGATGTACTAAAATTTTTTAGTGGAAAATAATTTGCAAGTTAATATCTTTTGTATTCAAAAAAGTGATGAATTTAAAACTTGGAGTGAGAAATACTCTAAACTCATCTCCAAATACGCCACTTTAAAAGAAATAAATGTTTTTAATAAAAAAATAGCCTTAGCTCAAAATTTAAATGCCATAGAAGCAAAAAAAAGCTATGAAGAAGCTTTTATGCCTTATAAAAAAGGCTATTGTATCGCTCTTGATGAAAAAGGGAAAGATCTTACAAGTATAGAATTTGCAAAACTCATCCAAGATAAAAATGAATTAAGTTTTTTTATAGGCGGTGCTTATGGTTTAAGAGAAGAATTTAATCAAAGTTTGGATTTTAGACTATCATTAAGCAAACTTACTTTAGCACATCAATTTGTTAAAACCTTACTTTTAGAACAAATTTATCGTGCATTTTGCATCAACAACAATCACCCTTATCACAAATAGAAAGTTTTAAAATGAAAAAAAATGAAATACAAAATTTCAAAAATATTTTAGAAGAAAGAAAAAAAGCCATCTTAGAAAATTTGCAAAGCAATTCAAATGAAATCGAAGCTCTTCACAATAGCGTCCCAAGCGATAGTGTAGATTTTTCTGTTATAGAAACAGGCTCTCAAATTGACTTTGCTATCAGCACCAATCTCAAAGAAGAACTTATAGAAATCGAAGATTCTTTAGATAAAATCAAAAACGGCACTTATGGAATTTGCGAATCTTGCGATGATGAAATCGACTCTCAAAGACTAAAAGTCAAACCTCACGCAAGATATTGTATCACTTGCCGTCAAATTGCAGAACAAGGAAAAAAACATGAAAATTAAACTCTTCTTACTTGCAAGTTTTATTTATATAGCACTTATTTTTGCCTTTGCTTGGCATCTAGAACTAGGAAGCTATACTCTAAATATCAGCACTTATACCTTTGAACTACCTATTATGATATGGCTTGTTATTCCTTTATTTATTTATATGATTTTAGCCGTTTTACACATAGCATTTTATGGATTTTTGCGTTATTTAAAATTTAAGCATTTTTTTAAAGATGCAGCTAAATTTGAAGCTTATACTCAAGATTTACTCCTTGAAAAAGATCTTAAAACCACTTTTCAAACAAAAGAATTTAGATCTGTAGCACAACTTTTTAAAACCATAAAAACACATGAAAAAATTCCACACTCAAATAAAATCAATGAAATTTTAGATCTTATTGATGGTTTAAATAAAAACGAATTTTTTAACCTTAGCAAATTTAAACTCGAAAATAACAATGTTTTATATTTGCAAAATGAAAAAAATCATCTCAAAAATGATGCAAATTATGCCTATAACAAACTTAAAAACCTTAATGAAATCAAAGATGAATTTGAAGAAATTGCTTTTAACACTCTTATAGAAAAAGCTAGTTATGAGCAAATTAAAAATGTAAAAATCCCTAAAAAGCCTTCTGAAGTTCTCACACTTATCAAGCGTTTTAAAGAAGGAAATTTAGAACTTAGTGTAGCAGAATATGAAGTTTTACTTTCACACAACATATTAAGCGAAAAAGACTATCTTAATGCAGCAAAACTAAGTACTAAACTTTTAAATCCTGATGCTATTTTAGGAATTTTTAACAAAATTAAAAATGAAAAAAGCGAAGCTTTAAGAGCATATTTATATCTTTTGGCTGAATTTGGACTTTTAGATGAGTTAAGAGAACAAATTCACAATGATGATAAAAAATTTAATGATTTTAAAGCCTTTTTAGCCTTGCGTGAAAAAAATATCAAAATCAATCTAAATCAACTCATACAATGATAGATTTTAGCAAAAAACCCCTGTTTTTAGCCCCTATGGCAGGTTTTTCAGATCTGCCTTTTCGTAATGTAGTAAAAAAATTTGGTGCTGATATTACCATAAGTGAAATGATAAGTTCTAATGCCTTAGTTTATGAAAGTTCTAAAACTTTACATATGCTAGAAAGAGCTGAATTAGAAAATCCCTATATAGTCCAAATTGCAGGTGGAGATAAAGAAGTGCTAAAAAAAGCAGTGCAAATGCTAAATGAAATGGATTTTGTAGATGGGATCGATTTTAATTGCGGTTGCCCTGTAAATAAAGTTGTTAAACAATGTGCTGGCAGTGCTTTGCTAGAAAATTTAGAGCTTTTTAAAAATCTTGTAGGAGTGATTAAAGAAAACAATAAAAAAAGCCTTACAAGTGTGAAATTTCGACTAGGATTTAATGAAAAATATCCTGAAAAAATGGCTAAAATTTGTGAAAGCTTGGGGGTGGATTTTATAAGTATCCACGGACGCACAAGAAAACAGCTTTATAGCGGAAAAGCCGATTATGGATCCATTGCTAGTGCTAAAGCGAGCGTGAAAATTCCTGTGATTGCAAATGGCGATATTAACGCACAAAACGCTAAAGAAGTTTATAAAATCACAAAATGTGATGGACTCATGATAGGGCGTGCAAGCGTAGGAAATCCTTGGATATTTTATGAAATCAAAAGCGGTAAAAGTGTAGATGAAAAACTCAAAAAAGAAATCATACTCACTCATTTTGATGAAATGATAAAACACTACAAAGATCAAGGCGTAAGTATATTTCGCAAGCATTTACACGAGTATTCTAAAGGGCATAAAGACGCTTCAGCCTTTAGAGATACCGTTAATCGTATCGACAATGTCGAAGAAATGCGAAAAAAAATAGAAGAATTTTTTAGTTTAACTTGATTGATTTTTATAATTTAAAAAATCTTAAGCCTTAATATCTATAATTTTTGCTGAAGTGTTTTGAGAAAGAATTTTATTAAATTCCCCTGCATTATCATTGCTAAAATTCATACCAAAAAGAATTTCTAGCTCATCGCTTGTGCCAAATTTAGTTTCTAGTAGTTTTCTTAAAAGCTCATTTCTTGTATTATCATCTTTGTAGGTTTCGCTTTTACTTTCTACTTGTATAGGTTTGAAAGCTTTTTTGTCTTCTTCTGAAGTTTCTTGCAGTTTTTTCTGCGATGAATCAATATTGTTAAAATCAACAAAATATTTTTTTTGAAGCTCAAGATATTTTTCTTTAAATTCATCTATACTTTTGCTTGTGTGAAAAATTTTAACATAAGCTTCATCATAACTCACGCCATCAATATGCATCCAACGAGGGTGTTTAGCATTTTCATCCATCCATTGAAATAAATTTTTAACTTCTGATTCTGGTAATTCATTGTTTCTAAGCTTATCTTCTATTGAACCCTCGACTAATTCTATTTTATCGCTGAATTTTTTAGAAATCTTATACAAATCTATCAAATCATTACCTAATTCTTCTCTTTGTTTTTTTGTAAGCTCGGGATTTCCATTTTCAATACTTTCATCTCTTATTTTGGTAAGTGTTTGCAAAGGATTGTTTCCAAAATATCTATTAAAAGAGCTTAGAGGAAATACTATCATCTTTATCACCTTGGAATAAATTTTATTCTAAAGTAAATCGGCAAAAATGATTTTTTTTAATATTTTTACTCATATATTTAAAATATAAAGCGCAAGTCTTCTAGCCCTTGAAAAAAATCTTACTTAATCTTCCAAAGTCCTTACAATCAAACTTTTAGGTAAATTAAAATGCTCTATAAGTTCTTTCTCTTTTTCTCTCATTTCTCCATTATCATTTTCATGATCAAAACCTAACAAATGAAGCATAGCGTGGATAAAAAGCAAGCTTATTTCTTCTTCATAGCTATGCCCTAACTCTTTAGCCTTTTCTTTTGCCAAATCCACATTGATCACAACAGAACCCAAAGGCAAACTCTCATCGATATTTTCAAGTGGAAAAGAAAGTACATCAGTGGTTTTATCTTGTTTTCTTTGCTCTAAGTTAATTTCTTGCATTTCTTTACTATCCACAAAGACAAGCTCCACATCTTTAGGACTTAAAAAACTTGCTATAGATTCTAAAAAATCACATTTTTCATCACTTAATATCATAAACCTTCCTTAATCAAATGATATAAATTTTCTATTTCTTCATCATCAAAAATCGCACAATTTTTACTACTATAAAATTGTTTTAGTTTTTTCTCTTCAAACTCAAATCCTAAAGCACATTGAGAATGCGAAGGTAAAAAAGCCCTTAGCAATGTAATGGAATTTTGAATTTTCTCATCACAGGCAAAACAAAAAAAATCTTTATGCAATCTTCCTTCAAATTCCAAAATTTTTAAATAAGCATCAACAATAACACGCTTTGGATTTTGTTTTTCAAACCTTTTCACACACTCATCAAGTAAATCAAAATAAAAACTATCAAGCTCTTCTACATCTTTTAAGTGCCTATATAAAAGACGGATAAATTCTTGCCAAATAAGCATTTTATCCCTTTGCATAATCCATAAAAATCCCAAATGCAATACATCTTTAAGTCTTGGTAAAAAACTAGGATTTTCTTCTAAAGCAAAGTCGATTTTATAGCCGCTTAAAATACTAGAATGTCTAAGTCCATAAAAACGATAAGCCTTAATAAGCATTTTAGGACTTAAAATATAAACAATCAAATCCTCATCTTTAACTTTTTGAGTATGAAGTATAAAGCCTTGCATTAAACAATTTCAATACCATAAGCCCTAAGTATATCAAAAGCGGATTTTTCTAAATTTTCATCAAAACTTGCACTTAAATTTTGGTGTAAAATTATCCTTGCATTAGGCTTAGCACCAAAAGCTAAAATAATATTACAAAACACACAAATATGAGAAACAAGCCCTGCAAAATGAAGTTCTTCATAATCACTTTTTTGTATGAAATTAGCTAATTCTAAGCTACCAAAAGTATTTTTATAAAAAATTTTATGAGCTTTTTGTAAAAAAGGTTCAAATTCCTTTGGCATTTGCCAACCCAAACTCTCTTTAATGCAATGTTTTACAGGTAAATTTAAACCTTCTTTACTTTGTAGATAATGCTCATCATGCGTATCATAGGTTAAAAGCAAATGCGTGTTATTAAAATCGATTTGATTTAAGGCTTTAAGAATATTTTCTTTGATTTTTAAAGCCTTATCAAAACCTAAACTTCCATCAATAAAATCATTTTGATAATCCACTAAAACAAAAGCTTTTTTCATGCTTTTATGCCTTTTGAAGCCAAAAACTTTCTGTGTGTAAATTTGTAAAAGCAGTTTTTAAGCTTGTAAAAAGCTTAGGATGATCTTTTTCTAAATTTGCTAAAAGCTGTTTAGCTTCTTCTCTAGCGTGTGGAAATTTCACATTTTTTTCGCTGAGTTTCATACCAGGACAAAATTCATTTCCTATCACGCTAAGTTCATTTTGCGTAGCATTATCCCTAAGCTGTCTTTCTCGCACAAAAATCAAAGGGCGTATCACAGTTATACCGCGTTTGCTTTGATAAATAGGCGCTAAGGTTCTTAAAGCTCCATTATGAATAAAATTCATAAAAAAGCTTTCTGCTGCATCATCTAAATGATGAGCTATAGCAAGCTTGTTAAAACCTTTTTCAAGAGCGTAAGTATATAAAGCTCCACGACGCATTCTCGAAAAATAACTACAAAAACTTGAATTTTCTCTTATGGTATCGCCTGAAACTTCATAAATATTTGAATCAAGCACGCTATGTTTAATGCCGTGTTCTTCACAATGTGCATGAAGATGAGAATAATCCTCGCCCATACCATAACTCAAAGTTACCGCTTCAAGTTCAAATTTAAAAGGAGCGTGAGCTTGCATACGATTTAAAAGATGGGCTAAAGCCAAAGAATCTTTCCCGCCACTAAGCCCTAAAAGAACCCTATCTCCATCTTTAATAAGTCCAAATTTAGCATTAGCTTGTGCAACTTGGCGTATGAGTTTTTTGCTAAGATTTATCATAATTTCTCGCACATTTTAAGCACAAAATTGGCTGAAATTTTAGCTGAATTGATCACAAACTCATCAAAATCAAATTCAGCCTTTTCCCCTGCTTTATCACTCATAGCTCTTAAGATAAAACAAGGCACCTTTAAAGCATCACAAACCAAAGCCACGCTTGCGCCTTCCATTTCACAAGCATCCGCATTGAAAATTTCTCTAATTTTTGCTTTTTTTGCTTCATCGCAAATAAACTCATCACCCGTTGCAATAATGCCTGCACGCAGTTTGATATTTAATTCCTTAGCAACTTCTAAAGCAAGATTGTTTAATTTCTCATCGGTTTTGATAAAAATTTCATTACCTGGAACAAAGCCCAAAGGATGTCCAAAAGCAGTAATATCAAGATCGTATTGAGCTAATTTTGTTGCATAAAGCAAATCGCCAATTTCAAGTTCAGGATTAAAAGCACCTGCAACTCCTGTAAAAAGCAAAGCTTGTGCGCCAAATTTTTCTATCATCACACTAGCACTAAGAGTAGAATTTACCTTGCCAATTTTAGAATACGCTAAAACAAGTTCATGGTTTTTATACTTTGCAAAATAATAAGTATTGTTAGCGTGTTCTATTTTCGTATAATCTTTAAGTGTTTCAAGCAAAGGAGTGATTTCTTCACTCATGGCTCCTAAAATTGCTATTTTCATCATACAACCTTTAAAAATTCATCAATATCATTCATATTTGTTAAAGCATAAGTTTCTTTTGAAGTGATTTTTTTATTCAAACCCTTAAGCACACTTGCGCCAAATTCTATGAAATAATCTACTTCATTTTCACATGCCTTAATGCTTTGTTTATAAAGCACAGGAGAGATAAGTTGTGCTTTTAAAAGCTCAAGGGCTTCTTCTTTGCTTGTATAAATTTTGGCATTTGCATTAGAAATTACGGCTTTAAAATTTGGTTTTAACACCTTTTCAAGCTCCACACAAAGCTTAGCTGAAGCATTTTCCAAAAGAGGACAATGACTTGCCACGCTCATATTTAAAAGCATAGCTCTTTTAGCTCCTGCTTCTTTAAATACACTTTCATAACTTGTTAAATCAGGTTTTAAACCTGCTACAACGATTTGTCCATCGCAGTTATAATTTGCAGCGAAAATTTGCTTGTTTTCTTTTTGTGCTTTTTGACAAAGCTCTTCAACCTTTTCATCATCAAGCCCCAAAACCACCATCATACCTGCTTCAACTTTTGCACAATCTTCTTGCATGAAAAGCCCTCTTTTATTGACCAAAGAAAGAGCCTCTAAAAAATCAAAAGCACCATTGACAGCTAAGGCTGAAAATTCTCCCAAAGAATGCCCTAAAGCAAATTTCGAACTTAAATCAGGTTTTTTTTCAAGTAAAACACTATAAGCCATTAAGGAATTTAAAACGATGGCGGGTTGAGTAAATTCACTTTGATTGAGTTTTTCGTTTTCTTCAAAAAGCAAATGTTTAAAATCAATCTTACAAAAATCACTTGCGTTTTGAAGGAGTTCTTTGGCTTTTATAGAGTTTTCATAAAAATCTTTTCCCATGCCAAGACTTTGAGAGCCTTGACCTGGAAATATAAACGCAGCATTCATTAATGACAACCGCAACCGCCACCACCACAGCAACCGCCGCCACCATGTCCATGTCCGTGATGATGATCGTGTCCATGTCCGCTTCCACAACCACAACTATGACTTCCTGCGATAATACCTGTAAGAATTTCATCTTCACTCGCAGCTCTAGCATCTACGATATTTAAAGAAAAAAGCAAATCACGACCCGCATAAGGATGATTATAATCAATTGTGACATCATTTTCACCAATTTCTTTTACAGTTACACGAACGGTTTCGCCATTTTCGCCTTCGCCAAAAAGCTCCATACCTACTTTTAAATCAATACCTGCAAATTGCTCTTTTGGTAAAGTTTGAACGGCATTTTCATCGTATTCGCCTAAACCTTTTTCTTTTTTAATTACCACATCAGCATTGCTAGGGCAATCAAGCTTCATCACTTCTTCTTCTAAGCTTTCTAAAATCTGACCTTTGCCTAAAATAAAAGAAATAGGTTGAGAATATAAATTTGATTCTAAAACTTCATTTGTATTTGCATCTTTTAACTCATAAAACATTGAAACTACACTATTTTTTTCTATAGCCATTTTATCTCCTTAATTTATTTTCTATTAGGTGAAGCTTTTGCTTCGGGTGAATTTGGATAATTAGTTTTTAAAGCTTTATAAAAACCATTTGCTGTTTTTGTATCACCTGTTTTATCCAATGAAATGGCAGTATGATATAAAAGTTTTGGGAAATAATCTCCTTTTGTACTCAAAGAAGAACTTTTTTTATAATAAACAATAGCATTGTTATAATTTTTTTGTTTATACTCGATCTCCCCTAACCAAAAATTTGCTCTTGCAGGTTTATACTGCTTTGTTATGAGAAAATTTAATTTTGCTTTGGAATCTTCAAAAGCATTTTTATCAACATCTTTTATCGCTAATTCTAAAATTTCATTATTTTTTTTCTTTTTCCAAGATTCATCAATTTGTTTTGCTTTATCATCTTGGGTATTTTGAGTATTATTGTTTTCAATGGTACTATTTGAATCTGTAGTTGAAACAACAACACTAGGTGTAATAGTTTTAACGCTTAAATTTGCATCATTTAATTCGTTTTTAGAAACATAATTTGCATTAATAGCATCTACTAAAGAACTAAGTTCGGCTAAAACTTTTTTTACTTGCTTATTATTAGCTTCTTGAATTTTTCTACTTTCTTCAACATAAGCCTTTAATTTTTGAATTTCACTAGTAAAATTATTTTCAATATTTTGATTATTCTCTTCAACTTGACTTAATCTAGAATTTGATTTAGCATATTGAGAATTTATACCTTCTAAAGTGCTTTGTAAACCCTCGATTCTTTCGTTAATTTCATTAATTCTAGCATTTGTTTGTATATTTTCATTATTTAAATTATCTAACTTTTCTTTAAATAATTTTTCATTTGAAGTTAAACCATAAGAAGAATTGCTTGTTATATCTCCTGCACCAAAAGCTGAGCTTTCTGCATAAAGTAAAGTAGCTCCAAGAAGAGCTACTGTGAATATTTTTTTCATTAATTATCTTGATAATTTAAATTCAGCACGTCTATTTTGCGCATCGCAAGCTTTAGTTTTTTCAGTGCACACAGGATTTGTTTCTCCATAGCTTTTAACAGCAATTCTATCAGCATTTACACCTTTAGCGATTAAAGCTTCTTTTACAGCTTTTGCTCTTTTTAAACCTAGAGCTTGGTTATATTCATCGGTTCCCCACTCATCGCAGTTTCCTTCAACAGTAATACTTACACCGCTTACTTCAGTGTTAAAAATATTAGCATTTGCGCTTACAACATTTTGCATATCAGGACGAATGTTGAATTTATCAAAATCAAAATATACTTTATTTAAAGTATCATTAAGTTGAGAAATTTTTGAATCAATATCCCAACCATCACTTCCACCTGAACCACGATTTGAATCAACACTACTATCACCGCTTACGCTAGTGCTTTTTGTGCTACAACCACTAATAACAACTGCAAGAGCTGCAATTGAAATAAAAAGAATTTTTTTCATTTATGACCTTTCAAAGTTAATAAATTCTTACTATTATATCTAATTTTTAATTAATTTTAACCTAAAATTGAAATTTTTACCAATCAATTGATTGAATTTTTCCAACCCTAAGAGGAAAATAAAAAGTCTTATTTGCATTTACACGAATAACACCTAAAGCACTTTGCGCACCTAAATATTTGATAAATACTATACTTCCACCGTCACTAGAAAATCTTGGAAATAAATTTTTTCCATTTGCTGTAAGTTGACGAATATAATCACTATTAATTGACATCAAATAAATATTAAAAACACCTGCTTGATTTGGTTCACGACTTGAATAAACCAAAAAATCTTTATAAGTCGAAACAGCCGAATTGTTTCTACCATGAAAAACAACTTGTTCAGCACTATTACTATTTAAATCTTGCATAAAAATATTAGGATATCCCAAACGATCGCTTACAAATACCACTTTACTATCATCTGAGCCAATAAAATTTCCATTAACATCAATACCAGAATAATTAGTTAATTGTGTTAGATTTTTGGTATTTAAGTCATATAAATAAATATCAGGCTGATCTTTTGGAGCCATGGTAACAAGTAGTTTACTTCCATCTACACTCACATCACTTGCTACAACCATACCGCCGCTTGATAAAATTTTACTAGCTTTATTGGTATTTAAATCATAACGGTATAAAGTTGGCTTATCATGATCATAAGCTGTATAATAAAATAGAGTTTGTTCTTTATTTCCCCATTTTGGAAATAAATTAAGCCCACCATCAACAATAACTTTTTGATAAGTTAAAGTATAATCAGCCATAATAATTTGACTTTTCTTAGAGCTGGAATTTCTCGCGATCAAAATTTTATGATCCATCCAATCAACAGGTGCAAGTCCTAACGCATTTACAGAAGCTTTGACGCTTTTATGTGCCAAAAATGGATATTGCTCTAAACCATTTAAAGTATAAGTTTGCTCTGACTTATCAGAACCGCCAGCTTTTATTTTTACATTTAAACTCAAAGTGTTACCATTTTTATTTAAAGCGTATTCAAAAGTATAATTACTTGTTTCAGTTGCATTAGCAACAACTTCAAAGTTTGAACTTACTTTCAAATCGTTCACAATGATATTATAAAAGCTTTTCTTTAAATTCTCATCACTTAAATTTGAATTGTCTTTAACAATAATCTTTGGTAAAACTACACCAGAATTAACAACATCAATCACTGGATCTTCTGCCCAAAGACTTCCTAAAAAGACTAAAAAAATTGCTACAATTTTTTTCATTTTTTTCTCCTAATCATTTTTAACTTTTACTTCATCTCTTAAATTCATGGTAATGCTTATATTTTTATTTTGCGGAGGATAAGTAATAAATTTACCTTTTTGACTTTCTAAAAATTCAGCCACTTTAGCATCATATAAAGGATTCCCACTTTTTTCAACTGAAGTATAGCCAAATTTTCCATTTTCATCAATAAAAATTTTTACCTTAACAGAAATTTTTTCACTATTTGGATAATACTGAGTCCATCTTTGAGTGATAATACGCACAACTTTCCCTAAAAATTCATCATAAATTCCAATTTTTTGTGCCTTTGTACTTTCACCTTGTGTTGAACTTTCTTCTTGAAGCAAGCTATCATTAAGTTGTTTTACAAGTTCAGAAGCTTGAGGTTTTGGGGCACTAGAAATTCCTGATTTAGCACTTGATTGAATTTTTGTAGTCTTTTCTTCTTGTATTTCTTTAATATTTCCAAAAAGCTCATTAAAATTACTTGCCTTTTGGTCAATATCTTCAGTTTTAACTGTTTTATTTGTAGTCTGAGCAAAAAGCTTTTCTATATCAATTTGCTCTGTTGGTTTTTGTATTTCTTTAGGAGTGTTGCTTTGAGTAATAACTTGTTTTGATGGTTCAGCAAGTTCAATATCTACAAAACTATCTTTTATATCAGTATATTGTATAGCAGGTTCAACCTCGCTTACAAGTCTAAAAAAAACAAGAATTACTATACTAATATATATTGCTAAAGCAAGTAAAAACGAATTTAAATTACTCAAACCATAATTTTTCATGATTATTCAGTCTGTAAAGCAACTTTATTAAATCCTAAATTTTTTACACTTCTTAAGACTGAAATAACATCGTCATATTTTAAGCTTTTATCAGCGCGTATAAAAACCGGATCTTCGGTATTAAATTGTGCTTTTCTTTGAGCAAGATTGTCAGCAAAACTTATAAAATCGTATTTTTCTTGATTTAAAAAAATTTCTTTTTTTGCATTAATACTAATAATTAAACTCTTAACAGTTGGAGCGCTAGTATTTTTTTGACTACCTTGTGGAAGATTAATTTTTTCTTCATAAGTAATGCTTGGAGCTGTTACCATTAAAATCGCAAGCAATACAAGCATAATATCTACTAAAGGTGTGATATTAAGTTCAGGTTTTTCATCATCAAATGGCATTTTTAACCTTATTTACTCGAACTTATAACTTTAATCTCGCTATCAATAATGCTTAAAAGTTCAAAAGCTTTTCTTTTAATGATGAGATGAAATGTATAAGCAGGAATTGCTACTAAAATACCACAACCTGTAGCAACTAAAGCCTCACTGATTTTAGGAGCTATGATACTTAAAGAATTTTGAGTTCCAAGCCCACCAAAAGTTTCAAGTATAGAAATAACTGTCCCAAAAAGACCTATAAAAGGTGAAGTTGAAGCAATAATACTAAGCCAAGTAAGTCCAGCAGAAGCGCGGCGACTTGCTAAATTTTTATAGATTTCTAAATGATTTGAAGTTGTATCATTGCATTTTCTTAAAATCGAATCAGTACGACTTAAATCCTTCTCACCCAAGAGCAAAATTTCTAAACTTTCTTTTTCTTTATTTCTCCATGTAGCCAAATAAGTCAATCTAGCAAACAAAATACTAAATGCTAAAATAAAATATAAAGAAAGCCATAATAAAACTATATAAGTAATAATACTTGAACTATTGAAAAAATGAAATATAGCTTCAAAATTCATTAATGCATCCTTGCATTATCAAGTTTTGAAAAAGTTGCTGCTAAAGCTGCATTATCAGAACTCATAGATTTAATCAAATCTTTTGCTTGAGCAAGATTTTTTTCAATCTCACTTTCATCACTTCCACAAACCCAAACCGCACCCTTTGCTAACACGCAAATCTTATCTTCATCTACCTTTGCATGTCCAGCATCAATAGCAATTAATTCATGATTTAAATCAGCTTTTTCAATATCAATTACTCCAGATTTTAAAGAAGAAACCAAAGCAGCATGTCCTTTAAGCACGCCAAATTCTCCTTCACTACCCGGTAAAGTAACAGATTTTACTTCTCCTTGATAGATTACACCCAAAGGCGTAACTATCTCGAAATTAATCAAATCGTTCATAAATTAACCTTTTAATTTATCCGCTTTTGCAATAGCTTCATCTATATTTCCAACCATATAGAAAGCATTTTCTGGTAAATGATCATATTTACCTTCTAAAATTCCCTTAAATCCTGCTATTGTATCTTCAAGGCTTATATATTTTCCTGGGCTACCTGTGAAAACTTCTGCAACGAAAAATGGTTGTGATAAGAATTTTTCAATCTTTCTTGCTCTTTCAACTACAAGTTTATCCTCTTCGCTAAGCTCATCCATACCTAAAATGGCGATGATATCTTGTAAATCTTTGTATTTTTGAAGCACTGATTGAACACCACGAGCAACTTTATAATGTTCTTCTCCAATGATATTTGGGTCAAGCATTCTTGAAGTTGAGTCAAGTGGGTCAACTGCAGGATAAATACCCTTTTCAGCAATAGCTCTATTTAAAACCGTTGTAGCATCTAAGTGAGCAAAAACAGTTGCTGGAGCTGGGTCGGTTAAGTCATCAGCTGGAACGTAAACAGCTTGAACTGAAGTGATTGAGCCTTTTTTAGTTGAAGTAATTCTTTCTTGGAATTTGCCCATTTCACTTGCTAGGGTTGGTTGATAACCCACAGCTGATGGAATTCTTCCTAAAAGTGCTGACATTTCAGAACCTGATTGTGAAAATCTAAAGATATTATCAATAAACATAAGCACATCAAGACCCATTTCATCTCTAAAATACTCAGCCATTGTTAAACCTGTTAAAGCAATACGATTTCTTGCCCCTGGTGGTTCATTCATTTGTCCATAACATAGAGCAACTTTGTCTAAAACATTACTTTCTTTCATTTCATTATAAAGGTCATTTCCTTCACGAGTTCTCTCACCCACACCTGCAAATACAGAATAGCCGCTATGCTTAAATGCAACATTGTGAATAAGCTCCATAATAATAACAGTTTTACCAACACCTGCACCACCAAAAAGACCTACTTTACCACCTTTTGCATAAGGAGCAAGTAAATCCACAACTTTAATCCCTGTTTCAAAAATCTCACTTTTTGTGCTTTGATCTTCAAAAGCTGGTGGATCTCTATGAATTGCCCATTTTTTATCAAAAGAAATTTCTTCACCTTCATCGATCAAATCTCCAGTAACATTGAAAATTCTTCCTAAAACTTTCTCACCAACAGGAACACTAATAGGAGCACCTAAAGCCTCAGCTTTTAAACCCCTTACCAAACCATCTGTCATATCCATAGCAATAGTTCTAACTCTATTATCTCCTAAATGAGCTGCTACTTCTAAAACAAGTTTATGTTTTTTTCCTTCGCTTTCAAAATTTACAACAATTGCTTCATTAATTTGAGGTAAATAGTCGTTAAAATCTACATCAACAACCGGACCTAATACCTGTGAAATAAATCCTTGCATTATTTATCTTCTCCTTAAAATTTACTATTTCATTGATTCAACACCACTGATAATTTCTATAAGCTCAGTGGTAATAGATTCTTGTCTTGCTTTGTTATAAGCTAAATTTAGTTGTTTCACTCTTGCCTTTGCGTTATTAGTTGCATTATCCATAGCTTGCATTCTTGCACTATGCTCTGCCGCCAAAGAATCGATTAACGCATAATACATATTATACTCAAAATATGTTTTCATTAAATCTTCTAAAAGCTCAGTTCCTTCTGGTTCAAGCTCTAAAAGAGAATTATGAGTCTGTTCAATACTCTTTGGTTCAACTGGAATAAGATGATTAATTTTAAGTTCTTGGGTAATCATATTTTTATAACCATTATGAACTAAAATCACTTCATCTGTATTTCTATTTAAAAAATCATCTACAGCAGCATGAATTACTTCACATGCTTTCTCATAATCAGGACTAGAACTAAGATGGAAATATTTCTCTAACAATTCTATTTTTTGAAAATTAAAATATTCAATCCCAGTTTTACCTATAGCTCTAAGACGAATATTAATATTTTTTGCTTCATATTCTTTTAGCATTTCACTTACTGTTTTTAAAGTCTTAATATTAAAACCACCGCATAAGCCTTTATCTGCAGTGATAAATATTAAATCTACGGTTTTAATTTGTTCTTTTTTATGAAACAAAGATAAACGCACATCATCTTCATTGTGAACAATTTTATTGATCTGAAATGAAATTTCACTCAAAATTTCATCGATTTTTTGTGCATAAATTTTTGATCTTTTAGCTGCTTCTTCTGCTTTTTTTAACTTAGCAGTAGAAACTAGCTTCATAGCATTTGTAGTCTTTTGAGTGTTATGAACACTTTTAATTTTTCTTTTAATTTCTTTTAAATTAGACATAAAAGACCTTATAAATGATTTGCTTTAAACTCATTAATGGCTTTAGCTAGTTTTTCTTCCAAATCAGAATCTAAAGCTTTTTTAAAGCGAATTTGCTCAAAAATATCTGGATGTTTTGCCTCAATAAAAGGATAAATTCCATCTTCAAATTCCTTAATTCTAGAAACAGCAATATCATCTAAGAAACCTTTGGTTCCTGCAAAAATTAAAACTACTTGTTTTTCAACGCTAAGCGGAGAATAAGGTGGTTGTTTTAAGAGTTCAACCATTCTTTGTCCACGTTCAAGTTGTTTTCTACTTGCCTCATCTAAATCACTAGCAAATTGTGCAAAAGCTTGAAGCTCTCTATATTGAGCAAGGTCAAGTCTTAATGTGCCTGAAACTTGTTTTGTAGCTTTAATTTGAGCAGCCCCACCTACACGAGATACTGATAAACCAACATTAATTGCGGGACGAATTCCTGAGTTAAATAAATCAGTTTCTAAGAAAATTTGTCCATCTGTAATTGAAATAACATTAGTTGGAATATAAGCAGAAACATCTCCTGCTTGTGTTTCAATTATCGGCAATGCCGTCAAAGAACCAGCACCTAATTCATCATTTAGCTTGCTTGCTCTTTCAAGC
Organism: Campylobacter sp. CFSAN093249; assembly: GCF_011067895.1. Lineage (NCBI taxonomy): Bacteria > Pseudomonadati > Campylobacterota > Epsilonproteobacteria > Campylobacterales > Campylobacteraceae > Campylobacter > Campylobacter sp. CFSAN093249. The sequence goes on along the minus strand of NZ_JAAMWM010000006.1, from coordinate 67,575 downwards.
AATCTTGAATGAAGGTAAAAAACATCGCCTGGATAAGCTTCACGACCTGGGGGACGACGTAAAATCAAAGACATTTCGCGATAAGCTACAGCATGCTTGCTCAAATCATCATAAACAATTAAAGCATGTTTTGCGTTGTCTCTAAAAAATTCACCCATGGTTACACCAGTATATGGAGCTAAGTACTGTAAAGCCGCAGGATCTGAAGCACCGGCATTTACAACAATAGTATATTCCATAGCACCATGTTCTTCTAGTCTTTTAACCACTTGTGCCACTGTACTTTGCTTTTGACCAATTGCAACATATATACAGATAACTCCTTGACCTCTTTGAGATATAATAGTATCAACAGCAACGGTAGTTTTACCTGTTTGTCTATCACCTATGATAAGCTCTCTTTGACCACGACCAATTGGCACAAGCGCATCAATAGCTTTAATTCCTGTATGTAAAGGCTCATGAACACTTTTTCTCGCCATAATACCTTTTGCTTTTTCTTCAACAAAACGATATTCATTAGCATTGATCACACCTTTAGCATCAATTGGCTCACCTAAAGCATTTACAACACGGCCAATCAAAGCCTCACCTACTGGAACTTTAAGTAATTTCTTAAGTCTTTTTACAGAAGCACCTTCTTTTAAACCTTCTCCTTTTCCAAGTATAACAATACCTACACTCGACTCTTCAAGGTTTAAGGCCATTCCTTTATCACCATTTTCAAATTCTACCATTTCTCCAGCCATAATATTCTTAAGTCCATATACCTTAGCAACACCATCAGCTACAGAAATAATCTTTCCTGTTTCTTCAATTTCAAGATTTAAATCAAAATTTTCAATTCTTTCTTTGATTATTGAACTGATCTCATCAGCTTTAAATTTCATTTACTTTTTCTCCTTAGATAATTTTCAATATATATTCGTTTAGCTTATTTTGAAGAGCTTTCATAGAAAAAGAAAGTTCATAACCTAATTCTTCTAATTCTATTTTAACACTATCATCTTGACTGATTTTATTATTTAGTTTAATATTTGCATCAAATTTTTTGTTAAGTTTGACTTCAAGATCTTTAAGATTTTCTTGACTTAATTTTTCTTTAGAATATACAATACCAACAAAAATATTTTCTTTAAAAGCTTTTTGTCTTTCAAGTTCTTTAACTATTTGAGGAATGCATTCTAATCTTGAATTTTCAATCAAAAGTCTTAAAAAATTTTGAAAACTAGAATTTTTAATATCAAGAAAAGAATCAAGAAATTCCATTTTTCTTTCTTTTTTAATCTCATTAGATTCTATAATATTTTTAAATTTTGGCAAAACAAAAGCAGAATTTAAAATACACAAATTCTGATAAAAATCATTTATATCAGCTCTTGAAGCTATCGCTTTTGCATATCTTCTTGCAATTATATTTTCCATATTTAAGATACCTTCTTCATCATAAGTTCTATTATTTCACTCTGTTTTAATGTCATATTTGGATCAGAAAAAATTTCATTTAAAGTATTTGATACTAATTCTTTTTCCATTTTTCTAAATTCATAATCTTTTTGTTCCTCAAAATGTTTTTGAAGTAAATCTAACTCATCTTGAGTTTCTTTCTTAATATTTTTAACTAAGATTTCAGCTTCTTTTTTTGCTGTAATTAAAGCGGCAGCAGCACTTGCCTTAGCTTCTTCAAGTTTTTTCATCGTATCTAATTTCTTAGCTTTACTTTCTAAAAGTTTTTTTTGAATTTCATCAAGTTTAGAAGAAATTTTTACAATACGGTTTTTGTAAAAATTTTTAAATGGAGTTGCAACAAAATAATACAATATACCCACAAAAATTAGAAAATTAATAGTCCTTGGAATAATATCATATTCTCCACTATCGTTTGATGCACCAAAAGCATACAAAGGTAGCAAAAATATAATAAATAATAACTTACTCATTTCTCTCCTCTTAAATTTTCTTTATGTTATTTTGCAAAGCTTGCTTAAGCTCAGGTAAATGTATGTTTAAATGTTCTTGTAACTCTTTTTTTTGAATAGCTAAATCTGCATAAAAGCTGGCCATTTTTCTTTCTAATTCTTCTTTCTTGCTTCTAAGAATTTGCTCTGCCTCTTCTTTAGCAGCAGCTATAGCACTTTGTTTGATTTTTTGAATTTCTTCTCTAGTGTTAATATGAATAACTTCTAATTCATCATTCACACATAAAACTTCTTGAGAATTTTCTTTTACTTTATTCTCATCATTTTTTATAGAATCATTTCTTTCATCCATAAATTTTAAAAGCGGCTTATACAGCATACTATTTAAAATAACTATCATAGCCAAAAAAATAGCTATAGTAGCAAGCATTATGGAAGGATGCATATCTTCAAACATAATTCTCCTTGGTTAGAATTTTTGAAGGACTATTTTACCATAAAAAAGCTAAGATTTTGGTTAAAACTTTTCAAGCATTTTGATTAATTTTTTAATTTTATCAATATTTTCTAAATGAATTACAAAATCATTATTTTTATTTTTGCAGTCAAATCCAAAGCGATTTAGTATTTGTTTTAATTTTTTTATTTCATCTTCAAATTCTTGATTAGGTAAGCTTTCATTATTTTTTATTTTTTTAACTATTTTTTCAGTATCTCTAACATTAAGTTTTTGACCTATTATGCTATCAACCAACATTTTTTCATCTTTTTGATCTAAACCAACCAAAACTTTAGCATGACCCTGAGAAATTTTTCCAGAAGCAATCAACTCTTGAGTTCTAATATCTAAATTCAGAAGTCTTAAAGTATTTGTTATTTGAGTACGAGACTTATGAATAAGTTCTGCTAAATTCTCTTGAGTAATCTTATGAACTTGCATCAAATCCTTATAAGAATTAGCAAGTTCAATAGGGTTTAAATTCTCTCTTTGTATATTTTCAATAAGAGCCAATTCTCTAAGTTTATTCTCATCAATATCAGCAATAAAAGCTAGAATTTCTTTTTTTCCTAATGCTTTCACTGCTCTTAAGCGACGTTCCCCAGCAATTAAAATAAATTTATTATTTTTTTTAAATACAATAATAGGCTGAATAAGTCCAAATTCTTTGATAGAATTAGCAAGCTCATCTAAAGCTTCTTGATCAAAATTCTTTCTTGGCTGAAATGGATTGGGTGAAATTTGATCAATTTCTATCATAGTGCTTTGATTTTTATCAAAACCCAATTCTTTGCTATAAACAGTATCCATATCACTGATTAAACTACTTAAACCCCTATCTTTATTTAACCCCATTATAATTATCCTAATATAGAATACGCCAAATTTTGATAAGCAACAGAACCTGGCGATTTAATATCATAAAGAATTATAGGCTTTCCAAAACTTGGACTTTCTGCAAGTTTTACATTGCGAGGGATCACAATAAAGTCATCTTCGTTTCCATTAATAGTAAAAAGTTGTTTTTTAAAATTTTGTTTCAAATCATCTACAACATCTTTAGAAAGATTATTTTGAGAGCTATACATTGTCGGTAAAAATCCACGAACCCTGAGTTTAGAATTAATAGTTTTTTTGATAATTTTAATTGTATTTAAAACCATAGCTACACCCTCAAGCGCATAAAATTCACACTGTATAGGGATAATTACGCTATCACTTGCTGCAAAAGCATTTATAGTAATACTTCCAAGAGCAGGTGGAGAATCAATAATAATAAAATCATACTCATCAATTACTTCTTGAATTTGATTTTTAAGTAACATTTTTTTCTCATTATTTTCACCTTTAGCAAGCTCTTGTTCTATACCTACAAGACCTATATTTGAAGGAGCTAAATGAAGTTGTGGCAATTCTGTTTTTAAAATAATATCTGAAAGCTTTTTTCTTCCTATAAAAACATGGTAAATATTATACTCATAATTATTACGATTAAAACCAAGCCCTGTAGTCGCATTAGCTTGTGGATCAACATCAATCAAAAGTACTTTTTTTTCAGCCACAGCCAAAGAAGCGGCTAAATTTACTGCTGTTGTAGTCTTTCCTACTCCACCTTTTTGATTTGCTATTGTAATAATTTCGCTCATCTTAAACTATACACCCTTTTATCGCCTAGTAAAATTGAACCATCTTCGTACAAAAAAGAATTTTCAAGTGAAAAAACTTTACCTTCATGATGGACGCTAAATTTTCTTGATTTTTCAAATTCTAACATATACTTGCTAAAAATATTCTTCCATAAAATTTTTTTTTCTACTTTTTGCAAAAACTCACTCACTAAATCTTTAAGCGAAATTTCTATATCGCATAAAGCTGTATTTTGGGGTGCAAATTTAAGATTTAAACCCATACCGCCTATGATAAAATTTGAAATTTTAGCACTTATAACTCCTCCAGCTTTTTTATCATCTAAATATAGATCGTTAGGCCATTTAAGCCAAATTTTAGAACCTTTTTCTTGTAAAACTTCTTTAAGTAAATAAGCAAAATAAATACTCACAGAAGCTAAAGGTAAATCTTTTGGTAAATCTTCTTCTTTAATACAAAAAGAAAGATGTAAATTTCCTTTAGAGCTTTGCCAAGAATTTTCCCTACTTCCAACTCCATTTGTTTGTTCTAAAGCATAAATAGCAAAATTTTCATCAATCTTTCCATTGCGTATTTGCTCGCATAAAAAAAGATGAGTTGAGTCTATACTTTCAACACAAACTATCTTCACTTTTAAGCCTTTTTCCATTTAAATAAGTCCTGCCATCAAGAGCTTTTTTTCCACTTTCTTGAAGTTTTTTAATACGCAAAACTCCTTGTTTGCAAGCAAGCAAAAAACTTTCTTTTTCTAATTCTAAAATTTCACCCATCTTAGCATTTTGTTTTAATTCATCCACAAGTTCAAGTTCTAAGAATTTAAGTCCATTTTCCAAGAAAACTCCAGGCCAAGGGGTGAAAGCTAGATATTTTTGATAAAGTTCTCTTGCATTTTGCAAATTTATAAGCCCATCTTCTTTTTTGATTTTTCTACAAAGTGTTGCTAGACTTTCCTCTTGTTTTTTAGGGGTGATTTTATCGAAATTTAAAAGAGTAGAGAGGATGAGCTTAGCGGCCAAATTTGCTAAAAGTTCAAAAACTTCACTTGAATTTTTATCTTTTATATCACATTCTAAGCTTTCAAGTATAGCACCTGTGTCAAGCCCTTCTTCCATGAGCATGGTGCAAACTCCACTTTTTTCATCTTTGTTTAAAATCGCACTTTGGATCGGACTGGCACCACGGTATTTTGGAAGTAAAGAAGCATGCAAATTCACACAAGGCGCTAAATCCAAAATGGCTTTAGGTAAAATTTTTCCATAGGCAGCAACCACGATAAAATCAGGATTTAAATCCTTAATCTCTCTTATAATATTTTTATCTTTTAAAGAACTTGGAGTAAAAATAGGAATACTAGGATAATTTTGACTTAAAAAAGCCTTAGTATCACTTGGAGTTAAAATTTGCTTTCTACCTACGGCTTTATCAGGCTGAGTAAAAAGTGCTACGAGTTTAAAATTTTCATTTTCTACTAGTGCTTTTAAAATACAAGTTGCGTAAGATGGAGTGCCCATAAAAATAATTTTTTTCATTTTTTCGCTTTGTGTGAAATTAAAAGTTTTAATTATAGCTTATTTGATTTTAAAAGAGAATTTAATAAATTAATCACTCAAACAAAGTTCCACCTATTTGTTTATCTTCTAATAAAAATGTCTTTGCCACACTTAAATCAAAGCCACTTGCTAAAAACATTTTTTTATTGTGTTCAAGTAAAAATTTAGCTGCCTTAAGTTTGGTTACTATACCACCTGTTCCGTGCTCACTACCTGTTTTTATGGTTGCTTGTAGCCATTCTTCTTTAATATAAGTGATTTTTTCTAAACGCTTTGCATCACTAAATTCACTAGGATTTTTATCGTAAAATCCATCAATATCGCTTAAAATCACAAGCAAATCCGCATCAAAAAAATGCGTAGCATAAGCACTTAAACTATCATTATCACCAAAGACAATTTCTTCTATAGCTGTAGCGTCATTTTCATTGATAATAGGCAAAATTCCTAAATTTATCATCATATCGATAGCATTTTTTGCGTGTTTGGTAGCTTTTCTAGAGTCAAAATCCTTGCCTGTAAGTAAAATTTGTCCGCCTAGTTTGTTAAATTTGGCTAAAAGCTCGTTATAAACACTGATTAAAAAAGGTTGTCCAATAGCAGCTAAAACTTGTTTATTAATAAGGTTTTTTCTATCGATATCTAGTTTGGTGTGTCCTGCCGAAATAGCCGCCGAGGTTACTAAAATTACTTCATATTTTTCCATGAGTTTAGCTAAAAATGCGACTAAATTTTTAAGACGCTCAAAACTTAAAGTGTTTTCTTCGCTAATCACATGAGAACCCACTTTAACAACTATTCTTTTCATGCTTATTCCTTGAAAAATTTTTATAATTTTAGCCAAAATTTCATATAAACTAGTTATTTTTTGAAAAAATAGGGAGTGTTTGAAATTTTTAATATAAAACACTTCCTAGATTGTTAAAATTTTTATTTGTTATTTCTTAAAGTTTTAATTTCTTCTAAAAGCATGAATTTAAGTTCTTTAAGTCCTGTTTTTTCAAGGCTTGAGACTTTGATTAAAAAGCTTTGTGGATTATTTATTTCTTTGAGATAATTGTCTAACTCATTAATGTTTAAAGCAATTTGCTCAGCAAATTCCTCTCCTAAACGAACACTATCACTTTTTGAAATCATGATGCCAAATTTACGCCCAAAAAGTTCATTGGAAAATTTTTCAAGTTCTTTTCTTAGTACTATAAATTGTTCTTTTAAAGGCATTTGCCTCATAGGATCTAGCACGAAAAGTAAAAAGCTCGTTCTTTCTATGTGCTTTAAAAAGGCAAGTCCTAAGCCTTTACCCACACTTGCTCCTTCGATAATCCCTGGAATATCAGCCATAACAAAGGAATTATACTCATCTACATCTACGAGTCCAAGTTTTGGAGTAAGGGTGGTAAATTCATAATTTGCAATTTCAGGTTTTGCATTTGAAACAACGCTTATAAGAGTAGATTTTCCCACATTTGGAAAGCCCACAAGCCCTACATCGGCAATAAGTTTAAGTTCAAGTCTGACTAAGCGACTTTCTCCTTTTATACCAGGTTGTGCGTAATCGGGGCGTTGATTGGTGGCGTGTTTAAAATGGGTGTTGCCAAGTCCACCTTTTCCACCTTTTAAAAAAAGCTCTCTTTGTCCTTCTTTGGTAAGATCGAGTAAAATTTCATTAGTTTGTGCATCGATAACTTGCGTTCCTTCGGGCACTATAAGTTCTAAATTTTCACCCTTTTTGCCATTTTTATTGCGTCCCATTCCACCAGCACCATTTTGCGCGCGTAATTCTCTTTTGCCTTTGAAATTTACAAGAGTGTGGGTATTATTATCACATACGAAAATAATATCACCACCATTTCCACCATCTCCTCCATCAGGACCACCAAGTGGAACATGTTTTTCACGGCGAAAACTTACAGCACCTTTGCCACCATCGCCTGAAGCTAAAGTAATTTTAACACTATCAATAAACATTTAAATTGCCTTTGACTTTAAATTTATAAAGCTAAATTTGAGTAAATAAAAGAAGTTAAATTTATAAATTTAAAGTTTTCAAGACGCTAAAAAGCGTCCTAAAAACTTATGCAGGATATACAGAAACTTTTTTTCTATCTTTGTCTTTTCTTTCGAATTTTACAAAACCATCAATCAAAGCAAAGATAGTATGATCTTTTCCCATACCTACATTGTTACCTGCATGAGTTGCAGTTCCTCTTTGGCGGATGATGATATTTCCAGCTCTAACAAACTCGCCACCAAATTTTTTAACACCTAAACGACGACCTATGGAATCGCGGTTATTTTGAGTTGAACCTTGACCTTTCTTGTGTGCCATTCTTTACTCCTTAAGCTTTGATATCTTTTACTACAACGCGAGTAAATTGTCTTCTAAAACCGCGTTTGAGTTTAGAATCTTTTCTGCGTCTTTTTTTGTAAATCACAACTTTTTTATCTTTTCCGTGATTGATCACTTCCAAAACAACTTTTGCACCTGCTACGAAAGGCGCACCTACCTTTAATTCTTTATCATTGATAGCAAGAACTTCGCTTACTTCAATACTTGCTTTGCTTTCAGCTTCAAAGTGATCTAGTTTTAGCTCATCGCCAACACTTACTTTGTATTGCTTTCCGCTGTGTTTGATAATAGCATACATTGCTTTTCCTTATAAATTGGTAGTACCATAAAGCACCGCAATAACGGATTTAAAAGCTTTAGTGGTTTAATAAAATTTCGATTTTACAAAATTTTTCTTTAATTTTTGATGAATTTAAGAAAGGATTTAGAGTTTGAGAAAAATCAAACTCTAAAAATTTAAAAGCCTAGATTTACTCCGCCGCCTTCTTGGGTTTGATAATTTGCATCACGACCTATAGTGTAGCCATTTCCACTACCAGTATTACTTAAAGGTCTGCAAATATCGCCCACTTTTACACTACCTTCTGTGATTTTTGCATAAGAAAATTTAGGGCTTGTGCGAGTGATTTCAATACTTCCTGTTTTGCTTTCTACTCTTCCTGTATTTTCTTTTGTATAAGTATCTTTTATAACCTTCCCAAGAGCAAAACATTCATAAACATCACCTTGATTTAAGCTTTGAGAAAATATTACTTCATTGTTTTCAACACTTGCAACTTTCAAAGGATAAATTGCGTTTAAAATATCTCCTGCTATACGATTTGCAATTTGTTTGAGTGCGGTTTCATTGGCACTAAGACTATTGTCTTTAAGATTGACTTTCATGCTTAAAGTATTAGAAAATTTAATTTGTCTTGTAGCAAATAAAAGCACACGATAATCTACGATAACTTCAATTTCAGTTTTGCTTTTTCCTGTTAAATTGCTTGTTTTTTGTTTACCTTCAAGTCCTGAAATAGAAAACAATAAAATATAATCTGTTGCTAACACATTTTTAAGTTTATAAACCTCACCACTAGCTGCGTCGCCACTTTTAATTAAAGCTTTTTCCATTTCATAATAGCCACTAGAATCACGGTCCAAAACATTAAATTTACGACTTTGCAATAAATCAGAAATGATTTTTTGTTGCAAAGCTGAGCCTATGCCTCTTTTTGCAGCATCTGGAGTAGAATCAAAAACAGTAATACTTCTTCTATTATCTGCACTTAAACCTGGAGCTTGATACTTTTTTGTTGTTGTGGTTTTAAAAATCGTTACATTAGCTGCATATTTACCATTTGCATCTTGTTCAACACTATTGATTTCATAAGTATCAGCTCTACCTTTGGTGGCTTTTGAAATTTGCTCGCTGTAATTATCTTGTATGTTTGAACCTGAATTATCAGTTGAAACGCTAGTGTTAGATTTCTTAAGAGAATTGATGCTTACTCCGCTCATTTTTCCTATAGCCTCTATAATGGCATTGTTTATCGCATCTTCCCTAGTCAAGCCTGTGCCTTCACCTGTGCTTGATTTTGTTGAAGTTGTGGTTATAACTTTAGCATTAAGACTTAGGCTTAAAAATAAGCCTAAAAAAAGAATTTTAATTATTTTCATCTTTTACCTTTAAAAATCATCCATGCTATTTACAACATTAGAGCTTCTTTGTATGCTAGAAGATTTTTTAGCTTCATTTTTTGTTGTATTTGACTTTGAATTTAAAGCCTCATTTGTGTTGGCTAAATTTTCATAAGAATAAAATCTCACAGCTCCTACATGTTCAATACCATTTTCACTTGTATAGCTCCATTTTTTAAGAGTACGAATACCACAAATTTTACCGCTTGTGCTTGCTTTTATTTTACTATTTACTTTGTCAATAATATTTGTTATGTTTTGAGTTTGTTCTTGAGTGGAACTATCATTAACATTAATACTTTGTTTGATGATTTCCTCGTAAGTATCACCAGTTGTTCTTTCATCTTTAAGACTTAAATTTGTATTAATAAACTCTATAATAGCAGCATCAGCCATAGTAAGTGCTGTTTCTTTGGCTCTATCTTCTAAAATATTTGTTTTTTTAGCATTGCTAGGATCTGCTACATAACCCCAGTTTCCATAACTTAAAATAATAGGTGCACCATTTTCATCATAAACTAAGCGAATTCCATATTCATTTAAAAAGCCTTTTGTATCTTTTGGCAGATACTCACTTATTGCCTTGCCTTTACCCTTAATAGCACTCTGTCTTGCTAGTGCCATATCTTTTGCTAATTGGCGAGTTTTATTGGAAATAATAGCAATAACACCTACATCATACTCACCTCTTCTTTGTGTAACTATAGTTTGCACAGGAACAAGTCCACTCATAGAACCTATGGCATTTGTCATAGTTTTATTAAGAAATTCTTGCTTTAATAAAGTCTTTTTTCTGTCTTCGCTTAAAGAATTTGTATCTATACCTAAATCTTTTAATGCCTTATCAAGCTGAGCACCAGCTAATTGTGTAAGTTTATTTAAAATTTGATCAACCTTATCACCTTTTGGCAATTCATCAAATTCCTTAGCATTAGTAGAATTGTCTGCTTCATAATTTTGAATCTTGCTTGTAGCAATTCTTCCAAAAGCATCTCTTATAAATTCGCTTTGCAAATTTAACATTGCTTTTTGGTAAGCATTTTGTAAAGCTTGTGCAAATTGTGGATCAGTATCATTTACAGCAACAGTACTTTTTCCTGTATAAAAAGTTTTTCCATCTTTGGTTATACCATATTCTATACCGAAATTATCCGCAAATTCTTCAAAAAAATCTTCAATTGATTTTGGGGTAATATCCTTAGTACTTGCGTCAGACATTTCATTTTGAGTATTTATATCTTGTTGTGTAATTTCTACAGGCTGGGAACCTTGTGCATAAAGTAAACTTGCCATAACTAAAGAGCCGATAAATAATATTTTTTTCATTTCGTATCCTTTTAAAAATCATAAAAAAAGCCCAAGCCAAACACTTGAGCTAAAAAATTTTATTCATAAATTAATTTTTATTTTACCAAGTAACTGATTTACTAGAACCGGTTTTATCAATAGTTTGTTCATCTTCCCAATAAACTAAACCTGATGTTAAATCAGTAAGTCTTAACAAGAAAAAGTATTCTACTTGAGTTTTACCATTGCTAAGTTTTACATTATCTTGTCTAATTTTACCCGCAAGAGAAAAATCAGGCGATACCAATGTCCCTTTTTTTGCTATGGTTTTTTGATTAAACTCATCATTATCTCTTAATTCTCTTACATCTTCACTCATGCTATCAAGTGCTCCGCCTGCAGCAACTGCTGAAGTTAGAACAAATTTACCTGATTTTCTTAATGCAGAAGTGATTTTTGCGGTGAGTTTTTCAGTATCGATTCTTTGTGGGGTATCATTCACAACCCTACCAATAGCAATAACCTTTCTTGTACCTGGTTTAATATTTGCAAAAGCAGGATCACTTAACATACTATTTATCATAGTTTCAGCTGCACTTTCAAAATCTTGTCTATCAAGACCCAAGGTTAAAGCATCGCCTTTTTTTATCTGACTTGCCTTTCCATCTGTATAAGCTGTTTGCGCACAACCACTAAAAAGCAAAGCTCCAATAAGAGCTATTCCTAAAATTTTTGTTTTTTTCATGATTTATCCTTCCTAAAATGAGATTAATTTTTTGCTTTAATTTCTAATCTAAACTCCTTCGCTCTTATATCAGATGCAAGTTTACGAAGAATCACCTCTTGTCCTGCTGGAATTCTAAGGGCTTGATAGCCCTCATTTAAAACATCTCTTAGCACAAAACCATCTTTATCTAACCAATCCACTTTATAAATTACATCTTTAGCAAAAGTACTGCGTAAAATCACTTCAAATTCTAAATAACCATTGTTATTTATACGCTTTTGAAATTGTTTTACTAAACTTTTTGGTAAATTTGAACCTAAAATTACAGTATTTTGATTTGAATTTATTTGATAACTTGGTGCACAAGCACTAAGTAAAAACATTAAAATAAATAAAATATTTTTTTTCATCTTTTAGCCTTATTTTTCCATGATAGCAACACTTGCGGCTAAATACGGAGCAAAAGAACGCACTATCACAAGAACATTTTTATTTTTATCTAATGATTTTTGAAACAAAATATTGCCTTGTGGATCTTTGATTTCTAAATTTCCGTCGTTTTCTATTGTTGCTATAGCAATACTTTTTGGTAAACCTCTCCAAGAACGCACATCAGCTTTATTGGTTGCAGCAGTTGCTACTGCTGTTGCAAGACTTAGCCATCCACCTGTAGAGTCATTATTTGCAACAGCTACATTTAAAGTGGTTTTAATTATAGTTTGAGCTAAGGCTTTAGCAATCATTACAGGCATATTTATTTTAAATTCAGTAGCGACAATATTGTCTAAATCTACAAAATCATTTGTATTTTGACCATTTATATTTAAATTTGCAAAAGAAGCTTCCCTTTTTTTCAAGGTTTGTAAAGCAATACTTGTGCTAATAATTTTTTTATCCACTATAAAAGGTAAGGTTAAAACAAATTCATCCTTAACTACACCAAATCCATTTTCATAAACTACAAAAACATATTTTTTAGCTTTTTTGACTTTTATTTTTGTGGCATATTCTTTAAAAATTTTAGCCTCTTTTTTGATAGTTTTGTTTTTTGGATAAATAATAGCTACTTCTCTAAATAAATCTGCAGCTTTTCTATAATCTTTATCCATAAAGAAAAATATTGAAGCAAGATAAGTCGCATAAGGATTTATGAAATTTTTTGTTGTATCAAATTCTTTAAATAAGTTGTCATATTGCTCTTCTATAACTTTTGAATTTTCATTCATATTTTTATCATAATTTTTATCTTCTTTTGCCTTATCTAAATCAGCACGATTTTTTTCAATTTCTTTAGTAAAATATTCTTTTGCCTTATCTTGACGCATTAAAGCACGATTAAACTCAACTCTTGCATTTTCATAATCATCTTCTTCCATATAGTTTAGAGCTTTATATATATTAACCATAATTCTTTCATATAAAGAACCATCATAATCTACTATAGTATCATTAAGCAAGGTTGTACCAACAAATTTAGTTGCTTTAGAGCCTACATTTTCTAAATCCACATCATATTTATAAGATTCTTCCGCAGCATCAAAAAATACATTACTTTTGTTAAAATCACCACAATTTCTAGCAATCAAACCTGCATTTAATCCTGTATAAATGACATCATCATTTTTTTTAATTTTTTCTAAATTTTGATTGAAAAAATCATCACCACAATATTTTTGTGTTAAAGCATTTTCAAATGTTGTATTTTGTTTAACCTGATTAACACAAGCTGTTAAAAAAAGGCAAACAATACCTGAAAAAATCAACCCAACTTTTATCTTCATTAAATTCCTTTCTTAAAGAAAATTAAAAATGAATATTATAGCGTAGTATATACTTAAAAACTAATGAAAAAATTTTAACCCTAGGAGAGAAAAACCTAGGGTTTGATTTAAATAAGCATAGGAGCTAATACAAAGCCTAATGCTACAGCAATTGCAATAGCTAAAACTCCTGGTATAAAGAAAGAGTGATTAAATATAAATTTACCAATTCTAGTCGTTCCTGTATCATCCATTTGCACAGCACCAAGCAAGGTTGGATAAGTTGGAAGCACAAAAAGTGCCGAAACTGCTGCAAAACAAGCTACAAGCATATAAGAATCATGCGGATTTGCTGCTGAAATTCCTAAAGCGGTGATAATTACAGGTACAATGGCCTTTGCGGTTGCTGCTTGAGAATATAAAAGCATACTTGCAAAGAAAAATGCAACTGCTAACATAGCAGGGGTTTGTTTAACCCAGTCGCCTGCTACTTCTTTGATAGAAGCTTCGTGTCCTGCAACAAAAGTATTTCCAAGCCATGCTACACCAAAAACACAAACACAAGCAGTCATACCGCTTTTAAATACACTAGTGTCAAGAATTTTACCTGGTTCAACTTTACAAAGCCAAGTGATCAAAGTTGCTGCAGTAAGCAAAAAGCTCATAATAGCTGCATCTCTTGGAACCACAACAGGATCAATCCATTTAATATTACTTGAAATTGCGGTTGCATAAAGTACAACTGCCAAAACAGTGATCAAGAAAATTACCACTGAAAGTTTAGCACCTGGTTTATCTTCGCCATGCAAAACAGCTCCTGCATCCTTTACAAGTCCTGCTTTTAATCGTTCTTGATAAACACTATCCTTACTCAAATCCATAGGAGTGATTAAACTCACTATAAAAGCTGCAAGCATACAAGCTACAAAAGTTGTGCTAATCCAAATTCCAATTAAAGTTGGATAATTCCATCCAAGTGGCTCTAAAACGCCGCTCATATAAACCACAGCTGCACTTACAGGAGAAGCAGTGATTCCAATTTGCGAAGAAACAACCATTAATGAAAGTGGAACACTAGGTTTTATGTTTTGAGATTTTGCAACATCAACTACAACAGGCATTAAAGAAAATACTGCATTTCCTGTTCCTGCTAAAATTGTAAGCAACCACCCACAAGCTGGAGCTAAATAATTTATAAATTTAGGACTTGATCTTAAAATTTTTTCTGTCACCCTTACCATGTAATCAAGTCCACCTGCTTGTTGCATAGCAGAAATTGCTGCAATAGCTGCGGCAATAATTAAAATAACATCCCAAGGAATATTACCAGGTTTCATACCTAAAACAAGTCCTAGTATAACTACACCTAATCCTCCAGCATAACCTATAGCAATACCACCTAGGCGAATACCGATAAAAATCGCCCCAAGAAGGACGATTACTTGCAAAATTATCATTATATCCATATTAAATCCTAAGTGCTATTTTTTAGCTTCCATGTGAGGATTTAGCATATTTGATGGAGTTAAAATTTCATCAATTTGTTCTTTGCTTAAAAGCCCTCTTTCAAGCGCAATATCAGCCACTCTTTTTCCAGTGTTCATTGCCTCTTTAGCTATAGAAGCTGAATTTTCATAACCAATATAAGGATTTAAAGCTGTTACTATACCTACTGAATTATAGACAAAGTCTGAACAAATTTTTTCATTTGCGGTAATACCATCTATACATTTATCAGCTAAAGTATACATTGCTTTTTCTAGCATTACAACAGAATTAAATAAGCTATATGCTACAACTGGTTCAAAAACATTAAGTTGTAATTGTCCACCCTCACAAGCAAAAGTTACAGTTACATCTGCTCCAATAACAAAATAACAAACTTGATTAACTACTTCAGGAATAACAGGATTTACCTTACCTGGCATGATAGAACTACCTGGTTGCATTTTTGGAAGATTAATCTCATTAAGACCACATTTTGGACCACTACTTAAAAGTCTTAAGTCATTACATACTTTAGAAAGTTTTGTTGCAACACGTTTTAAAACACCTGAAATTTGTACATAAGCTCCCGTATCTTGAGTCGCCTCGATTAAATCCTCAGCCACAGTATATTCAAAACCTGTCACTTCTCTTATTTTTCTTTCTACAACCTTCGGATAATCAGGATGAGAATTAATTCCTGTTCCAATAGCAGTTCCACCCAAATTGATCTCTAAAATCAATTTTCTAGCTTCTAATACTCTTTGTATATCTTCACCTATCATTACGGCAAAAGTTTTAAATTCACGACCTAAAGTCATAGGTACAGCATCTTGCAGTTGGGTTCTACCCATTTTAAGAACATCTTTAAATTCTTCAGCTTTTCTCTCATAAGCTTTTTTTAGATGTTCCATAGCTTTTGCCAAATCACTTAAATAATCATGTAAGGCAAGGTGTAAAGCCGTAGGATAAGCATCATTAGTACTTTGGCTTAAATTAACATGATCATTTGGATGAAGATATTGGTATTCACCTTTTTTATGACCCATAAGTTCAAGTCCTATGTTCGCTATAACTTCATTAGCATTCATATTTGTACTTGTTCCAGCACCTCCTTGGATCATATCTACTACAAATTGATCATAATACCCGCCTTCTAAAATTTTATCGCACGCTTTAATAATCGCATCTTGGATATTTTTATCCAAAAGACCTAATTCATGATTTGCCATAGCTGCAGCTTTTTTTACTCTAGCCAAAGCTCTAACAAAGCGAGGAAAATCTTTTAATCTATCATGAGAAATATCAAAATTTTCAACAGCTCTAAAAGTTTGCACTCCATAATAAACCTCATCAGAGATTTCTAATTCCCCAATAAAATCATGTTCTTTTCTTGTTCCCATTTTGAACCTTTCATAAAAGTATTTTAATTTAAAATCAAAAATTTTTGATTTAAATCATAAAATAATGATATTGCATTTTTAGTTAATAATTGGTTAATAAGAAAACTACTTTCAAATACAATAAATTAAGTATTTTTATATCCTATTATGTCTTTATATTTAATTTTTATTAATATAAAAAATTTTATTTACTTCAAAAAAAATTAATATATTTTTGCAAGCTTTTTTGTTAGAATAAAATTTTTAATAATTTAAATAATTAGGGATAATATGGAAGAAATTACAATAAACATAGATAAGATTAAAATAAATGATGACTGGAAAGAATTTTTAAGAGACGAATTTCAAAAAAAATATTTTCTAGAAATCAAAAAACAATACCTAAATGCGATTAATCAAAATATAATTATTTATCCACCTGCGAATTTAATCTTTAATGCTTTTAATTTATGTCCTTTAAAAGAAATTAAAATTATTATCCTAGGACAAGATCCTTATCATCAACCAAATCAAGCAATGGGGCTTAGTTTTTCGGTTCCAAAAAATGTAAAAATCCCACCAAGTCTTAATAATATTTTTAAAGAATTGCAAAATGATTTAAACATCACTCCAGCAAAAAGCGGAGATTTAAGCTCTTGGGCAAAACAAGGAGTTTTGCTCTTAAATTCTATTCTTAGCGTTGAAGCAAATAAAGCAGCTAGCCATAGTTCGTGGGGTTGGCAAGAATTTAGTGATGCTATAATACATAAATTAAGTAATGAAAAATCAGGGCTTGTTTTTATGCTTTGGGGAAATTACGCAAAAAACAAGGAGATTTTGATTGATAATACTAAGCATTTGATTTTAAAAGCAGCTCACCCAAGCCCTTTAGCTAGAACAGGATTTTTAGGTTGTAAGCATTTTTCAAAGGCTAATGAATTTTTAAAAAAAGTTGGTAAAATTCCTATAGATTGGAAAATAGTTTAAAAAATTATTTTAAACTTTAATAAAAATATTAAAATATATTTATTTATTTAAAAATAAATCATATTTCTATGAAATATATTGTAATAAAACGACTCAAAAATTAATTCTTAAGGAGAAAAATGAAAACCATTGGTATTATAGGCGGAATGAGTTTTGAAAGCACTATTACTTATTATAAAACAATAAATCAAGCTATAAATGATAAATTAAAATCTTTAAATTCTGCAAAAATTTTACTTTACAGTGTTAATTTTGAAGAAATAGAAAATTTACAAAGCCAAGATAAATGGCAAGAAGCTGCACAAATTTTGACTCAATGTGCTAAAAAATTAGAACTTGCAGGGGCTAATTTTATAATAATTGCAACTAATACTATGCATAAGGTTTTTGATGAAATTCAACAAAATATAAATATCCCTATTTTACATATTGCAAAAAGTTCTGCTAAGGCTTTAAAACAAGAAAACATACAAAAAATTGGTTTATTGGGTACTAAATACACAATGACGCAGGATTTTTATAAAAAAATGCTGATTGAAGAAAATATTAGCGTTATTACTCCTAGTGATGAAGATATAAAAATCGTTAATGATATTATTTTTAATGAGCTTTGCAAAGGTGAAATCAAGCAAGATTCTAAAGAAAAATATTTAAATATTATAAAAAAACTACAAGAAAAAGGGGCAAAAGGAGTGCTTTTAGCTTGCACTGAAATTGGTTTATTAATATCCAAAAATGATACAAATATCAAAATTTTTGACACAAGCCTTATTCACGCCCTTGATGCTGCTAATGAAGCTTTAAAAGATTTATGATTAAAAGATGCCCAAAAATGGGCAAATTGCAATATTTTGAAAAGATTTATACTTATATCGGTTTAAATCTTATCTTGCTTTATAGTTTGCTATCTTTTTCTAATTGATTGATATTTAGCATTATAAATTTATAGCTCAGATAAATTACTAAAGGCCAAGCCAATAAAAACAAAGCATGTAACATTTTTTCTCCTTAATATGCGTGATCATCGTTTGCGATTTCTTCGCGTGTGATTTTTACTTTATCCATTGCATTCCAAACATAGATAATATAAGCTAAAACAAAAGGTACAAGTAAAGATACATAAGCCATGACGCTTAGAGTATAATAGCTTGAACTTGCATTTTTTAAAGTTAAAGAACTTTGTAAATCACTTAAAGATGGGTAAAAAGCACTTTGACCTAAACCAATGCTTGATAATAAAGCAAAAACTGTTAAAACCGTTCCAAGTCCTAGGGTAAAAATAGCTTTAGAGCAACCTTTTGTTCCTTGAACCATACCTAAAAGCACTAAAATCACACCAATAACAAGCAAAACAGCAAAAATCATTTGATTTAAGAAATTATATAAATATAAATTCGCACTCATGCTTACAACTCCATTTGTATCCACACTAAAACCATCTTTTAAGAAAATCCACGCTAAAAAACCTAAGAAAAAAGGTAAAAATAAAATACTATTGATCATGAGTTTTTTCATAACTCTTATTTTGATATTCTCATCATTGATATTGTTCATAAAATACGCTGCACCTAAAAGCCTTGCTAAAAATACTAAAGCTAAGCCTAAGAGATAATTAAAAGGATTAAGTAAAAGTTCTAAGCCGTGCAAAGGATTTTGCCAAGAAACAAAATTATGCTCATTTAAGATAAATTCAGAACCGCTAAAAAAACTACTTACTGCAACTCCGATTAAAAACACACCTAAATAACCATTAATTTTAAGAAAAATTTCATAGGTTTTAGAGCCATAAACATTATTTTCTTTTTTGCGATATTCATAAGCCACAGCCTGTAAAATAAAACAAAATAAAATACAAAGCCAAGCCCAATAAGCTCCGCCAAAACTTGCACTATAAAAAAGTGGAAAAGCTGCAAAAGCTGCTCCGCCAAAAAGTACGAGAGTTGTAAAACCAAGCTCCCATTTACGCCCTAAAGAATTAACTAGCATAGTTTTTTCAAGCTCATCCTTGCTAAGCTCATCGATTAAAGTCTGTCCACCTTGAACAAAAAACATAAAAACTAAAAGTCCACCAAGTAAACTTAAAATCAACCACCAATAAATTTGCAAACCTTCAAGTTCTAAACCAAAAAACATTATTTTTCTCCTTTGCCCATAAGTGGAGTATGTCCTGCATGTGCGTCAAAACCTTTTTTAATCTGAGTAAGCATGATTTTAACTTCTGCAATCAATAAGGCTGTAAAAAGTACTGCAAAAATCCAAAATGAAATTTGAACATTGACTTTTCCAAGTTGTGTTGCTGCGATATGTACAGGAAGCAAGTCTTGAATTGCCCAAGGTTGTCTACCTACTTCAGCAACAATCCAACCTGCTTCAGCGGCAATATAACCCAATGGAATGGATAACAAACACACCCAAAGTACTTTTCTAAATTTCTCAATATCATTTGCCATGGTAAGATAAAGCGTAACGATGAAAAGTAAAAAGAAAAAACTTCCTAAAGCAACCATGATATGAAAGCTATAAAAAGTTAAAGCCACAGGTGGAATAGTATCGCTTGGTTTTTCTAAATATCCATAACCAAAATCTTTAAAATGAGTTTCTAAAATGGATTTGTGATTTGCCATAGCTATTGTATCATTGTTTTCTTTAGCAAGTTTATAGTCTTTTAGAGCTTGTATAGCGATTTTTCCTCTATCGATACGATTTTGCATAGGTTCTATACCTTTGCTTTCATTTCCATAGATCAAATCTTCAATTCCTGGAACAAAAGAATTTGGATCACGGTTTCCTAATATAGAAAGAGCGTAAGGTATAGTAATGTCAAATAAAAACACACTTTCGTTATTATCTATGGTTTTTTTAGGATTTAAAATTCCAAAAGGTACAAGTCCTGCACGATGTTCACCTTGATAAACCCCTTCCATAGCTGCAAGTTTCATAGGTTGAGTTTGAGTTACACGGTAAGCGCTTTCATCTCCGCTGAAAAACAAAAAGATTGAACAAACCAAACCAAAACTAGCTCCTACAACTAAGCTTTTTTTAGCCTCGATAATATGGCGTCCTTTTAACATAAACCAAGCTGAAATTCCCATTACAAATAAAGCTGAAATCACATAACCACTGCCTATGGTATGTAAAAATTTTGAAATAGCTACAGGAGAAAGTGCTACTTCAAAAAAGCTTTGCATTTCATTTCTTGCTGTATCAGGGTTAAAGCTCATTCCTACAGGATATTGCATCCAACCATTTGCCACTAAAATCCAAAAAGCAGAAAGATTGCTTCCTATAGCCACACACCAAGTTGAAAGTAAATGAAAACCCTTACTTACTTTATCCCAGCCAAAAAACATAACTGCAAAAAAAGTAGCCTCTAAGAAAAATGCCATAATACCTTCAACCGCCAAAGGTGCGCCAAAAATATCGCCCACAAACCAGCTATAATTTGCCCAGTTTGTTCCAAATTCAAATTCCATTATAATGCCTGTAGCTACACCGATAGCAAAATTTATGGCAAATAATGAAAGCCAAAATTTGGTGATTTTTTTCCATCTTTCATTTTTAGTTTTTACATAGATGGTTTCCATGATAGCAATCATAAAAGACAAGCCTAAGGTTAAAGGCACAAACAAAAAATGATAAAGTGCAGTTAAGGCAAACTGCGCTCTTGACCAATCAACGCTACTAAGTTCGTTCATTTATTTTCCTTCGAGTGTAAGATTTTTGAGTACAAAAGTGCTTTTTTCTTTGTCGCTTTTAAAAATAGAATTAAAATTTACATCAAAAACAAAAAGTTTTAAAATCACAAACATAACAAAAAGTTTGATAAAGATAATTTTCCAAAGGGTCTTTCCAAGAGTTAAATTTTTAAAACCTTCTTTGTAAAAATTAAAAATTTGAGAGATGCTAAAATATAAGTGTTTAAGATACATGTAAATTCTACCTTTAAAAACAACAAAATAAAACATTTTTAAAAAGCGGAAAATTATAATGAAATTTATGTTATTATTTTCTTAAAAATTTAAATACATATCAAGGTTTTTAATGCAAAAAATTATAGTTTTTATTTTATGTTGTTTTATGACTTTTTTTCTTTATGCATGTTCTTCTAAATTTGAAAATGTAAATCCTTTGGGGCGTTCATTTGGAGAATTTGAAGATACTGATCCTTTAAAACTAGGACTTGAACCTACTTTTCCTACCAATCAAGAAATTCCAAGTTTAATTAGCGGTGCTGATTTAGTACCTATTACTCCTATTACCCCACCTTTAACTAGAACAAGCAATAGTGCCAACAATAATGCAGTAAATGGGATCAATCCTCGCTTTAAAGACGAAGCTTTTAATGATGTTTTAATTTTTGAAAATCGCCCTGCGGTTTCTGATTTTTTAACCATTTTAGGCCCTAGCGGAGCAGCTTTAACGGTTTGGGCTTTAGCGCAAGGAAATTGGATTTGGGGCTATACTTTAATCGATAGTAAAGGATTTGGCGATGCTAGAGTTTGGCAACTTTTGCTTTATCCTAATGATTTTGCAATGATTAAAAATGCCAAAACCAATACTTGTCTTAATGCTTATGGTAATGGAATTGTCCATTATCCTTGCGATGCAAGCAATCACGCACAAATGTGGAAACTTATCCCTATGAGCAATACAGCGGTTCAAATTAAAAATTTAGGAAATGGAAAATGCATACAAGCACCTATTACAAATCTTTATGGTGATTTTCACAAGGTTTTTAAAATTTTTACCGTAGAGTGTGCAAAAAAAGATAATTTTGATCAACAATGGTTTTTAACTACTCCGCCTTTTACCGCAAAACCTTTATATCGTCAAGGAGAGGTACGATGAAAAAAATTATATGTTTATTTTTATCTTTTAACCTTGCTTTTGCAAATTTAGAAAATTTTAATGTTGGCACTTGGAATTTGCAAGGCTCATCCGCAGCCACAGAAAGCAAATGGAGTGTTAGCGTAAGACAACTTGTAAGTGGAGCAAACCCCTTAGATATCTTAATGATACAAGAAGCAGGAACTTTACCAAGAACAGCCACTCCAACAGGACGCCATGTGCAACAAGGTGGAACACCTATTGATGAATATGAGTGGAATTTAGGAACTCTTTCAAGGCCTGATAGGGTTTTTATTTATTATTCTCGCGTTGATGTAGGAGCTAATCGTGTAAATTTAGCTATAGTTTCAAGAATGCAAGCTGAAGAAGTGATTGTTTTACCTCCACCTACTACAGTTTCAAGACCCATTATAGGAATTCGCAATGGAAATGATGCTTTTTTCAATATCCATGCTTTAGCTAATGGAGGAACAGATGTAGGAGCAATTATCACAGCTGTAGATGCACATTTTGCAAATATGCCTCAAGTTAACTGGATGATAGCAGGGGATTTTAACCGTGATCCTTCTACTATAACAAGTACAGTGGATAGAGAATTAGCAAATAGAATTAGAGTGGTTTTTCCAACTAGCGCCACTCAAGCAAGCGGAGGGACTCTTGATTATGCAATTACGGGAAATTCAAATAGACAACAAACCTATACTCCACCGCTTTTAGCTGCGATTTTAATGCTTGCAAGTTTAAGATCTCATATAGTTTCAGATCATTTTCCAGTAAATTTTAGAAAATTTTAGGACATTTAATATGAAAAAAATTATTACTTTGTTTTTTATGTTTATAACTTTAGCCTTTGCAACTCCTACTGGAGATTTGAAAGATTTTACCGAAATGGTTTCTATAAGAAGCTTAGAAACGGGAATTTTTTTAAGCGCCTTTAGGGATACCTCAAAAGATCCTATTGATCAAAATTGGAATATTAAAGAAATTGTTTTAAGCGATAAGTTAAAACAAAAAGATAAATTAGCTGATGAACTTCCTTTTGGTTATGTGCAATTTACAAATCCAAAAGAAAGCGATCTTTGTTTAGCCATCTTAGAAGATGGAACCTTTGGAGCAAAATCTTGTCAAGATGATCTAAAAGATGGTAAATTAGAAACTGTATTTTCTATAATGCCAACAACAACTTCAGCTGTGCAAATTCGTTCTTTAGTTTTGGAATCTGATGAATGTATAGTAACTTTTTTTAATCCAAATATTCCTATACAAAAACGCTTTGGAATAGCCCCTTGCACCCTAGATCCTATTTTTTTTGCTGAAGTAAATGAACTAATGATTATAACCCCACCTTTAACAGCTGCTACCCCTTTAGAATAAGATTTTTATCTTGTTCTATTTTTATATTTATTTAATATTTATGATATTACTAAAATACACAAAATAATTAATAATAATACAATATAATTTACCTTACTCTATAATTCTTTTATTTTAATTTAATTTTTTGTTACAATAAATTTATACATAATAATTATCAAGGAGGAAAAATTGGAACAAATTTTAACATGGCAACAAATTTATGACCCTTTTTCAAACATTTGGCTAAGTGCTTTAGTGGCATTTTTACCTATACTATGTTTTTTAGTTTGTTTGGTTGTTTTAAAGCTTAAAGGCTATCAAGCAGGTTTTTTAACTGTTATACTTGCTACTTTAGTAGCTTTATTTGCCTATAAAATGCCTTGGAATTTAGTGGGTGCAAGTTTTATTCAAGGCTTTACAAATGGTATGTGGCCTATAGCTTGGATTATCATCGCGGCAATCTTTCTTTACAAACTTTCTATCAAGTCAGGTTCTTTTGAAATCATTAAAAAAAGCGTGATGAGCATTACTCCAGATCATAGAATTCAAGTGATTTTAATAGGTTTTTGTTTTGGTTCATTTTTAGAGGGTGCTATAGGTTTTGGTGGCCCTGTGGCTATAACCGCTGCACTTTTAGTAGGACTTGGCTTGCGTCCTTTACAAGCTGCAGGGCTTTGTCTTATCGCAAATACCGCTCCTGTTGCTTTTGGTGCGGTGGGAATTCCTATTATTGCTATGGCAAATCTTGTCGGCATAGAACAGCATTCAGTTTCTGCCATGGTAGGTAGAATGCTAGTTCCTTTAAGCCTTACTATACCTTTTTTCATAGTTTTTTTAATGGATGGATTTAAAGGTATTAAAGAAACTTTTCCAGCTATTTTAGTTGCGGCGCTAAGTTTTACAACTACTCAATTTTTAAGCTCAAATCACCTAGGAGCGGAATTACCTGATATTATTTCAGCTGTGGTTTCTTTAGCAGTTACGACTGTATTTTTGAAATTTTGGAAACCAAAAAATATTTTTAGATTTGACAATGAAAGCAATTTCACTCAAGATAACACCTTAAGTTTTAATCAAATTTTAAAAGCTTGGTCACCTTTTATTTTACTCATTGTTTGTATTATCATTTGGACACAACCTTGGTTTAAAGCTCTCTTTGATAAGGACGGAATTTTAAGCTATACAAGTATTACTTTACAATTTAGCAATATCACAACTGGAATTTTAAGCCCTTCTATCACAGGCATAGGAGAAGCTAAGCCTTTATCTTTGGCCTTGGGTGTAGATTTAATCAATGGAAAAACCGTAGCTCAAGCAGGAACAGCGATTTTACTTGCCGCTTTTCTAACTATAGCTATTTTAAAAATCAAAGCCGAAGATGTTGCAGAATGCTTTTGGGTTACCTTAAAAGAAATGGCTATACCTTGTATCACCATAGGTTTGGTTGTGGCCTTTGCTTTTATCTCTAAAAATAGTGGTATGAGCACTACTTTAGGACTTGCTTTTGCACACACAGGTGATGCTTTTTCTTTCTTTTCACCAATCATTGGCTGGATAGG
This sequence comes from Campylobacter sp. CFSAN093249, assembly GCF_011067895.1. Taxonomy (NCBI): domain Bacteria; kingdom Pseudomonadati; phylum Campylobacterota; class Epsilonproteobacteria; order Campylobacterales; family Campylobacteraceae; genus Campylobacter; species Campylobacter sp. CFSAN093249. Next base: position 42,539 of record NZ_JAAMWM010000006.1, on the reverse strand, counting down.
GGTATTTTTAACAGGCTCTGATACAAGTGCTAATTTACTTTTTGGAACCTTGCAACAAGTAAGCGCTCAAAAACTAGGTATTAGCGAAGCTTTATTTTTAGCAGCTAATTCAGTAGGTGGGGTTGTTGGAAAGATGATCAGTCCACAAAGCATTGCTATAGCTTGTGCAGCGGTTGGACTTGTGGGAAAAGAATCTGATCTTTTCAAATTCACATTAAAATATTCTGTAGCTTTTATTATTTTAATAGGAATTTGGACTTGCATTATAGCTTTTTTCTTACAAGGAATCATCCCTGAAGTTATAGTGAAATAATTAAAAAAATTTAAGTTTTATTTCAACAAATATTCGTTTTTAGAATATTTGTTAGAAATTTTACTTTGCTTTTATTTTTACAGGATTAGAATATTTATCCTAAATTATCCTAAAAGGAGAAAAATGATGAAAAAAGTGTATTTTTACGCCACATGCTTAGGAAGTGCTGCTATGCAACAAAGCGTTTTAAATGCGATAAAACTTTTAAGGCGTGAGGGTATTGAAGTGATTTTCAAAAAAAATCAAACCTGTTGCGCCCAACCTTCTTTTAACTCAGGTTATTTCGATGAAAGTCGTGAGATCGCTTTATATAATGTAGATTTATTTGATAAAGATTATCCCATCGTTGTACCCAGTGGTTCTTGTGCGGGTATGATGAGTCATGACTATAAAGAGCTTTTTAAAAACAGACCTGAATTTTCCAAAATAAAAACTTTTAGCTCTAGAGTGATAGAACTTTCACAATACCTTGATGAAGTTTTAAAAGTAGATTATGAAGATAAAGGTGCACCTATAAAAGTAACTTGGCATTCTAATTGCCATGCTTTAAGAGTGCAAAAAAGCATACAAGCGAGTAAAAATCTTATCAAAAAACTAAAAAATGTAGAATTAGTAGAACTTCAATACGAAGAAGAATGCTGTGGTTTTGGAGGAACCTTTTCAGTAAAAGAGCCTGAAATTTCAAATGCTATGGTAAGAAGCAAAATCAAAGATATACAAAATAGCGGTGCAAAATATCTCATCAGTGGTGATGGAGGTTGTCTTTTAAATATAGATGGCACAATGAAAAGAATGGGTTTGGATATAAAAGGCATACATTTATATGACTTTTTACTTAAACGCTTAGAAGGAGAGAGACTATGAGTCAAAAAATTCCTCACGAACAAATCGTTCAAATTAAACTCAATGACAAACAAATGCAAGAAAATTTAATGACTGCCATGCATACTTTGCAAAAAAATAGACTCAATGTTATTGATGCTAGATTTAAAGACTGGCAGGGCTTAAGAGCTAAAGCTAAGCAAGCTAAAAATAATGCCTTAATGAGCTTAGAAGAAAGACTTTTAGAATTTGAAAAAAATGCTACAAAAAATGGCATTAAGGTGCATTGGGCAAGTAGTGATGAAGATGCCTGTGAAATCGTCTATGAAATCATGAAAGAAAAAAATATCACCAAGCTTTTAAAAGGCAAGTCTATGGCAAGTGAAGAAATAGGCCTAAATCACTACCTAGAAAAAAAAGGTTTAAAAGCTATAGAAACCGATCTTGGAGAGCTTATTTTACAGCTTAATGAAGAACCCCCTTTACACATAGTTGTACCTGCCATACATAGAAACCGCCATGAAATCGGAGAAATTTTCAAAGAAAAATTAGGAGCAAATTTAGAAAACGATGAACCCGAAAGTTTAAATGCGGTGGCTAGAGAACATTTAAGAAAAGATTTTGAAGGCTTAAAACTTGGACTTAGTGGGGTCAATTTTGCCATGTCAAGAGAAGGAGCTTTTTGGCTTATAGAAAATGAAGGAAATGGTAGAATGTGCACTACAGCACCTGATATTCATATCGCACTTTGTGGTATAGAAAAAGTCATGGAAAGCTTTGAAGATGCGGCTACTATGGTTTCTTTACTTACTCCTTCAGCCACAGGACAATTTATACCAACTTATAACAATATCATTACAGGCCCTAGAAAAAATGGAGATTTAGATGGTCCTAAAGAAGTACATGTGATTTTATTTGATCACAATCGCTCTAAAATGTTAGCTCATGAGGATTATTATGAGGCTTTGCGTTGTATTCGATGCGGGGCTTGTATGAATTTTTGCCCTGTTTATGATCAAATCGGCGGACATGCTTATCAAACCACTTATCCAGGGCCTATAGGAGAAGTAATCAGTCCTAATATTTTTGGTATAGATTATACAGGAGATATTTTGAATTTCTGTTCACTTTGTGGGCGTTGTTCTGAAGTTTGTCCAGTCCAAATTCCTTTGGCTGATCTTATTCGCAAATTAAGATGTGATAAAATAGGACAAGGTAAAAATCCACCTTTAGGAGCAAATAATGTTCATCACAATGCCCTAGAAGCCTTTGCTTTTAAACAATTTAAAAATATCGCAACCAATGGCGATAAATGGCGTTTTTCACTTTCAAAAGCACATTATTTCAACTGGACGGTACAAAATTTCGCAAGCATTTTGCCTGTGATTAAAAAATGGTACGCTTTTAAAGAATTACCTCAAATTAAAATGGATCTTTATAAAGAAGTGCAAAAACTAGAAGGAGTAAGCTATGAGTAAAATCGATGAAATTTCAAGCAAAAGCAAAGCAAATATTTTAGAACATCTTAAAAAAGCTTACAAAGAAACAACTTTCACACGCATTGAAAGTATAGATCCTGTAGAACATATCCAGACAACCCAAGATATGCTTACAGAAATGAAGCAAAAAATGAGCGATAACAAATACATCGTTGAAAATGCTACAAAAGATACCTTAGAAGAAAAAATCAATGAAATTGTCGCAAAATATGGCTTTAAAAGTATGATTTATGGAGCGGATTTAAATTTAAATTTAGAACAAATCAAAGCAGAAAAAAAGATTTGCTTTGATAAAGAAATCGAAAATTTAAGATCTGAAGTTTTTCATAGTGATTTTTCCATCATTCACGCAAGAGCAGGGGTAAGCTCTCACGGAGTTGCACTTATACCTTCAAGTAAAACCCAACCTAGAATGCTAAGCCTTGCACCTAAACTTTGCATAGTATTACTTAAAAAAGAAAATGTTGTTAAAAGTCTTAGCGAAGCTTTAAATTTAGTAAAAAAAGAAAATGAAATTTTACCTACTAATATCTTATTTATAGCAGGGCCTTCAAGAACAGCAGATATAGAACTTATCACTGTTTTTGGTGTTCATGGGCCACAAATTGCACATATTATTATTTACTGATTCTATACTAGAATCAGTAAGTCTTAATTTTTAATATTAATTATATATATTTTTTATATTATACAAATATAAATAAAATAAATAATTTCTAATTAATAATATTTTAATAAAATATTATGTAATATTTCACTCAAATATATTAAATTAATTTTAAATACAAAAATTAAAGAAGGTGCTTTTAGATAAACTAATTCCAACTTGGAATGAAAAATACAGTATTCATGACACAATGATTGACATTCAACACCAAAAACTTTGTGAACTTGCAAGCAAGGTTGAAAGTGCTGTTTATAAATTTGTAAAACGAGAAGAACTCAAAGAAATTTTAACAGAACTTTTTAACTATATGAAAGAACATTTTAGTAATGAAGAAGATTATATGCAAGAAATTCATTATCCTTATTTAAATGAACACAAAATCATGCATAAAATATCATTCGTGATATGTCTTATCTTATACAAAACATAAAAACCACTAATGATTTAAAAGAGAAGCTTTACACAGTTTCTAAAAAATGGCTTTTAGAACATATACTCTATGAAGATATGAAAGTTGAACAATACAGAAGATCTTCTTTAGCTTCTGAAGATGATGGAGAAGTAAGCTTTGAAGAAGTCAAAGAAGAAAAAGATGATGAAAATGCAGTTTATCTTTATACATGTGAATGCGTAGGACAAATGCATGATGTACCTTTTGGAATTCATCAAAAAATTCAACTTAAGGGTGTAAAATTTAAATGTAAAAAATGCAAAGAAGCCATACAGTTTTATAAAAAATATTCAGAAAATTTCTAATTAACTATTTATGCGTTAAAATAATAAATAAAGTATAAGTTAGACAAAGAAGGAAATTTAATGGATAAAAAAATAAAATATTTTATTTTGGATAAATTTGACTATTCCTATCCTATACTAACCAAAGATACAAAATGCTCATTTTGTGAAAATTTTTTCTCGATAGAATATAGCTCAAACTTAAAAACAATAGAAAAAGAATGTCCATTTTACAATAATAAAATGGACATTAAACTTAAAGACTAAGCCTTAGTTTTACTTACAATATTAATAATATTTGAAGCTACTTCATCAGCAAGTTCTAAATGAGAAGTAAAGCCTACACAAGAACAATTAATCTCACCTAAAACATATTTATCATTGCCCTTTTCATCAGTATCTAAAATAAAATCAGCCGTCCAAATCAATGGTAAGTCGTAATTGCCTAATTTTTCCCTTACCTTAGGAAGCTCGCCTAAAAACATATCCACCAAAGTTTTCCAATCTTCTGGCTTATCATAGCGATATTTTGCCCCACTAAAAAGCGTAGCAGAAAAAGCATCAGCACCTTCAGCTGGTTTTTTATGCACTACATTTACAGGGGTGTTATAAAGCATTAAAAGTCTGATTTCACCTTCTTTAATGCGCGGTAAAAAAGTCATATCCACAAGCATACCATTATCACCTATGATATATTGCTCACAAAAATCCATAAATTCCCCAAGCTCTCTATGTTCTACATGATTATCCTTAGCTTCAGTACATTTGATTTTTGTGTTTAAAGGCAAACTATCTCCACTAACATTACCCTCTACACTCACACGCCAAATTCCCTCTCCTGTAGAGCCACGATTTTGCTTTAAAACCCTTTCACCTTTAGCCAAACTTTTTGGAAAATTTTCTTTAAAAGTCTTAATATCATAGTAAGCATAAGTATCGCTTGGAACAAGATCAGTATCTGCTAATTTTGTAAGTGCATCTTTAGCACCATAACCTATCATAGCATCAGGATGAGGCATACCTACAAGCTTATCGGCACAAAGTTTTCTTAACATATCAAAATACTCATTTTCTTCTTTAAGATTGCCAGGATTGATGCGAGAAACATAACCATCAAAATTTTCTTTTACATATTTGTAAATTTCATCTTTTTTACCCACTTCAAAAAAAATCACCTCAGCATTCCAACCCTTAGCTTTTAAAGCATTTACCATAGGCATAGTATCTTTTCTATAACCATCTTCACCTTTATCACTCCCACCTTTAACTTCGAAAAAAACAATATTTTTTTTCATTATTTTACTCCTTATCTAAGATATAAATAATTATTGCATAAAAATATTACAAAAATTAAATAAAAATATTTATATATTTTATCTAGCGTTTACAAAACTGCTATTAGTCTTATAAGCGATTTCGATTAAGCTTTTACTTATCAAGCTTGATGCTTGTCCTTCTAGGCGGTTAAGAAATTTATCAATCTTATCTTCTTCTTTCCAAATAGGATTTGAAACATTAGCAAGTTTTTCAAGCTCCTTTTTAGCATTTTCATAATTACTAAGCTCATCTATAAGACCAAGCTCCTTAGCCTTGGCAGCTAAAAACACTCTTGCATTTGCCCATTGATCTTTTTTGTTAAGATCTAATGCTCTTTCCTTAGCAACAAAACCTGTAAAAAGATCATAACTTTGATCTATTAAACCTTGTAAAAAATTTCTTTCATTCTCATTCCAAGCTCTTGCAAAAGTTCCAGCACTTTTAAATTCACCTGCTTGAATAGTTTGTTCTTTAATACCGAGTTTATTAGCCAATCCGCTTAAATCAGCTCCTTGCATAATCACACCGATAGAGCCTATAAAACTTGCTGGATTGGCTAAAATTTTATTGGCTCCAACTCCTGCTAAATAACTTCCGCTTGCCATAGTTCCGCTTGCATAAACAAGCACAGGCTTTTTAATTTTTAAATCCTTTATAGCTAGAGCTAGTTCCATACTAGGAGCAAAAGCTCCACCAGGAGAGTCTATAACAAAAAGCACTCCTTTGATATTGCTATCATTTTTAGCATTGATAATTTTTTCTAAAACCGCAGAGCTATCAAAAATTTCACCCTTTAAATCAATGCGTTCTAAATTTGCAAGATTGGAGCTTGAATTTGCACCAGGCATTAAAATCCATATAACAATCAACAATAAAACAAAGGTTTTAAAATAAGTATTGATAAATTTTATACCACATCCTAAAGCCTTAAAAAATAATTTTAAAATTTGCATTCTTTTCCTTTTATAAATAATTTATCCACTTCCTTAGCATTTAAAATAAACTGCAAAGGAGCTTGCTTTTTATTACATTCTCCTAGCTCAAATACGCTAAAATCAGCAATTTTACCTTTTTTAAGCTCTCCTAAATTTAAATTTAAAGCCCTTGCAGGATAAAGTGTTACCATTTGCAAAAGCTTAGAGGCTAACTCTAATAAATCAAAATTCTTATGTATAAGCAAATTCGCGCGCATTTCATCAAGTAAAGACAATGAAATATTTGAGCTAAGTCCATCAGTTCCTAAATGGATATTTAATCCACTTTTTAAAGCCGTTTTTAAATCTAAGCTTTTTTGACTTAAAAGGCGATTTGAAAATGCACAATGTGTAATAGAATGTAAATTTTTATCTAACCATTCATATTCTTTTAGATAAACACAATGCGTAAAAAGAGTCCTTACTCCTTTAAAAAGTTTAACAAAATCCTTTGGTGTATAAAGAGGCTTAGGATGAAGTGTGAAATTTTCAAGCCATTTTTTAAAACCCCCTTTAGACTCTCTAAGCCAGATATTTTCAGCCTTACTTTCTAAAAAATGCGTACTAGCTAGTAAATTTTGCTTTTTAGCTAAATCAAGAGCAAAATGAGCCAAACTAGGATGAGTTGAATAAGGAGAATGAATCGAAATTGCCGGGATAAAAAAATCATTTTTAAATTTCAAAGAATTTTCAAATCTTTTTAAAAATTCTTGTTTTTTATCTTCAACTTGATTTTCATTTGTACCCAAAATTTCATTAAAAAATACTATACGCATACCCTTGTGACTAGCCTTTAAGCAAGGATCTAAATCACTCCCAAAACTTGAAATTTCACCTATAGTGCCTATACCACTTTTTTGCATTTTTTTAATGCTTTGAAGTATTAATTCTTCTTTGGCCTGTGCATTTAATATGGAACGAGAATTTATAACACTTTTAAGCCAAATTAAAAATTCTCCAAAATGTAAAGTTGTTGAATTTGCACTAAATTCTAAGTGTGTGTGAGGATTTATAAAAGCAGGTAAAATAACCGAATTTTTAGGTGTTTTGATGATTTTAGCCTTAGGATATTTTTTTTTTAAATTATCCAATTCACCCAATTCTAAAATTTTATCTTCAAAAACAAAGGCTTGATTTTCTAGTATTGTAAAATCTTCATCACATAAAAAAAGATATCTTGCAGCAACTATAAACACGATTTTCCTTTCAAAAATTACATTGTAGCAAAAATTTATTTTTAAAATGTTATAATAAAAGGTTAAAAATAAATTTTTAAGGTTAAATCCATGAAAATAATGATTATCCAAGGCCCAAATGTTAATATGCTTGGCGTAAGAGAAGTGGGAATTTATGGTGCTATGAAAATGGAAGAAATTCACGAGCAAATGAAACTTGCAGCATCGCAAAATAATGTAGAACTTGACTTTTTCCAAAGTAATTTTGAAGGTGAAATCGTAGATAAAATTCAAGAATGCCTTGGAACAGTTGATGGAATTATTATCAATGCAGCAGGCTATACTCATACTTCAGTAGCTATTCGCGATGCTATTGCAGCAGTAGCTTTGCCTACAATTGAAGTACATATTAGCAATGTTTATCGCAGAGAAGAATTTCGTCAAAAAAGTCTTATAGCGCCTGTATGTTCTGGAACTATTGTTGGTTTTGGTCCTTTTGGCTATCACTTGGCTTTAATGGGTATAATTCAAATTTGCGAACAAATAAAAAATTTGCGCGCAATGCAACAAGCACAACAAACGAATAAATAATAATGCTAAAAATTCAAGGAGTAAAACACTTTGAAAAAAGTCGTTTTTTTCCTTTTTTTAGTCAAAATATACGATCTTTTAAATATTTAGCTCTTATAGGCTTAGGAAGCAATATAGAGCCCGAAAAAAAAAGATTTGATATGCTTTTTCGAGTAATGATGGATGATAAAAGATTTAAAATTTTATCCACATCTCCTATGTTGATAAATGAAGCCTTTGGTTTTAAAGAGCAAAAAGATTTTACCAATGCTGTTATGTTGATACAAACTAATTTGCATGCACGAGCACTTTTGAAAGTTTTACTTTACTATGAAGTAAAATTTAAACGCAAGAGAACTTTCAAAAACGCTCCTAGAACGCTTGATTTAGATCTTTTATACTTTTCACAAAAAGTCAAGCGTGATAAGTGGTGTGAGGTGCCTCATAAAGGGGCTAAAGAAAGAGTGAGTGTAATTTTGCCTTTAGGCATGATATAAGGAATATAAATGGGACAACTTATACATACTTTTACTGTTGAAGATACAGAACAAATTATACCCAAAGTAAAAGAAGATTACGGAGATAAAGCTTTAATTATAACAAATAAACAAATTCGTCCTAAAACCTTAAATCGCAGTGCGCTTTATGAGGTTATGGTAGCCATAGAAGAAAGCGACTATGAAGAACACTTAAAAAAACAAGGAAAATCTTTACCTGCAAAAAAAAGCTCGCCAAAACCATCTTCTACCTCTCTTGCAGAAGAAAAAATTAGATCTCAAATCCCTCAAGAAGATGAAGATGTAGTCTTGGATTTCTCAAACACTCGCTTAAATACAAATTTAAACACTGTAAAAAACAATGACTTAACTAAAAAAACCTATCAAGATTTTCCGCAAAACAAAATCAACCCTCATCAAAATAAGACTCTAGGCTTTGATGATTTCAAAGAAAAACTAAGTGAAGTTAGCAATGAAATTTCTAAAGTCACAAACACACCTTTAGAAAATTACACCCCTAATCCAAATTATAATAAAAAAATAGAAAATTTTGAAAAGCAATTTGAAAAACAAATCAACAAGCTTAATGATAAAATAGATCTTCTTGCAGATATGATGTGGGACGATAAAGCTGAAGCTAGAAAAAATCTTATGATACCTCCTGAATTTGCAAGTATTTATAAACAAGCCAAAGAAAGTGGAATGCTTGAAAATCATCTAGAAGCGATTATGAAAGCAACTATAGAAAATATGCCAGCTGCTATGAAAACCAACAAAGATGCGGTTCAAAGATATTTTCACTCACTTTTAAGAAATATCTTGCCTTGTCGTGTTGAAAGCGATATAAAAAAACAAAAAATCATGATGCTAGTAGGCCCAACAGGAGTCGGAAAAACAACAACCTTAGCTAAGTTAGCTTTTCGCTATGCTTATGGAGATAAGCGTTATAAAACAGGTATTATTACGCTTGATACTTATAGAATCGGTGCGGTTGAGCAACTTTTTCAGTATGCAAAAATGATGAAACTTCCTATTATTGATAGCATAGAACCAAAGGATTTAGATGAAGCGATAAAAAGCTTAAATAATTGCGAAGTAATTTTAGTTGATACTATAGGAAATTCACAATACGATCAAAGCAAACTTGCTAAAACTAAAGAATTTTTAATGCACTCAAATGCAGAAATTGATGTAAATTTAGTGGTTTCTGCAAACACCAAACATGAAGATTTAATGGAAATTTATAAAAATTTTTCATTCTTAAATATTGATACTTTGATTATTACTAAATTTGATGAAACAAAGGTTTTTGGAAATATCTTCTCTCTTGTTTATGAAACAAATATTCCTCTAAGCTTTTTCTCTATAGGACAAGAAGTGCCAGATGATTTAGAAGTAGCCAATAGTGATTTTCTAGTTCATTGTATTTTAGAAGGGTTTAACAAAGGAAAAAATAATGAATAACCAAGCAAATAAACTTCGCAATCTCATGAGTCAAAATGGAACCAAAAAATCCCAAAACACTCATTTTATAGCTATTACAAGTGGAAAAGGTGGCGTTGGAAAAAGTACGATTAGTGCGAATCTAGCCAATGTTTTAGCAAATAATGGCTATAAAGTTGGGCTTTTTGATGCTGATATTGGCTTGGCAAATTTGGATGTCATTTTAAATGTACGCATACAAAAAAATCTCTTGCATGTTTTACGCGGAGAATGCTCCTTGGAAGACATTTTAATAGAAGTTAAGCCAAATTTATGGCTCATCCCAGGCGAAAGTGGAGATGAGATTTTAAAATATAATGATAAAAATATTTACGAGAGATTTTTAAATCAAGCAAGTATTTTAGATGAACTTGATTTTCTTATTATCGACACAGGCGCGGGTATTGGTGGAAATATTTTAAATTTTTTAGAAATGGCTGATGAAGTTATAGTAGTAACTGTTCCTGATCCTGCAGCAATCACTGATGCGTATGCAACCATAAAAACAACTTCTAAGACAAAAGAAAATTTACTAATGCTCTTTAATGTTGTAAAAAATGAAAATGAAGCTTTAAAAGTTTTTGAAAATATTAAAAAAGTTGCAGATGCAAACATTAAAAATCCTTTAAATTTAGAATTCTTAGGTCATTTAAGCGCTTCTAAAGATGTAAGTGGTAGTATTAAAAAAAGAACTTTATTTAGCGATGAAAACACAGCCTCAAGTGATGAGATTAAAGCCCTAGCTTCCAAGCTTTTATATAGATTGGAACGGAAAGTGCTTGATAATGTTTCAAATCGTAGTTTTTCAAGTTTTTTTAGAAAAATTATTGAAAGATTTTAGCAATAAAGAGAAGAGATTATGAGGCCAGAAAATTACGTAGCATTTTTCACTGTTTGTGGATTTTTTATAGGACTTGCATTTAGCATTATTAGTATAGATGAAGCCTTTGATATACTGATTTTTACTTGTTTTATTACTTTTATGTTTTATGTTTTTGTTCATATTGCTATTATGAATTTTATAGATGTAAAGAAAATTAGTGGCAGAATCTTTAATAAACACGATTATGAAAAAACTAGCAATAATATTATCAACGATTTAGTTATTCGTGAAAAGAAAATGGATATAATTTTAGAAAAGCTCAATGAAGAAAGAGAAGAGCTAAAGAAAAATGAATTCAAAGAAAGACGAAGAAATGCTAAAAGAGCCGCCTAAAGCTTATGCACAAATGCTAAAGAAAGAGCAAGATGAGCTTGTGCTTTCTTACATGCCAGCTCTGCGTGCTATGGCTTTTAGACTAAAAGAACGCTTGCCTTCAAGTATAGATGTTAATGATCTTATTAGCATAGGCGTTGAAGAAATGATAAAGCTTTCACGCCGTTACGATAAAGAACAAAATGATAACTTCTGGGGTTTTGCAAGAAAAAGAGTTAACGGCTCTATGCTTGATTATCTTAGAAGTCTTGATGTAATGAGTCGAAATAATCGTAAAATTATTAAAGATATTGATGCAATCATGGATGAATATTTTTTAGAACATGAATGCGAACCTGATGATGAGTATCTAGCCAAAAAACTTGATTTAGATGTAGAAAAAATCAAAGAAGTAAGAACAGCTCATGCTATTAGCTATACCCTGCCCATTGATGAGCAAATCGAACTTTATAATGAAGACAATACTTTAGAAAAAATTGAAAAAGAAGAACTTTTAGAAAAAATTCACGAAGTGCTAGATGATCTTAAAGAGCGCGATCAGTTAATTATTCAGCTTTATTATTATGAAGAATTAAGCCTAAAAGAAATCAGTGAAATTTTACAAATCAGTGAAAGCAGAATTTCACAAATTCACAAAAAACTTCTTAAAAAACTTAGAGAAAGGCTAGTGTAATGGCTGAGATACTCTCCCAAGAAGAAATTGATGCTCTACTTGAAGTTGTCGATGATAACACTGACACACCCATAGCCTCAAATTCAAAAGATGAAAAAGATGAAAGAAATATCGTTGTATATGATTTTAAGCGTCCCAACAGAGTTTCAAAAGAACAACTTAGGACAATCAAAGGCATACATGATAAATTAGCAAGAAATTTAGCCTCTCAAATTTCATCGATGATGAGAAGTATTGTTGAAACTAAACTTCATTCAGTCGATCAGATGACTTATGGAGAGTTTTTAATGTCTTTGCCAAGCCCAACAAGTTTTAACGTTTTTTCTATCAAACCTTTAGATGGAAACTGTGTTTTAGAAATCAATCCAAGCATAGCTTTTCCTATGATAGATAGACTTTTGGGCGGACAAGGTGATAGCTATGAAGCTTCGCGTGAGCTTACGGATATTGAGCTTAATTTGCTTGATTCTATTTTGCGTATCATTATGCAAAGACTTAAAGAAAGCTGGGCTACCGTAACTGAAATTTATCCTAGTATAGAAGCTAAAGAATCAAGTCCAAATGTTGTACAAATCGTATCTCAAAATGAGATTGTTATCATGGTGGTAATGGAAATCATCATAGGAAATTCAAGCGGAATGGTAAATATCTGCTATCCTGTAGTACATTTAGAAAGTATATTAAGCCGTTTAGCAAACCGTGATATTATGATGGGTGAAACCTCAGCCAAAAAATCACGCAACAAAGAACTTAAAACTTTAATCGGTCGCGCTGAAGTGGTATATGAGGCAATTTTAGGAAAAACCTTAATTAATGTTCATGAATTTTTAGAACTTAAACAAGGCGATATTTTAAGGCTTGATAGAGAAGCAGACGATAAAGCTATAGTAAGTATCGATAAAAAAGATGTTTTCTTAGCACAAATTGGATTGCATCGTTTTAGAAAATCTATTAAAATTTTAGAACTTATACGCACAGATAAAGATGAAATCAAAGAAATTTTGGAAAAATACGAAGAAGAGCGTAAAGCTAAAGCCAGTGTTTATGATGAGCCTGAAGAGGAGGATGAAGAAATATGATCAATGATTTTTTAAAAATGTTTACAAATGAATGCATCAGCACCATTGAAGGTTTAACAGGAAAAAGTGCTGAATTTAGCGAATATAAAGAATTTGATGTCAATACAAGCGATACTTTAAAAGCACCTTTAGTGTATGCTATATTTAATATAGCAAATAGTGGAAAAATAGGAATTTTAGCTGGTGCTGTTTTAATGAGTGCTATTGGTGAATGGATGATGGGTGAAGAAGAGATCACCAAAAACGATAAACTAGGTCCTGATGAAATGGATGCAGCTAAAGAAGCCATCCAAAATATCATTTCAGCATTTTCTACAACCTTAGGAGCCCAAAAAGACATTCCAAAAATGGATTTTAGCATAGAATCTTGTGAATTTGTGCCTGAAAGCGTAGATTTTAAAGATTTTAAAAAATTATTTTTATATGATGTAAAAATAGGCGATTTAGAAGAACAAGTTTCTTTAGCCATGGATCAAACACTCCATAACATCCTAAGCGGGAAACCTGCTGAAACAGGAAATACAAGCACTGATTCTAATCACAATACTGAAGAAAAAGCGATAATGCTTAGCGAAGAGCTTAAAAATATCAATCTTATCATGGATGTGCGTTTGCCTGTTCGTGTGCGTATAGGCAATAAAAAAATGCTTTTAAAAGATGTTTTAACTATGGATATAGGCTCAGTTGTGGAGCTTAATCAACTTGCAAACGATCCGCTTGAAATTTTAATTGGGGATAAAAGAATTGCTTATGGCGAGGTAGTAATTGTCGATGGTAACTTCGGCGTTCAAATTACAGAAATTGGTTCTAAAAAAGAAAGATTAGAACAACTAAGATAAAAAGTTTTAGCCTACAAATTAAGAATAATAAATATAAACGAATTAAAACTAAAACAAACTAAAAGGGCTAAAATCAAAATGTAAAGATTTTGGAGTATTTAACTTAAAAGGTTTTAGCTCTTTTTTAGGAGCAACAATTAAAGCATAACCACCTTTATTATATCTATCCCAAATACTAAAAAATTGACTTTTAGAACTTATATATTCTCCATGACTTGGATCAAGCACTTGTAAATAATTACCTTTATGATTGACAATTATAACAAAATGTGGAAAGCGCGGATCATCTTCAATTTTTACAAGCATTGGAATATTTACAAGTTTATCCAAGTTTTCTCTATTGATTTGATATGAATTGCTTTGAAAGCCCAGTTTTTCAACTGCATCGCTTAAATCTGCAAAGCTTACCATATCCGTATAAAGTTCTTGTCCGCTCATAATCTTTAAAAGTTCAAGTTCATCAAACTTTTTATCATCAAGTATATTGAGTAAAGTTGCCAAAGATGAAGCCCCACAAGATTGCTCGTAAGTTTGCCTTATTACTCTTTCGTTTTTAATTTCTTGATAGGATTTAACTACCCATTCCGCTTTTGCACTCAAAGTAAGAATGGGTAAAAATAATAAAATTTTTAGAATTTTTTCCATAAGCTTATCCCAAATATGCTATCAGGAGAAGCAGAGCTTCCTCCAAAACTAGCATTAACAGAAACTGCGGTATCTGAATTAATGCTATAAGTAGAACCTAAACTTAAAGTTGGAATAGAACGCACTTCAGAATTTTGATAACCATTAATTTTTTGCTCGGTTTGAAATCTTTGCTCTGCTCCTAAATCTAAAGTAATTTTAGGACTTAGAATAATAGATAAATCCCCACCCACATAAATACTATTTCCATACTCTATTTTAAGGGTTTTAAATTTTCTTGATTGATTATAACCAAAACGGTATAAATGCTATAAACTACAGGATCGCTATATCCCCTCAAACTAGCTTGTAAGCTTTGTGATTTTAGATAAAAGTTTTTGGTTTGATTGACTGCTTTTTCTCTTTGAACGACTGCAGCTTGAAAGGTAATTTGTGGAATTAAATCTGCAATGCTATCGCCTGTATAAATAAAACCTAGCCATAAACTATCAAAACCTATTCTGTTTTTACTAGAATACTCATTTGTAAAAAAGTTTGTATATTCTTGTCTTGCATAACTTCCGCCCCCTGAAATAAGTATGTCAAACTTAGGTGTTATGGTATAAATGAAAGTTTGAGTTAAAAACACTTGCTTTGTATCATTCCAAATTGTAGGATCTCCGCCTATTGTTATATTAGGATAAAGAGAATACGAGTTTGCATTTCCTGTGCTAAGTAAAGAAAAGCTTGTAATACTTCTTAAACCTATTTGCTTTTTAAACAAACTGTCTATATTTAGTTCATCACTAGCAAAAACACAACTGGCTAAAACCATAAATGTTAAATAAATCTTTTTCATTGTTACCTTTCTAAATATTTTAAAAAATTTTTTTAAAGCAATGAATGTTCCAAATAAAAAAATTTGATTTTAATATATAATTTATGATATTATTCAAATAAAGAGTAAAATAGTTAAGAAAAGGAGAATTATATGTTAAAAAAATTAGTAAATTGTTTAATTTTGGGTTCTTTATTTACAAGTTCTGCTTTTGCTGGGGATTTTTTAGCTAAGGTTAGTAATGGTGCTTTAAGTGATAATTCTCAAGGAGTTAAGGCTCTTAATTTAGATGAGATGAAACAAGTTAAGGGTGGATATCAAGTTCTTACAAGCAAACTTGGAAATTCTGAATATATAGCATTAGCTATTCCAGATAATACAACAACATATAAACAGTTGGTAGCCATTTATACCGTAACTGGCGATAACACTTTTTCAAATACATTTTTAGGTTATACAGTAAAAAGAAATATCGCAATATCAAGCTCGGGAAAACCTTATGTTCTTTTTAACTATGGTGTTGCACTACTTGATAGACAAACGGGGTTGCATAGAGTTAATTCGAGTGAGATTTTAAATAATAATCAGGTTATTAAAGAATTAACTATGAAATATAAAACTCAATTTGAAAGTAATCTTGGTGGCTGGACTGCTAGAGCTAGAAGATAAAAAACTTATGAAAAAATCATTTTTGCCGATTTATCTTATAAATAAAACTTTACTTACAGGAAGGTAAAAATGATTAATGGTATAAATTCTTATTCAAGCTACAATTACACAAATACTTTTAGTAATAATACTTCAAATATAAAATCATCTAATGTTGCAAATGATAACTCAAGCCTTGTAAGCGATAAATCTAGGGCAGTAAGTAAAATGCTAGGATATGGCGTAGATAAAGATGGCTTTTTTACAAGCGATTTTAACGAAGCTGCAGGCTTACCAAAAGATTATAAGATTTATGCTAAAGATATAGAAAATTTTGTTAATATTCAAACAAAAAGTCTATTATCAAGTTATATTAATATTGATATAGCAAAAAGTATAGGAAATGCTTATAAAGTATTTTCACAACTTTTAAATGATGAGTTAAACAATAAAATCAATTTTACAAAAGAAGACTTAGTAAAAATACCACAAGGTTTCGAATTTAATCAAAATACTTTGGAGATAAATAAAAAATATAATTTAAATGATAAAGAGTATAAAGATTTTATGTCTAATTATCAAAATTACTCTCCGACTTCCCATAATATAAAAATAATGACTTTTTTCTCACTTGATGATAAAAGTGATATTTTTAAATATTCTTTAATAGATCCTACTCCTTATAGTAATAATGATAAAACTATAACAAAAAGTGGTATTTTTATGACTTTCTTTACTGGATTTCAAGCAAAAAACTATTTTATCGAAGGACAAACAAGTATTTTAGGCAAAATGCAAGGATTTGATAAAACTATGAGTCAAAGTGAAATTGATAATTTAAACAAATTCATAAGTGAAAATAGTATGAATTTTAAAGGAGATATTTTTAAGCTTTTTGATTTATTAAATTCAGATATGAGCATTGATGATTTTAAACAAAAAATACTAGAACAAAAAGAAAATTTAAACAATCCTACAAAAAATACAAATAACAAAGAAACTTCAGAAGAAGACAAAAAAAAGTCATTTAAACCTATACAAGCGCAAAGTTCAAGCGAAACCTATAAAGATGATAATAAAATGAATGAGCTTTTAAAAAAGCTACTGGAAAATAAATTTGGCACAAGCGATGAGTTAGAACTTCTTTTTGGTATGAAATTTAGTGATGATAACACAGGAGAATTTAACAAAATTATTTCTCAAAATACTGCACAAAAAAGTATAGATATTAAAGCTTAAGGATTTAAAAGTCTTTAAATTCCTAATCTTAATAAAATAAACCTATTAAAACTTATATAATAAAGAACTTATTATAAATTTTTAGCTAGAATGGAATTTATTTTAACTAAAGGTTGAAAAATGAATGAAAAAATAAGCCAAGATTTAGAAAAATTTGCTAACATACCAAACCTAAAAAATGCCGTAACTTTTTTTGGTTCAGCAAGACTTAAAGAAGATAATTTTTATTATCAGCAGGCTAAAATTTTGGCACAAAAATGTGTTCAAAATGGTTTTTGTGTGATAAGTGGTGGAGGTGGTGGTATTATGCGTGCAGCCAACGAAGGTGCTTTTTCACAAAAAAATAATACAAATTCAATGAGTTCTGTAGGGTTTAATATATTTTTACCTCACGAGCAAAAACTTAATGATTTTGTAGAATATAATATTACTTTTGAGAGCTTAGCCATACGCAAAATGGCTCTTATTGAAAAGAGTCTAGCTTTTGTGATCTTCCCAGGCGGCTTTGGAACACTTGATGAATTGTGTGAAATTCTTACATTAAAACAGTTAGAATTTAAAAAAGATGTTCCTATTATTTTGTTTGGGAGTGAATTTTGGCGAGGTTTTGATGAGTTCGTCAGAAATTCTTTACTCAAACTTGAAGTGATTTCTAAAGGAGATGAGTTAAAGTATAAAATCACTGACGACTTGGATTTTATAATTAATACTTTAAAGGAAATTTAATGAAAATTCTAGTCGCTATGAGCGGTGGAGTTGATAGTACAGTCACTGCTTATAAACTTAAAAATTTAGGTCATGAAGTTATAGGTTGTTATATGAAACTTCATGGCAAACCAAATTATCACGAAGAAAATATCAAAAAAGTAGAAAAAGTTGCAAACTTTTTGCAAATTCCTTATCATATTTTAGACTTACAAGAAGATTTTAAAAACAAAGTTTACATGCCTTTTGTGGATACTTATAAAGAGGGTAAAACACCAAATCCTTGCGCTTTATGTAACCGTTTTATCAAACTTGGAAAACTTTTAGAATTTGCTAAAAGTTTAGGTTGTGAAAAACTTGCCACAGGGCATTATGCAAGACTTGAAAACAACTTAATAAAAACCGCAGTAGATGAAAGCAAGGATCAAAGCTATTTTTTGGCCAGTGCAGATAAAGAAGCTTTAAAATATCTTATTTTTCCGCTAGGCGAAATGAAAAAAGAAGATGTGAAAAAATTTGCTTCCACTATAGAGGTTTTAAAATCTTTTGCCACCCAAAAGGAAAGTTCTGAAATTTGCTTTGTTGAAGATACTTATGTGCAAGTTTTAGATCAGTTTATGGATACAAAAATTCCTGGAGAAGTATTAGATAGTAGCGGAAAAGTAGTAGGCAAACATGAGGGCTATATGCACTATACCATAGGCAAAAGAAGAGGTTTTGAAGTGCGTGGAGCACATGAGCCACATTTTGTTTTAAAAATCAATCCTAAGCAAAATCAAATCATCGTAGGAACAAAAGAAGAGCTTAAAATCAGTGAATTTAACCTAAAAAATATCAATCTTTTTATAGACGCTAAAGAGCTTGATTGCGAAGTAAAAATCCGCTATCGTTCAAAATCCACACCTTGCAAGGTAGAAATTTATGAAGATAAAAGTGCAAAAATCATCCTAAAAGATCCTGTTTATGGGCTTGCTAGCGGACAAATGGCAGTCTTTTATGATCATGATAAAGTCATAGCAAGTGGTTTTATAGAATAATTTCTAGGAATTAATTCCTAGAAATTATTAATAAAATCCTAAAATTTTCCACTAAACAAGCCCAACAGCTATCATCACTACTATATCAACTATGGAAATCACAAAACCTGTACTCCACCATTTTTTAAGAGTTACACAGCCTGTTCCAAAAATAACAGGAGCTGTTCCTATTGCATAGTGAGTTAATGCCATCATAACATTACCTGAAGCTATCATAATAAAAGCATAAAAAAGTGGTGGTGCTCCTAAGGCAAGCTGCACTATAAAAAACAAAAAACATTGCTGATATATGAGCTGTAATGGAAGCAAAGAAATAGTGTGTATATAAAAAAAGCAAGGCTTAAAAATATCATAATAGAAATTTCCCCAAGTCCCATAGCAGAAGCAAATTCACCTTAAGCTTCAGCTAAAAACTGTGTAACGCCAAGTTTGCCAAGTAAAGTTGCCATCATTACAAGAGCTGAAAACCATACTAAAGTATTCCAAGCAGCTTTTTCAGCCAAAACTTCCCCAAAAGTTAAAACTCCACTAATCAACACCAAAGACAACCCAAGCAAAGCCACACTAGTCGCATCAAGAGAAATTCCAAAAAAACAAGCCCAAAGCTCCAGCCCATAAAAGTAAAAGCGAGACAAAAACACTGAGAATGATTTTTTCACTATTTTTCATTTTTACAAGTTCTTTTAATTTATCTTTAGCAAAAGTAGAAGCATTAGGCGTGGATTTAATTTCTAGCGGAGAGAGAAAATAAAGCACCAAAGGATTTGGAGCTGTAGCTGTAATAAACATAGCTGATGAAATAGGATTGGCTCTTGATAATTTACCAAAGAAAGATAAGTGCCTATTTTATTTTGTGTTCCATCTTCAGGAGTGGATTTAAAACTTCTTGCAATAACTTGAACTATAGGATTTATGATAGCCCCTGCTCTTGCAGTATTTGAAGGAGTAACTGGAGCTAAAATAGTTTCACAAAAAGCTATAGAATAAGCAATACCTAAGGTTTTTTTACCAAGAATACTGATAAAATGATAAGCCAAATGCTCTCCAAGTCCTGTTTTAATAACTCCACGAGCCACAATAATAGAATAACTATAAGCTAAATAAAAGAATTTGAAAAACCACTTAAAGCGTCTTTTATACCCGTTTTAGATTTTAAATTTGATATAGCAGTATTTACCTTTTCATCTTATACTCTTTTGATATAAAAAATCAAGTACTGAAGTATTTAAAGGAAATTTTAGTCTCATCAATAAGTTGTTGCGTAGAAGTTTTCGAAGTAGCTTTGGTGTAAATTTTACTTAGATTTTCAATTGGGTAGTGGTAATGCCACTAAGAGCTACTATGGCAATAGCTATCATACAAACAGGCCCCAAAGGCATTACTTGTAAAATCACTGCCATAATCACAGCAATAAAAAGCCCAAGAAAATGCCAAGAATTATCTTCCAAACCTACAAGGAGTAGGTATAGGCCAAAACACAGCTGCAATAAAATACGCAGCACCAACAAGGGAATTTTCTTTCTATCCATTGTTTATCTTTTGATATTGGTAATGAAATTCTAGTTAACTAATATTTTAATAAATCTTAAAATTATAATTTTTAAATAAATTTTTAATTTATAAAAAAGCTAGCCTGATTGAAAAATAAATAGGGAATTTTAAAATGAATAAAACCCTTCCCCAGATAACTGCGGCACACACTAAAATCAAGTGCTCTGCTGTGTTCCCACCCTGAAGCGGTGCTTAAAAATAGCATTGCACAGGTCTAGGAAAAGGCTCTAAAATTATATCACAATATACTTAAAAAGCCTTGAGAATTATAAAACTAAAAAAATAATATATAAATAATAAATTGGTTAAAATTTTATACATTTTTTAAAATTTATTTATAAAAACTATTATTTTATTCTCTAAAAATACGATATAAAAATAATTTATATCGCAAGGAAAAAATATGAAAGTTAAATGGAGTAGAGATTTTAGCATTAAAAATATGCAATTAGACAAACAACACGAACTAATTTTTGAAATTACCAATCTTGCAAATGATTTAGCTCTAAACATTCAAGATAATAATACACAACACAAAAATGATTTAAAACAAATTCTTGTAAAGCTATTTCAATACATCAAAATTCATTTTAAAGATGAAGAAAAATTTATGGAAAGCATTGATTTTCCTTTAATTGAAGAACATAAAAAATCTCATCAAATATTAGTAGAAAAAACTAAAGAGCTTTTAGAACACTCAAATGATATTGTAAAAATGTCTCAAGAACTTTCCATATTAACCAAAGATTGGATTTTAGATCATTTTGCTAATGAAGATTTATGGATAGCTAATTTTACAAAAAAAACCCTACACCTTCAAGAAATCCATTATACCTTAGAACAATACATAAAACTAAAATCAATCAAACAAGACCTAAGAGCTGAAAAAACTCATGATTATATTTGCAATTGTTCTTTGCGTATCCATGCAGTTCCACAGACTATACATCAAGAGCTTGTTAGCAAAGAAAATACCTTAAAGTGCGAAAAATGTGGGCAAATTTTAGTTCATTTGGATTATTTTGATTTGAATCAAAATTTCGAAAAATTCAATGCTATTTTTGAAGATGCACTACAAAATCACCATTTCACGACTCAAAAAAATGATATGGGGGGGGATAGATGAATTTTCAAGTAAAAACCTTAGAAACTTTCAATCCTTTTGAAAGTTTAAATCATGAACAAGCAAACACAGAACAAATTCTTGATTTTAGAGTTATAGATTTTAAACTTCTGTGTTCTAGTGTAAAACCAGCAAAAACAAAAACTTATGAAAGAAAGGATTTTGACTTATTTTATGCAGATGATTTTTTTGTAAAAAACTACAATACCATAGTGCAAAAATTTCTTATAGAAATTTACCCAAAAACCCAAAGTTTTCCTTTTACAGTCAAACTTAGATCCAACTCCAACCTAACCCATCTAAAAGCCAGTATCAACCTTACAGAAAATTTTAAATATTATCCTAATTTAAAATTTGATATTTTGCAAAATATCTACAAAATAATGATCAAACAAAAATTTTTAATCTTAAGACTTGATAAAAATTTATTTGACAAGATTGATGATTTTATCTTATCAATACAAAAAAGTCCATCTATTAAAGAAATAGAGCTTGAAATTGCCAAAGGTGTAGATAAGATTGAACATAAAAGTGATGAAATTATTTATCATAGAGATGTTAACGAAGAATGTTTTGACGAAAATATTAACTATGATGAAGGAAACTACTGTAAACCTATTGAAAAAAATGAGCTACTTTTTGAATACATTTATAGAATTCTTGGAAAAGAAGGACGAAATTTAAGAGGAGAGATACTTCATTTAAATCCAATAGCCTTTCTTGATAATCCTTTTATCATAAAAGATGAAAGCATTTACACAGAAGAATTAGAAGATAGAATTAAATATTTTAGTGCCAATTATGGATTTTTAAACAAAGATCATACAGGATATTGTATCGCAAATAATTTAAAATTATCACAAATAGGGCTTAAAACAACCGGTTCAATCAAAACAAATACCGATGAAAATATAAACTTAGAAATCACTAATTTTGATATAAGTGATGATGCTATTAAATCAGGTATTGTAAATGTTCAAGCTTCAAATATAAAAGTAAATGGGAATGTTGGAGCAACAAAACTTTATGGAAAAAATATCAGTATCAAAGGCTTAACTCATGCAAAAAGCGAAATTTTTGCACAAGATATTTTTATTACAACACACAAAGGAACTTTGCAAGCTGACACTGTATATATAAAAAATTTAGAAAATGGGACAATTATAGCTAAAAATGTATTTGTTGAAAACTGCATGGGTGGAAAAATAGAAGCAGAAAATATTTATATTTGCAATTTACTAACGGATAATACTTTATATCCAAGAAAAAATCTAATCATAACAAACAATATAAAATTTAAAAACAATATCGTAGTTTCACCACTAGTTTCTATTGAAAACAACTCAGATACAGAATGCGAAAATCTTAAAAATCTAAGCCTTAAAATAAAAAGTAAGCTTGATGACACCATAAGCAAAATGCAAAATTACTATGATTATCTAATCAAAAATCAAATCAAAATCATCAAACTTCAAAAGACTAAAAATCCTAGCGCCATAGAAATGAAATTTTCAAATCTTTATCACGATATCATAAAAAAATACAATCATCTTAGCATTTCGTATAAAAAACTTGTAAAATTAAAATATCAAATTGATGCGAAATTAAATTTCTTAAATGAAATGGTTTACAATGTAAAAATATACATAAAAGCCGAAAATATCGGAGAGGATAATTTTTTAAAATTTTATCCTAACACAAACACCAACCTTGAACTAAAACATCATATAAATTTAAAAGACTATGAAAAGGTTTTATATCTTGAAAAAGGACAGCAAGTAAGTTATATTAAATCAAGCCATAATTATAGCGAAAGCGACATAGAAGAAATTAAAATTATTTTTGAAAAATTAGAAAAAGATAATTCCTAAGAATTATCTTTTCATATTAATGGCTTTTTGTATCATCTGATCACTTGTAGTGATACTTTTTGAGCTTGCATCAAAGGCTTTTTGAGTTACGATAAGGTTTGAAAGCTCTGCGCTTAAATCAACATTTGATTGTTCTAAGAATCCGCCTTTAAATTTAGCTGTATTAACAACTTGACCATCTTTCATAATAAAACTTGCATCACCGCTATTTGCCGTTGCTGCAAAAATATTATCTCCCATAGCAACTAATCCTTGCTCATTGATAAAATTATATAAAGCAAGCTTTCCAACTATGGCATTTTTACCATTGCTAAATTGCGCAACAATACTTCCATCATCGGATATATTATATTGTTCAAAAAACCCTTCAGCTACACCATCTTGTTGTGTAACTACATTTTTTTCGACGCCTTGTTTAATATAAATCCCACTATAACCCGAACCAGGCTTGTTAGCATCATAAGGAGAACCTAAATCAATATTAATTGTTCCACCATTTGGATTTGCAATGCTTGTAATATTGTTTTGAAGCAAAGCACCATTTTTATCAAAAACCATATTTCCTTCAGTCGGATTGCCTACGGCATTGCCATTAGAATCATAAATTTGTGCAATAGCTTTATATTGTATATTATCGCCTTCTTGCGGTAAAACTCTTTCAAGTGTAACCCTTAAAGTGCTTTTACTTCCATCTGCATTATAAATAGGGGATTCTAAAATATCTTTATTGGCTTTTTGTTGCTCTGTTGAAATTTGAGCTGTATCAAGCTTGATGCTATTTTCATCCAATCCTTTTAAATCAAGCTCGTTACTTTTAAAATTTAGATTTTCATCTAAAGTCGCTTCAAAGCTTGTTTTTACGCCATTATCATCAGTGAAATTTAAAATAATCCTATCACCCGCTTTAGCACTAAACACATCTTCTTTGCTAACACTACCACTAACTACATATTTTCCATCTTCAGTTTTTGTAATGTTAAATTTACTAGGATCAAGATCTACTTTAACTACTTCTGTTGTTGTGTTAGTATTTAAACTTCCACTCCATTTTACATTTTGAGTTACTTGAGGAGGTAAATACATATTCACAGGTACTTTAATAGCCCCTTGAGAAGCGGTTGTGCCTATACTGAAAGAATTATTTGAATTTACAGTAAAACCATTATTTACCGGAGTTCCTGTGTTAAGATAATCCCCCATAAGCCCAGCAACTCTATCGCTATAGTTAATACCAGTAAAAGCAGGATTCATTGTTCCTAAAACAAAATTTCCATAAGAATCTACCAAATATCCATTGGCATCTCTTCTAAATGATCCATTTCTAGTATAGTAAGCATTGCCATCAGCCCCTAAAACCCCAAAAAATCCTTTTCCTTGCAAAGCCACATCAAATTCGCCATCACTTGCAACAGGAGAACCCTGTTCGAAAACAACTTGAGAAGATGCTGCACCGCTACCATAACCACCTTGAGCAGGGTTGGTTGATTGGGTTGTTATGGTAGTATAAAAAATATCTTTAAATTGAGCATCAGAGTATTTAAAGCCCGTGGTATTGACATTTGCTATGTTATTAGCAGTGATATCAATACCAAAGCTATTGCTTTTTACTCCAGAAATCCCATTATAAAATGAATTCATCATGGCTTATGCCTTTTCCTCTTTGTCGCCATCTTCTGTAGATCCAGACCCAGAAGAATCTCCATCGCTTGAACCACCACTTGAGTCTCCACTTGAACCGCTTCCTCCAGTAGATGAAGATGAACCAAGCTTATAATCTGTTATTTCTTGTATTGCATCAAAAGGAACTTCTTGTCCAGCCATTTTTGCATAGGCAACACCATCTTTAAAAACAACACCTTCGATAGGATAAGTTCCGTAATTTGCAGTGATTTTTTCACCATTTTTATTATTATAAACCATTTTAACAGTGTACTCACCATCACCTGCATAAACCCCATCGTTATTTCTTCCTGGCCACTCCATAGTAAATAAACCTTGAGAAATAGATTTAGCATCGCTTTTTTCACTGAAAACAAGTTTATTATTGCTATCATAAATTTCTAGCGTAACACCGTTTTCATCAGAATCTTCAGGCAAATACATTTTAAGAGCGATAAGCTCATCTGCACCTGTAAGTTTGATTTTATTATCTGAAACAGTTGCCATTTTACCAATAGCCCCTAAAGCTGAAGTACTCATACTTGTACTAAAAGAATCAGAAAGCTTTTGCATAGTTTCAACCATTTTTTGCATAGTTGTATTGGTATTTTGCTGCATTTCAAGTGCACTAAGCTGTGAAGTTTGAGTAAGCATTTTATCGCTATCCATAGGATCTGTTGGATCTTGATGTTGAAGCTCTATCAAAAGAAGTTTTAAAAACGCATCCTTATCTAAGGTAGCATTTGGATTGCTCACTATTCCTGAGCTACTGCTTGAATCTGTTCTAGTTGTTCCACTAGTACTTCCTGAAGAAGTAGTACCTGAAGTTGTAGCAGTGGTATTTAAATTCCAATCCGATGATGATATCATTATAAACTCCTTTTTATTTAGTTTTTTATTATTTAAGCAATAAGTGTTCCAATTTAAAAATACTTCGCTAAAACAAGCTCTAGATTGACTTTTTCACTTTCATTTTTTCCATCTAAAGCATCTTTAAAACCATATCCACTACGATTTTTTCCTTGATTTTGATTTTGCTCTCTTTTACCTTGATCACTAAAATTCATTTCAAGTCCAGTAAATCCCATATTTACAAGAGAATTTTTAAACTCGGCTTGATTTTGGATAAACAAATTCATTGCATTGGCATTGGAGTTGAAATTGATATGAAGGTTATTACCTCTTTGTATCAAAGTTACCTCCACTTCTCCAAGATTATTAGGATTTAGAGTGATACTAAGTTTAGTAATAGGCGCTTTGTATTGATCCACAGCCTCTTTTAAATCTTGTGAAAAATACTGCAAAGTTTCTTTAGGAGTGATATTGCGAGCATTGTTTTGTGTTACTTTATTTAAATCTTTGACTAAAGAATTTAACTCATCTAAGCTATTTTTATCTACATTTTCACTGTGCGTTTTTGTTTGCTCTTGAGTAAAAGTTTCTTTATTAGTAGTATTATTATTAAAATTTGCATTATTCTCTTTGTTTTGAACTACTTGAGTTTTATTTAAATTTTCAAAATTTAATTTTTGATCAAAGAAATTTTGTTTTATATCTTTATTTTCTTTGTTGTTGTTTTTAGGCTCTTTATTTAGATTAAAATCTTTTTGTGTTAAATTTGAAACTAATTTCTGAGTATCTTTAACAATTTCTTTATTTAAATTTTTATCAAGATTTAAATTTTGATCATTGTTCTTTAAATTTTTATTTTGATCTTGTATATTTTCTTGATTTAAATTGTTTTTTTCTTGATTTTTATTTAACTCTTTATTAAAATCTTTGTTTAAGTCTTTGCTTTCTTTATTTAAATTATCTTGGTTTTTTTTATCTTTTATATTTAACTCTTCTGTTAAATTTTTTGCAAACTCATCATTTTTGATATTTTTTAAAGTATTTTTAGCATCTGTGGTATCTTCTTCTATTTTTGATTTAACTTTATCGTTTTTTTCGTGTTTGCTTTCTTTGGATGAAAGTATGGAATCTAAATTTTTTAAAGTTTGAGAAAGCAAAGAACCGCTATCTTTAGAATTTGTTTTTTGCATAGAATGAGTGCTTGTAGTATGAGTTGTATTTTCTAAATTGTGATTTAAATTTTTACTCACATTGGAAATTTTATTATTGATGATTTCTTTAAAAACATTATCCACAGCACCCTTAAAAAAATCAGCCTTATCTAAATTTGGAAAAGTTGCTTTAAGATCAAGAAGACGATCTACTTTAATATTTTTTACATTTAAGCCCAGATCTTTAGCTATGTCCAAAAGCTCACTAAGATTTGATGCACCTTTTAAAGCATTAAAATTAGCCTCTGTTTTAATAAGACTTGAAAGTTGAGTAGAAAGATTTGCTAGTTTAACATCTGCTGTATCTGTTTTTAGCTTATCTAACAAAGAAAGAATTTGCATAAAAGAAGCAGATTCGAAAATGCTTATCTTATCGCTCTCATCAAAAGCTCCTTTTTGAAGTCTGCTCATCGCTTCATTAACAACTTCTTTTTGACTGATCTTCATATGATCAGGTAAAAATTCATTGGTTTCATTGATAGAATTAAGCAAAGAATTTAAAAAACTTTCCGTATCATCTTGAGTTGAATTTTTACTATCACTACTTTCATGTTCTTTATTTTTACTAGTTTTACTAAAAGAACTGCTAGTAGTAGAAGTTTTACTCGGCGTAAGATTTAAAACATCATTTTGCGGAGCTAAATTTGACATCACTTTTCCTTCAAAAAATTATTTTAAAAATTTATCTACCATTACATTAGGAAATTTTTCTTTCAAATAAGAATCTTCATATACTTTAATCATCTTATCTTCATTTAAAGCAGTTAAGATATTTAAAAGCTCTTCTAAATTTTTAGCATTTAAAATTTTCTCTAAATTTTCTTCATTTTCTAAAATTTCTGTAAGCTCACTTGAAATTCTTGCCATTTTTTCGTTTTCATCTGATCTAAAAGTTTCTAAAAGCTCTAAAACTTGAAGCAAAACTTCATTTTTTCTTTCAGCTAGATCACTTTTAAATTCAACAAAAATCTCTTCATTTAATGGTTTTGACATTTTAACTTCCTTTTTAAAATTTTAATTTCATAAGTTTTTAAAGCAAGAAGTGTTCCAAGTTTTGATACTTTGTAGTTTAAGTTAAATTTTTGTATAATTTAAGCTTTTAAAAATTTAGCTTTGGAGAAGAAAATTTGGAAAACATTAGAAATATAGCAGTTATAGCTCACGTTGACCATGGTAAAACCACTATGGTAGATGAATTGTTAAAACAATCAGGCACCTTTAGTGAAAGAGAACAAATTTCAGAACGCGTTATGGATAGCAACGATATAGAAAAAGAACGCGGTATTACCATACTTTCAAAAAACACAGCGATCAATTACAAAGGTACAAAAATCAACATCATAGATACTCCAGGGCATGCTGATTTTGGCGGAGAAGTAGAACGCGTTTTAAAAATGATTGATGGAGTTTTGCTTTTAGTAGATGCTCAAGAAGGCGTTATGCCACAAACTAAATTCGTGGTTAAAAAAGCTTTATCTTTAGGGCTTAAACCTATAGTTGTAATCAACAAAATAGACAAACCAGCTGCTGATCCTGAAAGAGTGATCAATGAAATTTTTGATCTTTTTGTAGCCCTAGATGCAAACGATGAGCAACTTGACTTTGCTATAGTTTATGCTGCAGCAAAAAATGGTTATGCTAAGCTTGATCTAAACGATGAAAGTGATAATATGGAGCCACTTTTTAAAACCATACTTGAACGCGTTCCAGCTCCAAGTGGTAGTGATGAAAATCCTTTGCAGCTTCAAGTTTTCACTTTGGGGTATGATAATTTCGTAGGTAAAATAGGCATTGCTAGAATTTTCAATGGGGTTGTGAAGAAAAACCAAAGCGTAATGCTTGCAAAAGCTGATGGTACCAAGGTAAATGGTAGAATTTCAAAACTCATTGGCTTTATGGGCTTAGAAAAAATGGACATCGAAGAAGCAGGAAGTGGAGATATCGTAGCTATAGCAGGTTTTGAAGCTTTAGATGTGGGTGATAGCGTTGTAGATCCAAACAATCCTATGCCACTTGATCCTTTACACATTGAAGAGCCGACTTTAAGCATAGTATTTTCTGTAAATGATGGACCATTAGCAGGAACTGAAGGAAAACATGTAACTTCAAATAAAATCGCTGAACGTTTAGAAGCTGAAATGAAAACTAATATTGCTATGAAATACGAAAGCACAGGCGAAGGTAAATTTAAAGTAAGCGGTAGGGGCGAACTTCAAATCACTATTTTAGCTGAAAATATGCGTCGTGAAGGTTTTGAGTTTTGCATGGGAAGACCTGAAGTTATCGTAAAAGTTGAAGATGGAGTTAAAACAGAACCTTTTGAACATTTAGTTATCGATGTGCCTGAAGAATTTAGCGGTGCGGTAATAGAAAAACTTGGCAAAAGAAAAGCTGAAATGAAAACCATGGCGCCAACAGGCGATGGACAAACAAGACTTGAGTTTGAAATTCCAGCACGCGGACTTATAGGTTTTAGAAGTCAGTTTTTAACTGATACCAAAGGCGAAGGCGTGATGAATCATAGCTTTTTAGAATTCCGTCCTTTTAGCGGTGCGGTTGAAAAGCGTAATAATGGAGCGTTAATTTCTATGGAAAATGGCGTGGCTTTAGGGTATTCTTTGTTTAACCTTCAAGAGCGTGGAGTACTTTTCATAGAGCCTCAAACTAAAGTTTATACCGGTATGATTATAGGTGAGCACTCTCGTCCAAATGATTTAGATGTTAATCCTATCAAAGGAAAGAATCTTACCAATGTAAGAGCAAGTGGAAGCGATGATGCAATCAAACTTGTGCCACCTAGAAAATTAAGTCTTGAAAGAGCTTTAGAGTGGATAGAAGAAGATGAACTTGTAGAAGTTACACCTGTAAATGTGCGTGTTCGCAAACGCTATCTTGACCCAACTCAAAGAAAAAGAATGGAAAAAGCAAAATCTTAATGGATTTAAAAAGCTTAGAAAATAATAGACTTTATATACTTAAACGCTTAGGAATCTTAAAATTCCTAAGCATTATCGAAGCCTTACTTGTAGGTTTTTTAGCCTTTGTTTTTATAAGAGATGCCTTAATCGCAGTAATTTTAGCTGTTTTTGTAGGTGTTTTTTTCTTTCGTTTTACAGCCAAAAAACTAAAACTCGCACAAAAAGAATTACAAATTAATGCTTTAAATTTATTTTTGCGTCGTTTTGGGGCAAAATTTAAAAAGCAAAGTTTAAGCCAAAAAGACTTTTTAAAATTAGGACTTACAAAGGATTTGAAAGAATTTAAAAGTCAAAACTGCTTTGAATTTAAGGATTTTAAAATTTATGATATTCAGTTTTTGGACGAAAATAAACGCTTTTTTTGCGGAATTTTGCTCGAAATTTTAAGTGCAAACAAAAATCCTAGCTTTGAAAATGAAGAGCAAATTTATATCAAACTTCAAGATAAAAATTTCACTTTAAATCACGTTTTTTCTAAAGAAAATCATTATCTTATTGCTACTTTAAGCAATCCTTTCTTTATAGATATAAAAAAAGATTTAGAAAGCAATTTCAAAGATTTAGAAGAAAATCTAAATTCTATAAAAAATAAATTATTTAAATAATTAATATAAAGTTAATATCATAAAATTTTAATAAATATTAATTATATACTTTAAATATATATTACTTTTAGTAACACTTTAAAATTTAATTTTATTTAAATTATTCTTATTATGCTTAATATTTAAGAAAAAATACATTAAAATCAATTTGAACTGCAAATAAAAAGGAGGAAAATCATGAAAAAACACATTTTATTGCTTGGCTTATGTCTTAGTTTGAGTCTTAGTGCTAAAAGCGTGAGTGATTACAAAGTAGGAGAAGAATTAAGCGACAAGGAAGGAGTAGAGTATTTTAAGGAACTTTCCAAAAGACCTGTGCAAGAATGGCCAAATAAAAATTTAAGCATCAATGATGTTCCAAAAGGCAAGCAAGGGGATTTAATCCGTTATGGCATAGAGCTTTTAAGCAAGACAGAAAGTACTCTAGGACCCTATAGCAAGCTAAAAAAGACAAGCAACGAAGTAAATTGTATTTCCTGTCACATGGACAATGACGGCAATGGTTTGCCAGGGACAAAAAAATATGTTATTCCATTTTTAAATATCCTAAACAATTATCCAAGACTTGACATAGAAACGATGAAAATCATCTCTGTTGAAGATAGAATTCGCGGAATGGGCGGAACTGACTCTCATAGATTTCCTAATGATTCTAAAGAAATGAAAGCAATTTTAGCTTATTTTAAATGGCTAAAAGAAGCTTATGGTATCAAAGACGGTGTAAAACTTGAAGGAGATTTTTTTGCTAAGATGAATTTTCCAAATCGCCCAGCTGACCCTGTGCGTGGGAAAAAGCTCTTTGAAGAAAATTGCGTTGCTTGTCATGGCGAAAGAGGACTTGGGGTAAAAAATGATAATTACGAACAAGGTAGCGGACATTTATATCCATCTTTACTTATCTATCCTGATGGTGGACACATGGCTATGATACCATTTTTAGCAAGATTTTTAAAATCAGCCATGCCTTTTGGTGCGAGTGCGGATAATCCTATATTAAGCGATGAAGATGCGCTAGATATAGCAGCTTATGTCAATACAGGTTTTGTAAGAATGCCTATAACCACTACAGAAAATCGTGCAGGACTTGATACAGCTTATAGCAAATCCCCATCATTAAAACCTGAGTATTTTGCCTCACCGCAACAAAATTTAGACCCTAAAGAATACATAAAAGTAAAATACGGACCTTGGAAAAATCCAAATCACTTCCCAGGAGAATGATTAATTTTGGGCTTAGCCCAAAATTAATCCTCATCTTTGGCTAAATTTTCAAGACTTTTAATCCCTTCTTCGCCTATCAAATTTCCACCTTGTAAGTCGCTAAATATCGCATTTAAAGAACTCACTATGGCAGTGGAATTAAAACTTAGATTTTCTATAGCTCTTTCTCTTTTTTTCCATATATTTTGCAAAGCTCTTTTTTCAGCTTCTAATTCTTCTTTCATATTTTGATAAGTTTTAAGTATAAAAGTGATTTGCGTATTAAATTCCTTGGAATTTAAGTATTCGTATAAAATGTGATTTTTTTCATCTTTGTTTTGTAAAGCATTTTTGAGTTTATAAGCGTTTATAATGCTTTCTCTAAGCACTGCTAAAACACCTTTGAATTCATTAAAAGTACAGATCAAAATTCCTTCTTTAAAATGCGTTTTTTCTTTATCTTTTGGCATAGTTTTTGTGATCAAAACCGCTATATCACTTTTTGCGGCTATGCTGTCTAGCTTAAGCTTATCAAGCCATTCTTTATTAAATTCTTTAGTGCGTTTGCTCTCATACAAAATACTTCCGCAAATATTTCCAAAATTATCCTTTACTATATGCAGACAATCAGCTCCATTTACGCCTTTTGGCACTTCTTTTACTTCATCGCTTAAATACTCACTTTGTATGTATTCTTCTATGAGTAGTTCGGCTGCTTCGCCTTGGAGTTGCTGTGAGCCTTGTTCTATCCTGCGTTGTGCGTCTTCTAGCTTTTGAGCTACACTTTTAAAATTCGTTTCTAGTTCTTTGTATTTAAGATCTTGCTCTTGAGTACTTTTTTGAAATTCAAGACGCATTTTTTCTCTTTCAAATTCCAAATTTTTGCTTTCTTGTTCTTTAAATTCTTTAAAAGCCTCTTCTTTGGCTTGAAATTTCAATCTTTCTTCATTTTCTTTTTGCTCTCTTTTTAGCCTTTCATTTTCAGCCTTTATGCTTAAAAACTCGCTAAGTTCTTTGCTTTTTTTCTCGAGTTCTTCTTGCATGATTTTCATTTCATTTTCATGCTCTTTGTTAAATTTCTCGCTGAATTCTTTTTGGAAATTTTGCTTTTGTATAAGAAGTTCTTGTTCAAATTTTTGCTTTTCTAAAAGAAGCTTTTGGCTTACTTGCTCGTTTATGAGTTTTTCTTGTTCTATCTTTTGAGTTTTTAAATCATTTAAAGCTTTGGTATATTCAGCTCTTTTAGCATTTACCTCATCATCAAATTCTTTTTTTTGTTTTAGCATTTCTTGCTTAGCTTTATCTAAAATTTGAGCATATAAAGCAGTGCTGATATCGATAAAACTTCCACAACTTGGGCATTTGATTTGTTCATTTTGGTTTAAATTTTGCATAAAATTTCCTTAGAATTTTTCCCTAAATTTAACATAGAAAAACAAAGATTATTCTAAGATTGACTTGTTAAAATCATTCTTTTAGAATAATTAGGATTACAAATGCAAAAACACACCAAAATTCACGGCTTTGCTAAATTTAAACTCATCGTTATCCTTGCTTTGATGTCAAGCATAGCACCGCTTTCTACAGATATGTATTTGCCTGCACTTTCTCATGTGGAGCAAAGTTTTCAAACTAATTCTTTTTTAACCCAACTTAGTATCGCAAGTTTTTTTATCGCTTTTGCTTTAGGACAGCTTATATATGGGCCTTTAAGTGATATTTTTGGGCGTAAAATTCCAGCTTTGGTGGGGATATTTTTCTTCATCGTTTCGAGTTTGTTTTGTGTGATTATCGATGATATTTATGCTTTTATCGCTTTGAGATTTTTTGAAGCACTTGGGGGTTGTGCAGGTGTGGTTATCGCAAGGGCTATTATCAATGACTTGTTTGAGATCAAAGAAGCTGCAGGGATTTTTGCTTTGATGATGGTTTTTAGTTCTCTTGCTCCTATGCTTTCACCAACCTTTGGGGGAATTTTACTAGAGTATTTTTCATGGCATAGTATTTTTGCGACTTTGTTTGCTTTGGGAATTTTGCTTTTTTTGATGATACTTTTTGGTTTAAAAGAGTCCGCACCTCATCTTAAAAACAAAAAATTTTCCCATCATGAAGCGATGAAAAGCTACAAATTTGTTTTAAGCGATAAACGCTTTTTAGTTTATATACTATGTGCTTCTTTTGCTTTGGCGGCGATGTTTGCTTATATCACAGGATCAAGCTTTGTTTTTACGCAGTTTTTTAGCTTAAGTGAGCAAAAATTTGCCTTGCTTTTTGGGGTAAATGCTTTAGGTTTTGTCATCTGTGCAAATATCAATGCAAGATTGGTTTTAAAATACGAAAGCGAAAAAATTTTGGCAAAAGCTTTGATGATAATGTTTATATCGACTGTGATTTTACTTGCAAATGCCTTTTTTCACCCAAATTTCTTGCTTTTTGAGCTTAGTATTTTTACAAGTATCGCTATGCTCGGTTTCATCGCACCCAATACCACGACTTTGGCTATGGCAAGGTTTAAAGAACATAGCGGAACTGCTTCTGCGGTGCTTGGAACGGTGCAATTTGGTTTTGCAGGTTTTATCTCCTTCGTGGTTGGGGCTATTAACGCAAATACGCCGACAATCCTTGCTTTTGTAATGTGTGCTTGCGTATTGGTTGCAAATATGATATATTTTCTAATCAAAATAAAGGAGAAAAAATGAAAACAAATAATATCTTTATGGCTTTAGCCATAGTTTTAGCAAGTTTGATTCTAGCTTTTGGATTTAACAAGGCTTTAAGCGATTTTAAAACACTTGAAAGAAGTGTAAGCGTAAAGGGTTTAAGTCAAAAAGAAGTCGAAGCGGATACTTTGATACTTCCTATAAAATTCACAAGATCAAATAACAATCTTACAAATTTATACGAAGAACTAGAACAAGATAAAGAAAATATCATCAAATTTTTAAAAGAACAAGGCGTAAAAGAAGATGAGATCAACTACAACTCGCCAAATATCATAGATCGTTTAAGCGATCCTTATGGCAACGACACTCAAGCTGCATACCGATACATAGGCACTGCCAATTTGCTCATCTATACTCAAAATGTAAAGCTTGGAAAAAGCATACTAGAAAAAATTTCAAGTCTTGCAAAATTTGGTATAGTAACGAAAATCGATAATTATGACATAGAATACCTTTACACCAAGCTAAATGAGATAAAACCACAAATGATAGAAGAAGCAACGCTCAATGCTAGAAACGCAGCAATAAAATTCGCACAAGACTCAAACAGCCATCTAGGCAAGATAAAAAAGGCTTCTCAAGGACAATTTAGCATCAGCAACAGAGATAAAAACACCCCTTATATCAAAACTATAAGAGTGGTTTCTACTATAGAATACTACTTAAAAGACTGATGATAAAATTTCAAGCTAAGTTTAAGGCTTAGCTTGGCACTATGGAATTTTTTCGTGCGGTTTTTTGGAGTGAGAAAAGAACTAAAGCTAAAAGTATGGTATATAGTATGTTTAGCGCTATTAAGCTTGGGTAATTAAAAAATTTATCAGATTCATTTGCGATTTTTCCTATCAAAGGGTGAATTACACTAGGTTGTTTTATGAGCATTATAATAAATCCTATATATGAAAAGATAAGCACCACATATCTACCAAAAAACAAAGATTTGGTATAAACTAAACAAATATATAAACTAACAAACAAAGTATTTATAAGTAGTGAATATCCAAAGTCTTTATCTAAATTTAAAAAAAATCCAAATAATGAAAATAACACATAAAAAACACAAGAGATAAAGGATGCGAAAAATAAGCTTTTAGTCAAATTCCAAAAATCACCAATGATATATATAAAATTTATGTTTTGTTTTTTTGAGACATTGTTTTTCTTTTCATATGAATTTAATTTACAAACAAAAAAACCGCATCCAAAAACTACAAAAATAGCACTTATGATATCAAAATAAAGCCTAAATTTATCAAAAAATCCAAATAAAGTTAAAATCGCTCTTGTATCTTCTAGTTTATCATCGTGAAGCCAAGTAAAACCAAAAACAAGCAAAGCATACAAAGCAATTAATAATATAAGATTATTAAAAACCTTTAAAAAGTCTGTGTGATGATCACAAAGCTTTCTATAAAATCCTAAAAGTAAAAAATCCATAAAATCCCGAATTCTCGAAACATTTTTTTCTAAATCTGTC
This sequence comes from Campylobacter sp. CFSAN093249, assembly GCF_011067895.1. NCBI lineage: Bacteria > Pseudomonadati > Campylobacterota > Epsilonproteobacteria > Campylobacterales > Campylobacteraceae > Campylobacter > Campylobacter sp. CFSAN093249. The sequence goes on along the minus strand of NZ_JAAMWM010000006.1, from coordinate 6,340 downwards.
GTATTTTTTACATTCTCACCCCTTTTATCCCAATTTTGTTTTAGCTCTATCTCTTTACAATAAAGCTCGTATTTATGAAAATTTGAAGCGTCTAAAAGATTATTATCTTTTATCAAGGCATTTTTAAAAGTCCTAAAAGAATCTCTAAAATCATTTGCAAATTTATCTAAAGATTTTTTGTTTTCTATATTTTTATTAAAATCTTCATATTCTTGTTTGATTCTCTCTTGTAAATCATCAAAAGTAAAATTTAGATTCGCATTTACAGCATTTAAATTTCCTCTGAAAATCGCTTGAGAAAAATTTGGAGTTTTATTAAATCTCACTCCATAAAAATTAGCAGTTTTTTCAAATTCACACTCGTGGAAATCAGCGTAATTTTTAAAAATAGAATTATTGAAATAAACATTATCGTTAAATTTTCCTTTGATGGTAACCCTATCTTCAAATACACAATTATCCATTTGAAAAATATCTAAGCATTCTTGAAAATTTAAATAAACTTCTTTTTTAAAATTACAATTTAAAAAAGAAAGTTTTTTGATTTGTTCTATGGGTGTTTTCTTATCTATTTTATAATCAAATATACAATGATTAAATATTAAAGGATAGGTTTTAAACAAATACAATAAATCATCATAAGAGCATTGTATTATTCTTTGCTCTTCGATAGCAGTTTTATTTTGATTGTGTTCGTAAGGTTCTATTTTAGGAGCAAAATCAATGTAAAATACATTATCGACAAAACAACAAAAATCTAATTTTAAAATTTGTTTTATTTCTTCTTTTCCTAAAGATACATAAACTTTTTGCGGAATACTCGATAATATTTCTTCTAAATTTTTTGGGTATTTAAAATTTCCTTTTATATTTCCAATAATATCTTGTATAGTTTTGTTAATTGATTCAGGTTTTAAAAAAGTATCAGCTTTTTTAATTTCTTTTTTAATTTCTTCTTCTATGATTTGTCTTTGTTCTTTTGTTAGTTCTTCCATTATTTCCCTTCTATGATTTTTATTTCTTCTTCGTTTAGGTTGTAAAGTTTATAAACCAAAGAATTGATTTTATTTTCTAACTCTTGGGTGTTTGCGTTTTTGTCTTGTTCTTTGGCTTTTAAAATTTCATCGACTAAATTTATAAGTTCATCGGCTAATTTTTCATTTTTAGAATTTATTTTTGGTATGCAAAATTTTTCTATATAAGCTGGTTTAATCCTATAAAATCCACCCCTCATCACAACGCTAGTTTTTTGTAAAAACCACCAAGTTAGCGATGAATTTAAAACAGCCATTAAATATTTATAATCTAAATTTTTATATTCTTCGTTTCTAACATAACCATAAATTGTTGTAGTAAAATAAAATTCTCCGAGATTATCTAAAACAAAATGCGTATTATTACAAATATCAGGACAAAGTAATTTACTTATATTTTCTTGATTTATACCTTGAGTTCTACCAAATTGATACCATTTTTCATTGTCAAATCTTCCATTTTCTCTAGCCCTCAAAATACTTTCACATTCTTTCAAATACTCCCAAGCCTTTGGAAATTTGGATTTAAGCTCATTTTCATCATAAAGACACATTTTTTTAACATCTGTATTATCTTGTCCACAATAAGGAAATAAAACCATTGAATTTGAAATAGGTTTTTCATATCTATGAAAACTATCACCCATTAAAAGTGGTTTTAAAATTTCTTTTTCTATTTCCACTTCTTTATCAAGCTCTTTAGAATACCCTTTAACTGAAATTTTATTTTCTTGACAATCTTTTAAAAAATAAACACTATCTTTGCTTGTTTGCAAACCTACAAAAACCCTAAATAAATCTTTTACAGATATATGTTGATTGATTTTTGAAAAAATTTCTTGATTTGAATTTTCTTCAAAACTCCAAAATGAAGAGGATAATTTTTTATTATTTATCATTTTAAAATTTTCCTCTTTTAAGTTAAAAATAAAATTCGACATTTCTTCTTTTGTCTTTATGTTTTTGTCTGCTTGTACAAATTTCAAATGCAAAGAATTGTTTTCAAACCATTGTAAAGCCGTATATGTTGAAGCATCAAAAATTTGAAATTCTTCAAAGGATATGATTTTGCTAATTTTATCTTTTGCAAATTCTCTTAAATTTACTCCAAAATCAGCATTAAACCATTTATGAGGCATTATAAAAGAAATTACACCTTGCTTCTTGATAAGTTTAAAACATTGTTCTATAAACAAAATATATATATCATAATTTTTACTTGCCACTTTAAAATGTTTTTTATAATATTGCGATGAATTTTTATCTAGTCCTTGTATTCTTATATAAGGTGGATTGCCGATGATGAGATCAAAGCCTTTGAAATTTCCATCATCGTCCAAAATTTCAGGGAATTCAAAACGCCATTCAAAAGGATGATTGCTTTCTAGGTTAAAGATATTGTCGTATTCTTTTTTAAGATTTGCAAATTCTTTTGTGGCTTCTTTTTCATCAAAGTCAAAAAGAGTCAAATTCGCACCAACAAAGAATTTCAAATTTTCATCATCTACGGCTAAGAAATTTCCGTATTTTTTAGAGTATTTTTCACATTTATCGTTAAAGCCTTTCATTTCTTTTTTAAATTTGTCTGCAAAGCAGAAATTTTTAAAAGAAATTTTGAGATTTTTTATCTCTTGGTTGATGTGGCTTTTATCTATGTAAAAGCCTTCTTTATAGTCTTTTACTATGCGTTTGTATTTGTTAATGCGTTCTTTGATGTTAGGGTAGTGGCTTAGACTTTTGCCTGTTTCAAAGTAAGATACCAAAGAATTTCCGCATTTTATGTTTATATCGATATTTGGCAGGGTTTTAAGATCGTGATAATTTTCATCATCAAAGCTTTGATAAAAACTATGTTTTAAAAGCTCTATCCAAAGCCTTAGCTTCGTGATCTCGCATGAGTTAGGGTTGATATCGACTCCAAAAAGGTTATTTTCTATGATGTCTTTTTTAGTGTAAAAAAGTTCTTGTTGGATAAGATGGGCTTTATCTTTAGGTGTTTTTGGGCGTTTATACTCTATAAACTCGCCTTTTCTACCCGTGATGAGAATTTCATCGTTTTGCACTTCTAGATAAAATTCTTCATCAAAAAGATTTAGCTCATCATAAATGCTTAACATAACATTTAAAGCAGAAACCAAAAAATGCCCGCTTCCCACCGCAGGATCGCAAATTTTTATAGAGTTTAAAAGCTCTTTTTGTGCTTTTTTGTCTTCTTTTCTTAAAGACTTTCTTAGTTCGCTTATATCTTTAGCATCAAGATCAAATTGAGCGTTGAATTTATCAAGCACAACTTTTGTGATGCTTTCTTTGCACATATAAGAAGTGATAAAGCTTGGCGTGTAAAAGCTTCCTTCTTTGTAGCCATTGAGTTTTTCAAACACATTTCCTAAAACACTTGAACTTATGAGTTCTTTTTGGCTTAAAATTTCGCTTTGCTCATCATCGCTACCAAAATCAAAACTATCCAAAAATTCAAACAAGTATTCTAAAAGCCCCACTTGTCCTTTTTTAGCCTTGCATTTATCATCTTTTAGCACGGTGTTTTTATAGTAAAAAAGCTTTAAGTCATTGCTTAAGCTTGAAATTTCAAGTGTGTTTTCTATGCTTTGTTTTTCAAACAAAGAAGAATTTAGATAAGGCAGATAAGCAAATTCGCTTTTCTTTCGCGTGCTTTTTTCTTTGGCTAAAACTTCAAAGAAAAGTTCGCTAAGCTTGTCAAAATCAGGGATTTTTTTGAAATTTAAAAATTTCAAATTTTTATCATCATTAAAACGCACCAAATTTGACTCTATAAGCTTTAAAAACAAAATGCGATTAAGCCATAAGATCAAAAGTTTTAAGATGGTTTCAAAATTTTCTTCTTTAAGCTTAGAGTTTATAGCGGTGTAGAAAGTGCCTTGCTCTTCTTTGCTTTCTTCACTTTTTGCGATGATGAGTTTTGAGTTTTGTTTGCTCTCACAAAGCCCTAAGATATATAAAAGCTCTTTGTAAAAAGCATTGTTGAGTGAATTTGCATCGTTGGGGTTAAACTCACTTAGCAAAAAGTCTCTATGAAAAGTTTTATAAATACTTGCTAGGTTTTTAAAATTTGATTTTTGTTTGTCTTTTAAAAATGTCAAGTCAATCAAAAAGCCTTTTAAGTTTTCTTTGGAATTTTCTATGAGTTTGGCTACTTCTTTATAGAATTCTTCAGTATTACCTTTGAAAAGTGAATTTGGATTACAAAATTCTTCAAAAAGTTTTTTAAAACTTGGATTTTTATAAAAAAGCTCTTCAAACTCACTAATTTTAAAAATGTAAAATTTATAAAAATCTGTGATGATAATAAATTTTAAGCTAAAACTATACTCTCTATTTCTAAAATAATATAAAATAGTCTCGTGTAAGGCTTTAGAATTTACCTTTGTATGAGTGATAAATTCTTTTGAATTTGGCTTTTTAGCCTCAATAAGAACTTCTAAGTCTTTACTAAACTCATCTTTAGAGATGGATAAGTCAATCTCACTTTTGCCTTTTTGCTTGGTTTTGATGTGAGTTTTGAAATTTAACATGGTTAAAAATGGACTAAGTGCATTAGCTACAAGATAATCTTCATTTTCACTTTGCGAACTTTCAAGTCTTTCTAAATACTGCATTAAAGCCTTGTTAAATATATCAAATTCATTTTGAATGATTTGCTTTTTGCGGTAGTATGGGTTGAAAAAATCTTTTTCATTTAGCAAAGTGAAATGCATTTTTAACCTTTATAAAAAATATTTTGTATTTTATCAAATTTTACTTTTATATAAAATTTTTTAAGAATTTAATATATCATTAATACCTTTATATGCTTCCTGTATAGGTTTTTTAATAAAAAAATCATTTAAAATTTGAATAAAATCTTTTTTAGAATTTTGATTTTCAATCAACCAATAAATAAAAGCGTATTCTCCTTCTAATTTTTCATTGTTTATTAATTTATCACAATAATAGTGATTTTGATATTTTCTAACATTTTCTTCTTTTACATCTTTAAATAATTTTAAACATTCTTTATATTTTTCATTTTCTATATCTTCTTCATCATCATTTGAAATTTCAAATGTCAAACCAATAATATCATAGTATTTTTTTTAAAATAAATATATATACATGGATATATGCTTTCATTCTTATAATCAACAGGATAAAATGTAAATACACCATGATTAACACGATTTTCTTCTATTTTATTGCCGATAAAAGTTATATCACCTATTTTAATTTCCTTGTGTTCAAAACTATCAAAAAATTCTTCTATTATATATTCGCAGATGTTGCTCCATTTATGCTGGATAATATCTTTAGCTTTCTTATAGTTTTCTTCATTTAAATTTTTAAGCTCTGATTTATTTTTGTTATATCTATATAAAATCATCGCATTTTTTAAATTTTGCATTTTTATATTGTTTTGAAAAATAAATTCTAGTACATCATCTCTTTGAGTATACTCATCTGTCATATACCATTGTAAAATACTTTTGTATTGATTTAGAGTAAAAATAATGTTTTGTATATCAAGAATAAATTTTTGATCTTTGATTGATTTTTCTTCATATATTTTTATACACTCATCAATCCATTCCTTAATCCATATATAATCCATCTTCAAATAATAGCTAACATTATTTTCATTTTTATCTTTAATCAAATTTGTCTTTATTGTAAAATTTCCCAAACTATAATCACTAGGACTAGCACACTCATCTTGATGCAAATATATAGTCAATATGTTTTTATAACAATCTTTTATATTTTTGATATTTTTTCTTACAAAATTAATATAATCTTTCAATTGATTTTTTTGATCTTTTGCATAAATTTTATTTTCTATTATGATATATCTTTTATCACTTAATGTTATTAAAATATCTATCCTTCTATTATCTTTTATGCAGGCTTCTGTTTCTACGCTTTTTATATCTTCTATGTTTAAATTTTCAAATTTCGTATTTACTAAACTCTTACCAAGTTTTTCTAAAAATACCTTTGCAAAATTTTTTTGATAATGATCCTTATTTATATCAATTAAATAAGCTATAAATTTAGAATGATAATTTTCTTTTGTTTCAATATTCAAAGCATCAAATATATTTATATCACTCAAACCATTATTCACATCTTTTTCAAATTTAATATCTTCTTCAAGCAACCTTTCAATAAATTTTTCCATGTATCACTTTCCAAATTTTATACAATTTTACATGTAAATAAATTTTTAATTACAAACTAAAAAAACTGATTATTAATTTTATAGGCAAGTTAAGCAGAATTAACAAGTCCGCAAT